>DATGIN010000279.1:0-8791 GCA_035295705.1 Caulobacteraceae bacterium
AGGCGCTCGGCGACGTCTACATCTACAGCCTGCCCGAGCGCACCACGATCGCGCAGAACCAGACCAAGCAGGTCGGATTCCTGAGCGCGCACGGCGTCAGCGCGCACAAGGTCTACCAGTTCAACCTCTCGAGCTTTCAGAGCGCCGACAATCCGGCCAGCGCCAGCGTCGTGGTCGACTTCGTGAACTCCACCGCCGGCGGACTCGCGGCCGGCCTGCCGGCGGGCGCGATCCGCGTTTATGAGCGCGACGTCGCCGGCGAGCCCAAGTTCCTCGGCGAGAACAACATCGACCACACGCCGCAGGGCTCGGAGCTGGCGGTCAAGATCGGCGACGCCTTCGATGTCACCGTACAGCCGACGCTGGTCTCCAATACCAAAGTCGGCAAACGACGCGACCCCTACATGATGTCGTACCTGATCCGCAACGCGCGGCCGGAGGCGGTGACGGTCCAGATTCGCCAGGCTGGCCTCTATGGCAGAGGCACCCAGGTCATCAGCGAAAGCATCAGGAGCCGCCGGATCGACGCCACGACGCTCGGCTGGTCGGCGCCCGTGCCTGCAAACGGCCAGACCCTGCTCACCGCCACCGTCGAGACCGGCTGGTAGGGCGGAAAACTTCCGATGTCGCGACCCCTAACATCCTCCCCCTACCGCGGAGGATTGGAGATGGCTGCGGTCGCCCTGTTTCTGTTCGCCGCCAGCGCGGCCAGCGCCGATGACGTTGTCTCGGCGGGTCCGGACAAGGTCGCGGTCACCATCTACCGCGATGGACCGGTGGCGACGGCGGGCCTTGCGGCGAGCGACAACGGGCTCGCCCTCATCACCGAGACCCGCATCGTCGACGTGCCGGCCGGGCGCAGCCGCGTCCTCTTCGAGGGCGTCGCCGACGGCATCGTGCCGCAGAGCGCCGCGATCGAGGGCCTGCCCGCGGGCGTGGTCGAGCGCAACTTCGACTACGACCTGCTCGATCCCGCCTCCATGCTGGCGCGCTCGGTCGGCGAGACGGTGACGCTGCGCCGCATCGACGCCCGAACCGGCAAGGTCAGCGAGGAGCGCGCGATCGTCCGCTCCGCTCCCGAGGGGACGGTGCTCCAGACCGACCACGGCTTCGAGGCCCTGCACTGCAGCGGCGGTGCGGAGGCGCTGGTTTTCGACCACATGCCGAAGGGGTTGGCGGCGCGCCCCGTCCTCTCCGCGCTCGCCGATGCGCAGACCGCCGGGCGCTACACCGTCACCCTCTCCTACCTCAGCGTGCGTCTGAACTGGTCGGCCGACTATGTGGCCAAGCTCGCGCCCGACGGCCGCTCGCTTGCGCTCGGCGGTTGGATCACCCTGGCGAATTCCTCGCAGGTGAGCTTCGCGAACGCGCCGACCGCCGTCGTCGCCGGCCATCTCTCGCGGGTCGCGGTCGAGATCGCCCGCCCGAACGCGAAAGCGGTCGAGCTGGCCTGCTGGCCGAACCAGACCACCCACGCGGGCTGGATCTATCCGCCACCGCCGCCGCCGCCGCTCCCGCCGCCGCAGCAGGTCCCCATGCCCGCACCGGCTTCGACGGCGGTGGTGACGGCGTACAAGCGCGAGGTTCGGCTGCAGAAGGTCGCGCTCGCGATCCAAAGCCAGCTTGGCGACTACAAGCTCTACACCCTCGCCCAGCCGACGACGGTGGCCGCGCTGCAGACCAAGCAGGTCGCCTTCCTCGACCAGCCGAACGTGACCTTCGAGCGCGTCTATGCCGTCGCGGCCGCCTCCGTTGGCGCGAGCGTCGGCGACCAGGGCGTCCAGGCGGCCACCGCCACGCTGCGCTTTCAGAACACGGCGGCGAAGGGCCTCGGCGTGGCCCTGCCGCAAGGCACGGTGTGGCTGAGGCAGCAGCGCGCTTCCGGCGGGGAGCTCTTCGTCGGGTCGAAGACGATCGACGATGTCGCCAAGGACGCGCCGTTCGAGATCGCCGTCGGGCCGGCCAGCGACGTCACCGCGCACCTGCGCATGGTCGATCGCACGCTCGTGCATGGCGGCCGCGACAGCATGAGCTTCGCAGCGGAGATCACGAACGCCAAGCCCGTGCCGGTGACGGTCGAGATCCGCCAGCCAGGGGTCGACGCGTTCGTCAACGGCGTCGTCTCGGCGGAGTCGCAGCCGCACGGGACGAAAGGCGGCGACCCGGTGTGGTCCGTCCGCGTCCCAGCCAACACCAGCGAGACGCTGACCTACACCCTGGAGTACGACGACTAGCGGGACGGAACGGTCGTTAGGCTCGCGCGAGCGGCGCACGCGTCATGGACCGCCAAGCGCGCCAAGCTCGTCGCGGCGCGGCGGAGCTAGAACGGCGCGATGTGGCGCTCGCGGCTGTAGCTGAGGTAGCCGACGTTCGCGCCGAGCCGTAGGCCCACGCCGGCGCGGATGGGGGCGAGAGTGATGTCCTCGGCCCGCTGGTAGTTCACGCCCAGACCCGCGACCAGGTAGGCCGAGCCCTCGACGCCGGGAAAGCGGCGATAGATCATGTCCGGGAACTGAAGATTGTAGCAGAGGGTGAAGACGCGCGAGGCGTTGCCGCCGAAGTCCCAGCCGATCGACGGCCCCTGCCAGTAGACCGTCTTGCGCTCGAACTCCTTCATGTAGAGCAGGCCGCGGCCATAGCGCAGGCCGGCGACGAAGGCGCCGGAGCCCTCCGTCCCGGCGATGTAGCCGGTGGGCTGGCCGTTGTCGCGGAACGCATGCTCGATCACCGCGCCGGCGCTCTCGGCCGTCACCCCGAAGAAGTCGGAGACGCGGTTCACCAGCTCGTCTTCGCCGTAGGTCGGCGCCGGGCGGTAGCGCGCGCCATGGTCCGGCGGCGGCATGCGGTTGCGGTCGTCGTGCTCGTCGTCGCGGTGATCTTCGTCATGGTGATCGTCGTGTTCGTCGCCCCGCTGGTCATCGTCCTGCGCCCGCGCAGCCGACGGAAGCAGCTGGCTGCCCAGCATGACGAGCCCCGACGAGAGCAGGATACGGCGGTCCATGATCAAACTCCTGGAGAAGGCCCCGACAAAACTGACGCCACCGTGCGCCCCCTTTGCGGCCTAACCACGGCGAGGATACAGCAAAGCTTCGATTCGTTTCCGCGCCGAACCCCACGCGCCCGAGAGCCCCTTCACGGCGAATGGCCGCCACTCCCCTCGCCGAGGCGGATGGGCTAGACCCCGCCGGCCATGACCACTGCGCCGGATCGGATTCGCAACTTCGCCATCATCGCGCACATCGACCATGGCAAGTCGACGCTGTCCGACCGGCTGATCCAGACCACTGGCGGGCTCACCCTCCGCGAGATGAAGGAGCAGGTGCTCGACTCCATGGAGATCGAGCGCGAGCGCGGCATCACCATCAAGGCGCAGACCGTGCGCCTGGACTACCGCGCCGACGACGGCCTCGACTACGTGCTCAACCTCATGGACACGCCCGGGCACGTGGACTTCGCCTACGAGGTCTCGCGCTCGCTCTCCGCCTGCGAGGGCTCGCTGCTGGTCGTTGACGCCAGCCAGGGCGTCGAGGCGCAGACGCTGGCCAACGTGTACCAGGCCATCGAGCACGACCACGAGATCGTCCCGGTCCTGAACAAAATCGACCTGCCTGCCGCCGAGCCGGACCGCGTCCGCGAGCAGATCGAGCAGGTGATCGGCCTCGATGCGACCCATGCCGTCGAGGTCTCGGCCAAGACCGGCCTCGGCGTGCACGACGTGCTCGAAGCCATCGTCCATCGCCTCCCGCCGCCGAAGGGCGATGTGAACGCGCCGCTCAAGGCGCTGCTCGTCGACGCCTGGTACGACGCCTACCTGGGCGTGGTCGTCCTCCTGCGCGTGTTCGAGGGCGTGCTCCGCAACGGCCAGGCCGTGCGCCTGATGCAGACCGGCGCGACCTACAAGGTCGATAGGCTGGGCGTTTTCCGCCCCAAGCAGACGGACGTCCCGGCGCTCGGGCCGGGCGAGATCGGCTTCCTCACCGCCCAGATCAAGGACGTGGCCGACGCCGCCATCGGCGACACCATCACCGACGAGCGCCACCCGACCGCGGCCGCCCTGCCCGGTTTCCAGGCGGTGCAGCCGGTCGTCTTCTGCGGCCTCTATCCCACCGACGCCGCCGACTTCGAGGACCTGCGCGCCGCCGTCGCGCGGCTTAGGCTGAACGACGCCTCGTTCACCTACGAGATGGAGACCTCGGCCGCGCTCGGCTTCGGCTTCCGCTGCGGATTCCTCGGCCTCTTACACCTCGAGATCATCCAGGAGCGGCTGACCCGCGAGTTCGACCTCGACCTGATCGCGACCGCGCCCTCGGTCATCTACCGCATCACGCTGACCGACGGCTCCGTGCTCGAGCTGCACAATCCCGCCGACATGCCCGATCCGGTGCGCATCGCCGCGATCGCCGAACCCTGGATCAAGGCCACCATCTTCACGCCGGACGACTACCTGGGCGCGGTGATCAAGCTCTGCCAGGACCGCCGCGGGTCCCAGCGCGAGCTCAGTTACGTCGGAACGCGCGCCATGGTGGTCTACGACCTGCCTTTGAACGAGGTCGTGTTCGACTTCTACGATCGGCTGAAAAGCGTCTCCAGAGGCTATGCGAGCTTCGACTACGAACTCGCCGACTACCGCGAGGGCGACCTCGTCAAGATGCAGATCCTGGTCAACGCCGAGCCGGTCGATGCGCTCGCCATGCTGGTGCACGCCACGCGCGCCGAGACCCGTGGCCGCGCCATGGTCGAGAAGATGAAGGAGCTGATCCCACCGCATCTCTTCCAGATTCCGATCCAGGCCGCCATCGGCGGCAAGATCATCGCGCGTGAAACCGTCCGCGCCCTCAGGAAAGACGTGACCGCCAAGTGCTACGGCGGCGACGCCACCCGCAAACGCAAGCTGCTCGACAAGCAGAAGGAGGGGAAGAAGCGCATGCGGGCGTTCGGCAAGGTCGAGATCCCCCAGGAAGCCTTCATCGCCGCCCTGAAGATGGACGAGGACTGATTGGCCGGGGAATCGTTAGCGGCGCCTGCTATACCCAGGTCTGGTCTTCAGCGCGCCGGGGCGCGAGCCCTGGCAAGAGCGTGTTGCCTTGTAGCGAAGGCTTCCGCATAGCTTCCGCCGCATGAGACGCCTTCCTCTTCTACGGCGCTGCGGCGCGCTCGCGCTGGCGCTCGCCGCGCTGCTCTTCCCCGCTGCGGCGCTTGCCGAAGACCCCTCGGCGGTTCCGACCGGCCAGCTGACGGCCGAGGCGCTGTTCGCCGCCGCCGAGCAGCCGACTTGCACCCCGACAGAGCGGGTCTGCGCCGCCGGCCGGGCCTCGCTGGCGACCTCGGCCTACGAGCTTCGGCTGAAGGCGGCGGGATGCTCCATCGCCGCCGCCTCCGCCAGCGGCTGTCCGGCCGCCGCGGACGCGCTTGCGCGGCTGCAGCGCCTTCTGGCGGCCGACCGGGCGACGGCGGGCGACTGGAACATCGACGCCCAGAATGCGGACTTGTCCGGCGCGCAGGTGGACAACTACATCGACAAGACCGTGGCCGACGTGGGTCACTCCGGCTGCAACGCCACCGGCCCGATCTGCATCGCCGGCCAGCTCGTGCTGTGGGCCGATCTGGACCAGCTGACGCGTCTCCAGCCGCAGTGCGGGGCGGACATGACGCCTGAGGCGTGCCTGCAGGAACGCAAGCCGCGCATGGTGCGCGTCGACCACATGTCGACCGACTTCGTGAAGCATCTCTTGGACCAGATCGGCTGGCCCGATCCGCGGGTCTGGGGCGAGGACGTCGAGGACAAGGCATGGCTGCTCGTTCAGCACGCCGACGACGATCCGGCGTTCCAGCACGCCGCGTTGAAGCTCATCGGCGATGCGGCCGCGAAAGGCGCCGCGACGGGGCGCGACTACGCCTACCTGGATGATCGCCTGCTCGTGCACGACAACCGACCGCAGGAGTTCGGCACGCAAGGGACGTGCGTCGACGGGGAGTTCAAGGCGCGTCTGATCCGCGACGAGGCGGACGTCGATGCGCGGCGCAAGAGCATGGGACTTGGCCCCCTGGTCGACTACGAGCGCCAGGGCTCGCAAATGTGCGGCGGGCGCTGAGCGCACGGCCGATCGCTTGACCCTTCGCGGGGTCGGCCGGTACCGTTCCGCTAGGGAAACAAACGCTCAGGACCAAACGCCATGCCCTACGCCGCCGGGCGCGTCATCAACGATGCCGACAGCCACATCATGGAGAGCCTGGACTGGCTCTCGAGCCATGCGGATCCGGCCGTCCGCGACCGGCTCGGGTCGATGCGGCTGGAGGCCGGCGGCTCCGGGGCCGAGAAAGCCATTCTTCGTGCCCTAGAACGGCAGAAGGACGCGGCGGCCACCGCCGAGATCGCCACCGGCGTCGTGGCCGGTCCGAAGGGATGGGCGGCCTATGGCGCGATCGACCCCAGCGAGCGCACCAAGGCGCTGGACGACCTGGGCTTCGCCCGCCAGCTGGTGTTCACTACCTTCGCAGGCTCGCAGTTCCTGCCCTCGCCCGATCCGGACGTGAAGTATGGCGGCAGCCGCGCGTTGAACCGCGCCATGGGCGCCTTCTGCGCCGGCGACGCCCGCCTGATGGGCGTCGGCGTCGTGCCGCTGGACGACCCGGAGCGCGCCGCGGCCGAGATCGACGCCGCGATCGCCGAGGGCGTGAAGGCGATCTGGATCCCGGCCGCGCCGGCCGGCGAACGCTCGCCCGGGCATCCGGACCTCGACATCGTCTGGGCCAGGCTCGCCGAGGCGCACGTCCCCTTCGTGCTGCACGTGGGCGCGGCCTCGCCTTCGCTGCCGCCCGCCTACCACAAGAACGGCCATCCGCGGCCGAAGGACTGGCTGGGCGGAGGCGAGAACCTGAGGGCCAAGGACTATTTCGCGCTCAACTTCGCGCCGCAGAACTTCCTGGCGTCGCTGGCTTTGGACGGGGTGTTCGATCGGCATCCGGGCTTGCGCGGCGGGGTGATCGAGCTGGGCGCCGGCTGGGCGCCCGACATGCTGCGGCGGCTCGACCAGGCGTGGAAGGGGTGGCGGAAGACCGACCCCGTGGTCGCCTCGCTCTCCGCCCCGCCGTCGGAGTTCATCCGTCGGGCCGTGCGCTTCACGCCCTACGCGACCGAAGACGCCGGGGCGATCATCCGCGACGGCGGTGAGGAGCTCTTCCTGTTCTCCAGCGACTATCCGCATCCGGAGGGGACGAAGAACCCTATCGAGCGGTTCGAGTCGACCTTCGACGGCCTTTCCGAGGAGGCCAAGGACCGCTTCTACCGCAGGAACTTCGAAGACCTGTTCGCCTGACTTCCGCCGCGAACACCGCCCGCGCCCTAATCGAAGCGAGGTTCGAGCTCTAAGCGGAGCTTCACCGGCGGGGGCGCGTTATGGTCGCGAAGCGAGGAGGCGCGCTCTCACCATGCCCATCGTCAAATACCGTTTGCACCGGCCGGGCACCGAGCCACGGCGGACCGAGATGCCCGTGCCCGGCTGGGGCGGCGATCCGCAGCCGCGGGCGGACGGCAACCTGGAGCAGATGTGGCACTGCACGCCGTTCTCGGAGAGCGCCCGCTACGGGCTGGAAGTGCTCTACCCGTTCGACGAGGAGCTGCGCGTCTCGACCGTCCGCGGGCGGGTGCGGCTGGACGGCGACTGGGGCGCGCCGCCGGAAGACTCGACGCTGATGTGGCCCCCGTTCCGCACGTTTGGCGACGCCTACTACTCGCACCAGTTCGTCCTCGACCTGAAGGTTCCCCCCGGCTGGGCGGTGCGGTTCGAGACCCACCCGCGCTACTACCAGCCGGGAATCGACGATGTGCCTCTGGCCGTCCCGGCGCTGATCCGCACCAGCTGGTGGCCGATGGTGTTCTTCGTGATCTTCAAGGCGCCCCCGAAAGGGATCACGCATGTGTTCCGCAAGGGCGAGCCTTTCGTGCAGGCGATCGTCATCCCCGAGGAGTCCGAGCTCGAGCTCGAGCCTATGGAGGAGGAGGAAGCCGCCGAGCGCGAGTTGCAGGCCAGGCGCATCCACGCCAGCCGCGATGCCCTGGGCGAAGGCAGCCGCTGGACATCGTCCACCAACACCGTCTTCGACGGCACCTACCGCCACATGCTGCGGGCCGCCAAAGCGCGGGATCGCGCGCTCGCCGCTCAGAAGGAAACGCCGCCAGCGCCAAAACGGACCCGGGCGTAGCCTCGCCGCCGGCGGCGATCGACTCTTCCCGAGGTCTTCAGCCCCGCCGCCCGCTCCCGCCCGCAAAGCACCGCGCGCTCAGGCCCACGTGAGCGCCGCGCGGGCCGACCGGTCGCTCACCGCATCAGTAGAAGTGGTTGTGATGGTGGTGGTGATGATGGTGATGGTGATGGTGATAGTAGTACGGGTAGCCGTAACCGTAATAGGGGTACGGCGTGCCGTAGTAGTAGGGCGTTCCGTAGCCCCAGTAGTAGACCCAGTGGCCGTGCCACCACCGGCGATGACGAATCCTGCGGTATTGCGCCAGGTAGGTGTTCACGTGGTGCTCGTTCTCAGCGACAGCGAGCTTGGCGCTGGCGTTGGGGATGGGCTCGAGCAGGTCGGCGTAGGTCCGCGCCGGCGCCACCGGCGATGCGGCATGCGCGGGCGCCGCCACCGCCGGCAACGCGAGCGCCGACGCTGCGGCGAACAGTGCAAGTTTAGGCGTGTGCATGAGTCTCACTCTCTCTGATCCGCTTCGGACGATCGCGACGCTCGCCTCGCCGCAAGCATCTCAAGTCTGGCCCCAGATGCCGACCCTAACGCCCGA
>DATGIN010000280.1:0-3207 GCA_035295705.1 Caulobacteraceae bacterium
TCAACGTGCCGGCGATCGTCATCATCGCGATCGTGTCGGGCGCCCTGATGCTGGGGACGCGCGAAAGCGCGACCGTCAACGGGTTCCTGGTGGGGGTGAAGATCCTGGCGCTCCTGGTGTTCATTGCCGTGGCGACCCTGCATTTCAAAGCCTCCAACCTGAGGCCGTTCGATCCTTACGGCTTCGTGGGACCGGTGACCGGCGGCAAGCGTCACGGCGTGATGGCGGCGGCCGCCATCATGTTCTTCGCCTTCTACGGATTCGACGCCCTGTCGACCGCCGCCGAGGAAACCCGGCGACCGGGCCGCGATCTTCCCATCGGCATCGTCGGGTCGATGGTCATCTGTACGGCCCTCTACATCGCCGTCGCGACGGTCGCGGTCGGCGCGGCGCCGTTCCAGACCTTCGCCAACAGTCCTGAGCCGCTCGCGGTCATCCTGCGAGGCGTGGGCGAGGGCGGCATGGCGTTCATGATCGCCGGCGCGGCCGTCGTGGCTATCCCCACCGTGATCCTCGCCTTCCTCTACGGGCAAAGCCGGATCTTCTTCGTGATGGCGCGCGACGGTCTGCTGCCAGCCCGGCTTGCCCGCGTGAACGCCGTCACCCGCACGCCGGTGCGCATGATCCTCGTAACCGCCATCGCCGTGGGCGCGCTCGCCGGACTTGCGCCGCTCGATCAGATCGCCGCGCTCGCCAACGCCGGCACGCTCGTGGCTTTCATCGCTGTCTCTGCCTGTCTTCTCGTGCTGCGTGTTCGCGCGCCCGACCAGCCGCGCATCTATCGGGCGCCCCTCGCGTGGGTCATCGGGCCGGGCGCGATCGTCGGGTGCCTTTATCTGTTCTGGAACCTGCAGCTGGAGACGAAGGTCTTCTTCTCGGCCTGGACACTCCTTGGCGTCGCCGCCTATGCCGCCTGGCGCGTGGGCAGACGGCGGCCGAGCCCTGCGGCCTAGCGCGGCGGCGCGGTTGACGCTGTGTCGATGGCGGCGAACTCATCCGGGGTCAGCTGCAGGCTCAGCGCTGCGCAGATCTCCTGGGCATGCCGCGCCTTCGAGGCGCCGGGGATGGGGATGACGGCGGCGTCGCGGGCGAGCAGCCAGCTAAGCGCCACCTGGCCGCGGGTCGCCTGCCGGCCCTCGGCGATCTCGCCGAGCGTGCGCTTGAGGGCGTCCAGCCTATCCGGCTTCGCGGGGTCCGGCCCGCGCGTCAGCCGCCCGGATGCGAGCGGGAAGTAGGCGACCAGAGACGTCCCCAGTTCGCGGCAGGCATCGAGCACGCCGTTCTTTTCGGGCGCTCGATGCGCAAGACTGTAGTGCACTTCGTTCGCCGCCAGCGGCACGTCCGCCTTGGCGAGGCGATCTGCGACGCGGCGCATCTGGTCGGCGCTGAAGTTGCTCACGCCGACGGTCCGCGCCTTGCCCGACTTTGCGGCTTCGATGAGCCCGTCGGCGAACGTCGCCATGTCCGTCAGCGGCAAGGGGAAATGGACGTAGTAGAGATCGACGCTGGTCAGGCCGAGCCGCTCCAACGTGCGATCGAGCGCTGCCATGAGATGTCGCGCCGACGTCCGCGCGACGAACGGGGCGAACTTGGAGGCAACGAAGCCGCGTCGGCCGTCGCTCCTGATGCAGTCGCCGATCAACCGCTCGGACTTGCCGAAACCATAGACTTCGGCGGTGTCGATGAAGTCGATCCCACCGTCGAGCAGCGCCTTGAAGGTCTCGCGCACGTTGGCGTCGTTGTCGCCCTGTCGCCATCGGTTCGTTCCGACCCCCAGCGCCGAGACCGACAGCCCGGTGCGGCCGAGCGGGCGGGTAGGGGTTTGCGGGGCGATATCCATGGCAGGCTCGGTGACGACGACGAAGCGCAGACCTTAGACGCCGCCTGCGCGATGCGTAAGGATCGTCGCATGCCGGCCGCCCGCTCAGCGTTGCGCCTTCTCGTCCGCGGCCGCGTGCAGGGCGTGGGCTACCGATGGTGGGCGATGCGGCGCGCCCAGGCGCTGGGGCTGGACGGCTGGGTGCGTAACCGCTCGGATGGATCGGTGGAGATGTTGGTGATCGGCGCGCCGAGGGACCTCGACGCGATGACGGCCGCATGCTGGCAAGGGCCGTCGGCCGCCCGGGTCACCGCTGTGGCGAAGGCGCCCGCCGAAGATGACGGCAGTGTAGGTTTTGACGAACGAGCGACCATCTAGAGGCGCGAAGGCTCTCGCGGCGCAGTTTGCGAGCGGCGGGGGCCTTGGTCTAAAGCCTCTCGGCCGCGGCCCGGATGGGGGATCGTCTAACTGGTAGGACACATGGCTCTGAACCATGGAATGTAGGATCGTAGCCTACTCCCCCAGCCATCCGGTCCCGGCGTGCGCGAGAGATGTCTGACCGCGGAAGCGGCGACCGACCTCGAGGCCCTGATCGACGCCATCGCGCTCAAGATGGCGGTCGAATTGGGCGCGGAGCTGGTCCGGTTCCCGGGAGCCGTCGCCATGCGCTACCCGACGCCGTTGCATCACCCGAGGCCACGCGCCGTCGAGATCCGTCACTTATGGCGGCCGAGTCCGGCTTCTATGCGAAGCGTGGTGGTACACGCGGGTGAGCATCGACGCCCCGTTGCTCTCGAAGGCCTGACAGGCCTTTAGCCCCGCCGCTGGGCGATCCAGATTGTCGAGTCGCCTGTGGTCCTATCGTGCGCGACGTGCTCGATCACGTTGAAGCCGGCGGCGGCAAGCAGGGCGCGGTATTCCGCCGGGTCCAGGCTGGCGTGATAGAGGGCCTCGCCCTCGAACTGGCCCAGCGCTTCCCCGGCTTCGGGGCCGCTCGTGAACATCAGCGCCGCGCGCGGGGCGGCGTGCCGGGCGAACACGTCAAACATACCGCGCTGGTCGTCGTGACCCAGGTGGAAAAAGCTGTGCCAGGCGAGAAGGCCATCGAACGTGCGATCGAGCGCCAGCGTGCGCATGTCGCCGACGCGCCAGTCTATGTTCGGGAGGTTGGCGCGGGCGACGTCGATAAGGGCCTGCGATGCGTCGACTCCGGTCACCGCAAAGCCGGATCCGGCGAGGAACCGCGCGATCGGCTCGCCCGCGCCGCAGCCGATGTCGAGCACAGTGGCCCCGGGCGGCAGCAGCGCCGCGAACTTGTCGATCCACGGCCTCTCGATGAAGCGCTCCGAGCGGCGCACGTCCGCCCAAGCGGCCGCGTGCCGCTGGTA
>DATGIN010000281.1:0-2011 GCA_035295705.1 Caulobacteraceae bacterium
GACGCCGACGACCTGAAGGTCGAGCGCGATGGCGCCGCCGCGGTCGTGGACGTGGTCTCGCTGGCGCTCCTGAACGGCGCCGAGATCGATTTCGTCGACGAGCTCGCCGGCGCGGAGTTCCGCGTCCGCAACCCCAACGCCCGCTCCAGCTGCGGCTGTGGCGTGAGCTTCTCGATCTGATCGCAGCGCTTCGCAGGGCCGGTGCACCGCTCGCCACCACGCTGGCCCTGTTCGGGGGCACAGCCACCGCGGCCGCGCCGGTCCAGACGTTCATCGAGGCGCCCGGACCCCTCGCCCCGCTGAAGGCCACGCTCCTCTCGCCATCCGCCGCCTCCGGCGCGCCGGTCGTCCTGATCGTCCCGGGCTCGGGGCCTACCGACCGGGATGGAGACAGCCCGCTTGGCCTGAAGGCCGCACCCTATCGCCTGCTTGCCGAGGCGCTGGCCGCCGAGGGGATCGCCAGCGCCCGGATCGACAAGCGCGGGATGTTCGCGAGCATGCCGGCGGTCAAGGACGGCAACGACGTCACGATCGAGGACTATGCGAGCGACGTGCATTCATGGGTCCGATCGCTGAGGGCAAAGGCCGGCGTGCGTTGCGTCTGGGTGCTCGGCCACTCGGAGGGCGCGCTGGTCGCCGAGGTCGCCGCACAGGACGCTGACGGTATCTGCGGGATCATCCTCGTGGCGGGGATGGGGCGGAAGCTTGCAGACGTCCTGAGAGCGCAGCTGCAAGCGAACCCGGCCAACGCGCCGCTCATGGCGCAAGCGCTGCCGGCGATCGCGAAGCTCGAGGCGGGCCAGCGCGTCGATGTAACCGGCATGGACCCACGTCTTGCGCCCCTCTTCCACCCCGCGGTGCAGGGCTTCCTGATCGACGAGATGGCGAAAGACCCGGTCAAGCTGCTGGCCGCCTACCAGGGCCCGGTCCTCGTGCTGCAAGGGACCAGCGATCTGCAGGCGTCTGTCCAGGACGCCAGGATGCTCGCCGCGGCGCGGCCGGGTGTCCAACTCGTGCTGCTGAGCGGCGTGAACCACGTTCTGAAGGCCGCTCCGGAAGACCGCACCGCGAACCTCGCGACCTATGCGGATCCCAGCCTTCCGCTCGCTCCCGGCGTCGCCGGCACGATCGCGCGGTTCATCAAGGCGCATACCGCGCCTTCGCTTTGACAAGCCCTCGCGCTTCGATGCTATGCCGCGCTCCGGCAGCACCAAGGAGCCCGCCCATGCCGTCCAAGCTTGCCAGCGACCCGCGCATCGACCCGCGTATCAAGGCCATCTTCGGCGCCATGGACCAGCCGGCGGCGCCAGATGTGGCCAGCCGTGAGGCCTTGCTCGCCGAAGAGAACGCGCCGGGCGCCGAGGCCAGGCGGGCCGCGATGAAGGCGATGCTCGACTCGGCGGACAACGAGCAGATCGCGCCCTCGAAGGGCCTTCTGGTGCGCGAGGAGCGGGTCGCCTCGCAGCCCGACGGCAACACGATCAACATCCGCATCACCCGCCCGGACACGGCGGAGACGCTCGCCTGTGTCTACTACATCCACGGCGGCGGCATGATGACGCTGTCCTGCTACGACGGGCCATGGCGGGCGTGGGCGCGGATCATCGCCTCGTTCGGCGTGGCGGTCGTGATGGTCGACTTCCGCAATTGCCTCAGTCCCTCATCCGTCCCGGAGGTCGCGCCCTTCCCGGCCGGCCTGAACGACTGCGTCTCTGGCCTGAAGCGGACGCATGCCCACGCCGCGCGGCTCGGAATCGACCCCGACCGCATCACCGTCGCCGGCGAGAGCGGAGGCGGCAACCTGGCGCTGGCCACGGCGCTGAAGCTCAAGCGCGACGGCGACCTTGGCCTCATCCGCGGCGTCTACGCGCTCTGTCCCTACATCGCCGGGCGCTGGCCGCTGCCGGAAAACCCGTCTTCGATCGAGAACAACGGCATCTTCCTCAATCTGCACAACAACCGCGGCGCCATGGCCTACGGCATCGATGAGCTGGAGAAACGCAATCCGCTC
>DATGIN010000282.1:0-10298 GCA_035295705.1 Caulobacteraceae bacterium
CGTCTTCCGTGCTCGGCCGCCCCTGCGCCAGGCCGACCAGGCCCGACGCGATGACGAACGGCTTTCCGGAACCATCCAGCGCATCCAGCATCGCGTCCACCGCACGCCGGTCCACCGCCATGTTCTCGGCGAAGCGCGAGAAGTCGTGGATGAAGCCGCAGTGGATAACCCCGTCCGAGGAGCCTGCCCCCGCGGCCAGGCTGTCGAGGTCCTCGAGGTCGCCGCGATGCGGCTCGACCCCGGCTGACCTGAGCGCGGCGACGTTCTCGTCGCTGCGCGCCAGCCCCAGCACCTGGTGGCCGGCGCCTTGCAGCTCGGGGACGATGGCCGACCCGATCCAGCCCGTAGCCCCGGTCAGAAACACTCGCATGGAAACGCTCCTCTTCGTCGCTGCAGCGGGATATCGTCCCTGGCGCGGCGACGGAAAAGCCGAGACGTTATACGGGTATGAGCACTAACACCCTATCGCACCCGATGGGCTCGCTGGGCCGCTTCCTGCGCGAGCATCGCGAGCGGCTGGCGCCGGAGCCGACGGAGGGTCGTCGGCGCCGCACGCCGGGCCTGCGCCGCGAGGAGGTGGCCGCGCGGGCCGGCGTCAGCGTCACCTGGTACACCTGGCTGGAGCAGGGCCGCGGCGGACCGCCGTCCGACCAGGTGCTGGAACGGCTGGCGCGCGCCCTGGGCCTTAGCGCCGTCGAACGCGAGGCTCTCTTCCTGCTCGCGCGACAGCGGCCGCCGCCGGTAAGCGGCGCACCCCCCGCGGCGGCGCCGCCGGCGGTGCAGAAGGTGCTGGACGCCATGCCGGCCACGCCCGCCTACGTGAAAACGCGCACGTGGGACATCGTCGCCTGGAACAGAGCCGCGATCGCCTTTCTAGGCGACTTCGCTGCGGTTCCCCCAGGCGAACGCAACGGCCTGAAGCGCCTGTTCGCAGACCCCGCCACACGCGCCGCCACCACCGATTGGGAAGCGAACGCCCGCTTCGCCATCGCCGCCTTCCGACTCGACCTCGCCCGGTCCGGGTCGCGGCCCGAGGCGCTGGCGCTGGTGGCGGAGCTGGAGCAGACCAGCGACGACTTCCGCCGCCTCTGGGCGGAGCGCGAGATCCGCACCCACGGCTTCGGCCGCAAGCGCTTTCAGCACCCGGTGGTCGGGGCGCTCAGCGTCGACACCTCGGCCTTCAGCGTCGACGGGGCGGAAGGCCTTACGATGGTCGTCTTCGCGCCTGCCTCGCCCGCCGACGCGCGCGCGATGGAGGCGCTGCTCAGCCAAACAGCCTCGCCGATACCTGCAGCGGCGGAGTAGGCGCAGGGCGTCCCGGCCGGCTCGCGCTTGACTACTGTGTCATCCTATGTACAGTGTATTGCACATTACGGGGTGGCGCATGGCGAGTGTCCATCGGCATATCGAGGACAGGCCCAGCCCGAAGCTCGAACTCGAGCTCCGACGCGGCGTGCTGGTCATCGCCACGCTCTCGCAGCTGGCGGCGCCGCAGTACGGCTACTCCCTGCGCCAGGCCCTGGCCGCGAAGGGGATGCCCATCGAGGAGGGCACGCTCTATCCGCTGCTCAGGCGGCTGGAGGGGCAGGGTCTGCTGGAAAGCGAGTGGCGGATCGAGGACGGGCCGCCGCGCCGCTACTACTGGCTGAGCGAGGCGGGCCGGGCGGCGTTTGCGCGCCTCGCCGGGGAGTGGCGCGATCTGGTCGCCACCATGGACGGATTGCTGGAATGAAGGAGCGGGGCATGGACGCCCAGACGGTGATCGACAGCTACGTGCGCGACGTCACGAACCGCCTGCCCCGGCGCGACCGCGCCGACGTTGGGGCCGAGCTTCGCGCGCTGCTCACCGAGGAGCTGGCCGGGCGGGCCGAGGCCGCCGGCCGGCCCGCCGACGAGGCGATGGCGACGGAGATGCTGGCCGGCTTCGGCGCGCCCGCCGAGACTGCCGCACGCTATCGGCCGTCGCCCGCGCTCATCGATCCGACCGACACCCGGCCGTTCCTCACGGCCGCGATCGTCGGCGGCGTCGCGTTTGCCGCCGTCGCGCCGCTGGCCCAGCCTCACGCTCCGCCCAAAGACGCGGTGTCGGTGGCGGTGCTGTCCTGGCTCGGCCTCCTACTCCTCGTCTTCGCGGCGCGGGCCTGGGCCCGGCGGCATTGGCCACGCCTCGTCGCGTGGAAACCGCGCGACCCAGACCGGGTCAGCCGTTTCGGCAGCGTGGCGCTGGTCGCCGTCATCGTCCTGGGCATCGTCGCCTACGGCGCGCCGGCCTGGGTGTGGAGCGAGTTCAGCCACGGAGGCAGGCTGCCGGCGTGGTTGGCTTACGCGCCCGATTTCCAGGCGTTGCGCCTGCCCTGGCTCCTTGCCGTTTGGGGGGCGCAGGGCCTGCTCTACGCCTGGTTGGCGGTCGTTGGCCGCTGGCGTCCGCTCATTCGCTGGACCGACGCGGTTCTGGCGCTCGGCGTGGCGCTGGTGCTGGTCTGGTTCCTTGCTGCCGGGCCGATGTTCACCAGCGCAGCCGTCGATCACACGGTGAAGGCCTGGATGGCGGTGATCAGCCTGGGCGTCCTCGCCGACGCTGTGGTCAAGGCGTCTCGGCTGACTCGGCCGTCGGCGCCGAAGCCGCGGCCGGGAAGTTCGGCGTTGGCCGCCTGACGCCTAGCGCCGTCGGCCGGTCGGGCGCTCGAAGGGCACGCCGAGGTATTTGCGCACGTCCTCGAAGTCGACCAGCCAATTGGTGGGCGCCGCGCCCTCGGCCCGCGCCGGCGAGGCGTAACCCAGCATCTGCTGCACGCGCGGTGAGTAACGCCTCGCGATCTCCCACGGGACACCGACCGGGCTCGCCTCCTCCGGCGTCAGCCAGCCCAGGCAAAAGCTCATGTGCAGGCCGCGGCGCCACTGGTCGGTGGTCGCGTTCGCCCCGGCGGCGTGCACGGTCTTGCCGAGGTAGAGCACGGCGCTGCCGGCCGGCATGACCGCCGGGACCGCCTCATCCGGACTGGGCGTGCGGTGGAAGTCGCTCCACTTGTGGCTGCCGGGAACGACGCGGGTCGCGCCCACCGCCTCGGTGAAGTCGTTCAACGCCAAGAGGATGCTGACCATCGCCTCCGGGGCGACCAGGCCGGCCTCCAGGATGAAGGGCCAGATGGCGACATCGCGGTGCAGCACCTGCGCCTCCTGCCCCGGCCCGACGATCATCGCCTGACCGGTGTTCAGCCAGTAGCCGCCCTTAAGCTCGCGCTTGGCCCAGCGGTGCATGAAGTCGTTGTCGATGAGCTCGGCGAACGCCGGCGCGAAGGCCGCGATGCGGGTGAACCGCTTGGTCTGCTGGCCCCAGAACCAGCCCATCAGCTCGCCGACATCCTCCGATCCGGCCGCCTTCTCCGCGATGCGGGCGTCCAGCTGCGCGTTCAGCCGCTGGAGGAGTTCGGGGCCAACGAACCGCTCGACGATCGCACCGCCGTCCGCGTCGACGGCCGCCATGATGTCATCGAAGGCGTCGCCGATGTCGAAGCGCCGCAGCGGCTGCGGGCGGGTGTCGATCTCGGCGGGCGGGCTCGCGCTGGTCATGCGCGCGAATGGAGCGGTCCCGCGCGGGGTTGTCCAGTCTTCGCTAGCTCAGCCGCCTCCGTCGCCGGCCAGGAACGCAAGGATGCGCGCGTTCACCGCCTCGGGCTGCGCCATGGCGGCGATGTGGTCGGCGCCGGGAACGACCGCGGCGGTGATCTGCGGCATCCGCTCGCGCGCGGTCGCGATCGCCGCATGCGGCTCGTACAGGCGCTCCAGCTCGCCGATGAGCAGTAGCGTCGGGGCCTTGACGGCGCGCACCTCGCGCCGGCTGAGCACATCGGCGTTGATGGTGTTGACCTTGGCGCCCTCGCTCATGGTCGTCGACATCAGCTTGCGCCAGGCCGCATCCTCGGCGTGCGGCGGCGCGCCCATGCCGCGCAGGGCCTGGACGTTCGGCGCGCGCTGATCGCCCATCAGGCGCCGAAGCCGGCGCCGAAGCGGGGCGCTGAGCATCAGAAGGACAACGCCGAGCGTCATGCGAACGAACGTCCCGGCCGGGCTGATCAGCACCACCTTGTCGACGCGCGAGGGCGTGAGGGACGCCTGGCTGAGCGCGAGGAAGCCGCCAAACGAGCAGCCGACGATCGAAGCGCGCCCGACGCCGAGCTCGTCCAGCAACGCGCCATACCAGGCGGCGAAGTCGCGCCGGCTGCGCAGGCGGCGAGTGGCAAGGCTCCGACCCGGCTGGCCGATCACGTCGACGGCGTAGAGGCGGAAAAGCCGGCCCAGCGCCTCGACGTTTGGCCGCCATACCGTCGCGGTCGCCGCAAAGCTCGGCAGCAGCACGACGGCCGGCGCGCCCTCGCGGCCGCTCGCCACCACGTGCGTCGTGCCGAACGACGTCGGAACGTCCAGCTCCTCGTACGGGGCTGGCCAGGCGGCCAGTGCGGCGTCGTAGGCGGCCAGATACCGCGTCCGCCCCTCCTCGGTCTTGAACGCCGGCCACGCTGCCCCTGTTGTCATGGAGTGCTCCCCCTCCCCTTGCTTTTGGGGGCGCGGACCATGATCGAAAGCGGCCGGCGCCGCCATTCTTGAACGAAACTATTTCGTCCCCAGATCACGGTCAGGAGCCGCGCCTGGCCGCCGGCGAAGCGAGCCCGGCCGGCGTGCTATAGGTGTCAGCGAAGTTCCTCCGCGCAGGAGGCGTGAGCGCCATGACGCCGACCGCAACCACGAAGAGCGAGCTCGAGCGGCTGGGGCGCAAGCTTGTCCGGCTGGGCGGCAAGCAGGTGCTGCTGATCGCGCACGACGGCCGCGTCTTTGCGATGGCCAACCGGTGCCCACACGAGGGATACCCGCTCAGCGAGGGAACGCTCGGCGAGAGCTGCGTCATCACCTGCAACTGGCACAATTGGAAGTTCGACCTCGCCAGCGGCGAGGCGCTGGTGGGCTTCGACCCGGTGCGGACCTATCCGGTCTCCTTCCGCGGCGACGAGATCCTGATCGATCTCGCCGACCCGCCGGCGGAAGCGCGCAAGGAGCGGGCGCTCGCCGGCCTGGGGACTGCCCTCGACTACGAGGATCGCGCGCGCATGGCGCGCGAGACGGCGCGGCTCGAGCTGGCCGGCTACGATGGCCGCATCGCCCTCTCCCACGCAATCCGCCGCCAGAACGAGCGGCTGGAAGGGGGCATGACCCACGCCCACGCCGCAGCGGCAGACTGGCTTTCGCTCTCGGCGCGCGCGCAGGATCCTGACCTGCGGCTGGTCGCTATCCTCGAGCCGATCGGCCACCTCGCGCGCGACACGGTCGGCGCAGGCCTCTTCCAGTACCCCGAGGCCGCGGCGGAATGGGACGCGTCGGCCTTCATCGCGGCCATCGAGCGCGAGGACGAAACCGCGGCCGTCGCGCTCGTCCGCGGCGCGCTCTCAGCCGGTATTCCGTATGCGCAGCTGCGCCCCGCCTTCGCCGCCGCGGCGCTGGCGCACTACAACGACTTCGGCCACAGCGCGATCTACGTGCTGAAGGCTGGGCAACTCATCGAGGCGCTGGGACCGGAGGTCGAAGAGCCGGTGCTGTTGGCGCTCACCCGCTCGCTGGCGCAGGCGACGCGCGAGGACCTGATCCCGGCGTTCCGTGGCTACGCCTCGGCCTTGGCCGCCTGGACCGACGGCGGCGGCGATCCGCTCGCGGCGACAGACTTCCAGGGCGCATCGGTGAACGCCGGCTTGCAGCGCCTGTTGCGCTCGGCCGCGCGAGCGCCGATCGAGCTGTTCGACGCGCTGCTCGGCGCTGCGGCCTGGAACATGGCCCATTTTGACCTGGGGTTCGACCGGGCGACGGACAACCCGCTCGCCGACAACGTGGGCTGGCTCGACTTCACCCACGCATTGACGTTCGCCAACGCCGCGCGTCGCTTGTGCGAAGAAAGCCCGACGCTCTGGCCCAGCGCCCTCCTTCAACTCGCCCTCTTCGTCGGCCGCAACAAGCCCTACGTAGACGCCGCGCTCGATCTCGATCCGTGGCGCATCGACGATCAGGAGTCCTTCCTCGATCGCGAGCGCGCGGCGCTCTACGACCACGGCATCGCCGAACCGATCATCGCCTGCCACCGGCTGAAGGTGCTGAGCGCGTTCGAGGACGAGCAGCTGGCCAGGCCCGACTCCAGCGCGGCCCCGATCGCGGCGACGGCGGTGAACCGCTACCTGAACTCGCCCCTCAAGGTCCGCCACGCCTTGCGCACCGCCCGCCAGGCCCGCGACTTCGTCGTCCAGGAGGCGTGAAGGAGCGACGGCGGCGGTTCTGCGCTAAGCTTCGGCGTCTTGGGGGAGCCGGGATGTCAGTGTCAGCCAATGTCGACCCCGTCGACGCCTCGACCCTGATCGGGGTGCTGATCGGCGCGGCCGCCGCGACCGTGGGCTCGATCGCCGCGGTCTCGTTCGAGCGATATCTCTCGCGCCGCTCCGCCGAGCGCGACACGGCGCTGGTGTTTGGCGAGCTGCTGCACACGCTCTGCCGCTACCTCGACCTGCTGCGTGCGGCGCACGCGCGCGGCGATCCGTTCGGGCCGATCACAATCCGCATGCTCCGCGCGGTGCGACGCGAGGTGGACATCTGGGACCGCAACCGGGAGCGGTTGCCGTTCGTCGGCGACGCGATCCTCAGGCTGAAGGTCAGCAGCCTGATGGGACAGGCCACGTTCGCGATCGACCGCATGCTGGACGCCACCGAGGAGTTGAGCGCCGAGACTTCGACCGCCAGGCGGACCGAGCTCATGGAAGCGCGCGCCCAGGCGTTCGCGTTCCTGATGGAGACGGCGGGCGAGCTCCCGGCCCAGGTTCGCCTCCTGGCGGCGCTCGCGCACGTGACCTTCGCCGACTTCGACGCCATCGATGGCGTGATCCCGGCGGGCGCGGCGTTCGGAGCCGGCTCGACGCCCATCTGAGGCGGCTCTTCGCCCAGATGCGGACGCGGCGCTCTGACGGCGCGACGCTTCTTCGCTGCTAGACCGGCAGGTCGCTGGCGTGGCTGGTGGAGACCGTCGCCTCGTTGCCGTCGGGATCCCGGGCATTGAAGATGCTGTGGCCGAAGTACCGTTTGTCCGGAATCGGGTCGGGGTTCACGCCGCCGGCGATCAGCGCGGTCCGGTAGGCGTCCAGCTCTTCCAACGTGCGACCCTCGATCATCAGGTCTACGGCGCCGGGCGTTGCCCGGTCGAACGGGCTTTCGGCGCCGGACGACGCGCTTCCGCGCTTGAGGAGCAGGAGGTGCGTGCCGCCGCGCAACTCCAGGATGGACATGTCGTCGCCCTTGCCGATCACGCGCAGGCCGAACGTCGTGTAGAAGCGATGGCTTGCCTCGACGTCAGCCACGCTGAGCACCATGTGGCCGACGCCGACGGCCGGCTTGGTTGATGTCGCCTCGGACATTGCCTTGTTCCTTCTGCAGCTCGCGATCGTAGCCGGAACGGATGATCCTACTGCAGTCCTTCGCGAGCGCGCCGGTCGAACTCGGTGAACATCTTGGCCGCGCCGCCGCTCGAGGTGAGCGACACCATCTCCCCTCCGCCGGCGCCGAAGCGGAACCAATGCACCGTTCCGCCCGGCACGTGCACGAACGTCCCGGCGCGGGCCACGGCCTTGGTGTCGCCAACCCCGAAGGCGATCTCGCCGCGCGTGACGTAGAAGGCTTCGTCCCAGGGATGGCTGTGCGGCGGCGGTCCGCCGCCCTCCGGTCCGGCCTGGAAGAAGACCTCGTAGCTGCCGGTCTGGTCGCAATTGGCAAGCACGGTTAAGTGCTCGCCTGCGACGCTCAGCGGCGGCAGTTCGCTCTTGTCGACGATGATCGTTTCGGACATCTGCGTTCCCTCCGATTAGACAGATAAACTGTCTTATGTAGACAGGCGAACTGTCGAATGTCAACCTGCTGGCATGGAGCGAACGAACATCACCCTGCAGCGCCGGACGCTGGGCGGCCTGCTGCGGATGCTCGAGGAGACGACGCGAAGCCGTGTCTACGCACGGATGGCCGAGGCCGGCTTCCCCGACATTCGCCCCGCGCACTCGAGCCTCTTCCGCAACATGACCACCAGCGGCGGGTCGCGCGTGACCGACCTCGCCGAGCGCGCGCAGATGACCAAGCAGAGCATGGGCTATCTCGCCGACAGCCTGGAGGCGCTTGGTTACGTTACTGTCGGGCCTGACCCAACCGACCGGCGAGCCAAGCTGGTTTGGTTCACTAAGAGAGGTGATGCGGCCGGCAGGGCAATGGCCCGTCTGAGCGCCGAGATCGAACGCGAGTACGCTGCGCTGATTGGCGAAGCGGATATGGCGCAGCTGCGCCGCTCGCTGGAGCGGCTGGCGGAACGCCTCATCGGCGACCCCGGGAGCGCGCCGGCATAGCCCGACGGCCGCCGCAGCGGAAGCGCCCGCCGAGCGCTGGCCGCTCTTTGATGAGTCCGGACAGGGTGCGCCGGCAGCGCGCCAGACGCCCTAGTCGAGCGCGTTCAGCGCCTCGGAGCCGACGCGATAGGCTCGGCTTCGCTAGACTGTGCGTAGGAGATGAAGACCTGCGCCATCGCCCACTCGGCGCTGGTTCACCCGAACACGTACGGCTCCAGCGTCGCCTTGGCGTCGGCGCAGATCCTGCGCCAGCGGCTCCCGCCGTAGTAGGCGAGGCTGCCGGGCTCGGCCTTGCCCTCGCCGTTGTAGTAGCTCAGGCAATCGCGCAGCGGCGCCGACGCGATGTCCGCCTCGCGGCAATGGCGCGCGTAGGCCTCGGCTGGCTCGCGCTTGACGTCCACCACGGCGGCGCCGCGCTCGCGCATGGTCTCGAGCAGCCACACGACGTAGTTGGCGTGGGTGTCGATGGCGTCTGTGAAGTTGAAGCTGCCGCCGCCGCCCTGCGGGCCGGCGACGATGAAGAGGTTGGGGTAGCCCGGCGTGTGAAGGCCGAGGAAGGTCTTCATGCCCTCTTCCGCCCAGCGGTCGGCGAGGCCGACCCCGCCCACGCCGGTGATCATGTTGAACGTGGAGGCCGCCATCCACTGAAAGCCGGTGGCGTAGATGAGCACGTCCAGCGGGTATTCGACGCCGTCGTGGACGACGCCGCGGGCGTTGATCTCCCTCACGCCCGATGGCGCTGTGTCGACCAGATGCACGTGTGGGAGGTTGAACGCCGGCAGGTATTCGTCGTGAAAGGTCGGCCGCTTGCAGCCGTAGGGGTAGTAGGGCTTCAGCGCCGCCGCCGTCTTCGGGTCCTTGACCACCGCGTCGACGCGGGCGCGGATCTGCTCCATCAGGCGGAAGTTCGAGTCGAGCTGGGCGGCCACATACTCTTCGGGGGTCAGCTGCCGCTCGTGCACCTTGCGCACCTTGAAGTCGGCGACCTTGCCCGAGAGGTAGTCGTCGTTGGCCTGCAGCGCCGTCCGCCCGGCCGAGATGCGCGCGAAGCGCGCCCGCCTGGCCCGCGCCCAGCCCGGCTCGTTCGCCCAGGTCATCCGCTCCTCGTCGGTGGTGGCGCGCTGATCGCGGACATCGATCGAGGACGGCGTGCGCTGGAAGACGAAAAGCTCGCCCGCCACCTTGGCCAGCTCCGGGATCGCCTGCACCGCCGTGGCGCCGGTGCCGATGATGCCCACCCGCTTTCCGGTGAGGTCGATGTCGTAGTTCCAGCGCGAGGTGTGGAAAGACTCGCCCTCGAACGTCTCCATGCCCTTGATGCGCGCGAGCTTTGGCGTCGTCAGAATGCCGTTGGCGAGGATCACGAAGCGGGCGCGCATGGCGTCGCCGCGATCTGTCGTCACCGTCCAGCGGCCGCTCGCCTCGTCCCAGACGGTGGCCTCGACGGTCGTGTGGAACAGGCAGTGGTCGTAGAAGCCGAACCTCTCGGCGAGCAGCTGGCAGTACTCCAGGATCTCGAACCCGGAGGCGAATTTCATCGACGGCACGTAGCCGCTCTCTTCGAGCAAGGGCAGGTAGGAGTAGGACTCCACGTCGCAGGCGATGCCGGGGTAGCGGTTCCAGTACCAGGTGCCGCCGACGTCGCCGCCCTTCTCGCAGAAGCGGACGTCCTCGAAACCCGCGTCCTTCAGCTTGTGCCAGAGCAGCAAGCCAGCGAAGCCGGCGCCGACCACCAGGATCTCGCATTCGTCGGTCAGCGCCTCGCGCGGAACCGGCTCGGCCGAATAGACGTCGTCGAGGTAGCGGGCGAACTCGCCCTCCATCGGCATGTAGTCCGCGGCGCCCCGGCGCGCCTCCTTGAACGCCCGATAGCGCGCCTGCTCCTCG
>DATGIN010000283.1:0-8386 GCA_035295705.1 Caulobacteraceae bacterium
ACGCCGAGCCCATCGCCCTGAACCACATAGGCCTTGCGGTGCGCAGCCGCGCCCGGCGCATCGTAGAAGTAGGCCTTGGCGCTCTTCACGACGACGATCTGGGTCCAGGGGTGGGCGCTGGCGAGGTCGAAGCTCGCCGGCATGCTCGGATCGTCGAACGGCTCGAGGTTGCCGCAGCCGCCGGGGTCGGGCTTCAGCAGGATGGTGAAGTGCTTGGGGTCGCTGAGGGTCAGCTTGCCCTTGATGACCTCCTTGGGCGCGGCCGGGAAATCGGTGGCGATCGCCGCGCTCGTCCCGGCGAGCTTGCCGTGCAGGTAGAAGATGCAGGCGAACGCCGGCGGCCCGTCCTGGGTCATGTCGAAGTAGCCGCTGACCTGCCCCGTCGCGGGGTTATAGGCGATCAGCATGGCGTCGTTGTAGGCGCCGCTGGTGACCGGGGCCGCAGCGAGCGCGAGCGCCGGCGCGGCGACGGCGAAACCGAAGACGACGAGCAGTTTCCGCATCGATGACCCCCCAGCGTCGCGTTGCGGCAGCATAGCCCGTCCGCCGGGGGAGGGGGCCATCTGTCTTGCGAGCCCGAACCTGCGCCAGACGTCAGCCCGCCGCCAGGGCGCGCTGGCTGGCCGCCCAAGCGCGCCATCCCGCGCGAATTAACCGCGACGATTAACGAAGCGTCAGGGCTGTCTTCCTAAGAGCAGGAGTCATGAATGGACTCACGCACATCAAAGAAAACGCGCTCCTCGGCGCGGAAGGCGACCCCTGGTTCTCTGCGGTGACCGGTTTCTGGACCTACTCGGCCGGACTCGCCGTCGTCGCCAGCCTCGTCGCCGCCCTCGCCTTCAGCCTCTGGGCGCCGATCGGCTAGACGCCGTTTCGGCAGAGGATGGCCGTCAGGCTGGTCCTCGCGTGCCCGAGCTCCAGCGCCAGCCGTCGTGCGACTTCGCGCACCCCGGGCAGGTAGGCGTCCCCGCCGTTCGCGATCTGGTCCGCGACGGCCTCGAGCTCGGAGACCGCCAACTCCATGGCGCGGCTGTGGTCCTGCGCCTTGGCCAGGGACTCATCGTGCAGCCGTCGCGTGGCCTCCGCCAGCGACTCGTTCGCCGCCGGCGGGTCGCGGCGCTGCAGGGGCAGAGGGGTTACGGACATGGCTCCGTCCTCGGTTGGAAGCCCCCTTCACAATGGTTAAGCGCGAATCCCCCGGCATAGGTTTCCCGAGGGGGGAGGTCGGCCGACGCGACGGCACCCGGCCTGAAGCGGTCTACTCGGCGCCGCGCCATGCGCCGCAGCTTGTCACAGATCAGCAATCTGAGAGCGCGCTTTGCGCTGTATGGAGGGCTGGACGCGGGGCATGCGCGCCCTCGCCCATGCAGAAAGACCCACTTCGATGAAGACCATCGTTCTGGCCGTCGCGGCCGCCGCCATGCTCGTTGCCGGCGCCGCCAGCGCCCAGCCGGGCTACCGTATCGCCCACACCTATGGCCGCGGCGAGCACATCGACCGGGACCAGTGGTCGCAAAGCCAGCCGGTCGACTGGCGCGCCCACCATCTGCGCGCCCCGCCGCGCGGCTACGAGTGGCGCGAAGTGAACGGCCAATACGTCCTGGCCGCCGTCGCCACCGGCCTGATCCTGAGCGCGATCCTCAGCGCGGCGTCGCACTAGCCGCGGCCGCGGGGTGCGCGTCGGCGAGGCTGCTGAACGCAGACGCGGCGGTTGACGCCACTAATACCCCACGGGTCCGCGGGCCATGATTGCGGTCAGCGCCTGACCCTGGAGGAGAAGCTCGTCCGCCAGCCGCGAGCAGAGCTCTCGCGCGGCCACCGGGTAGAGATCGCCGGCCTCGGCCACCTCGGTCGCGCGCGCGGCGACGGCGCGCAGATCCTGCGCCAGGATCTCGATCTGCTCGCGCGCCAGCTTGTGGGTCTCGAGCTGCAGGCGGCGCAGGCGCTCGGCGCCGGTGTCGCGGCCAAGGTCGCGAATGTTGCCGTTCGGCTCGGCGGGCTCCCGCTTTGGCTCCGCAGCATCAGGCTGCTCTATGTCGGACATGGCGTCCCCCTAGGCGTGAAGTCCGGCTCGAAACCGCTACGCAAGCCAGACGCGGTTTTCTCGCAAGTTCGCCACCCCTACACCCCGCATGTGGCGCCACTGCGGCGGGAGCGGCGCCTCGCGCCGCTCGGCCAACGGGTCGAGGGGTCGAACGCGTGACGTGCGTTCACGTGAGATCGGTGAACCGGTTCCAGGCGATGTCCCAGACGTGGCCATCGGGGTCGGCGAAGCCCGCCTCGTAGCCGCCCCAAGGCGCGTCCTGCGGCGTCTTCAGCGGCGTCGCGCCGGCGGCCAGGCCCTGCTCGAAGACCTCGCGCACCGCCTCCTTCGACGCCACGTTGTGCGACAGGCCGACGCTGGAGAAGCGCTGCGCGCCGGGCGGCAGGTCCGTCAGCGCATCGTCGCTGGCCGACAGCGACAGCCAGGCGCCCTCCAGACGGAACATGATGTAGTCGTCGCCCTCCGCATAGTTGTGCGTCGGGAAGCCCAGGCCGTCCCGGTAAAAGGCGAGCGCGCGGCCGAGGTCGGCGACGTACAGGCCGACGATCGAGATCTTGGGTTTCATCCCGCGGAGCCTATCGGCCGCGAGCGCCCGAAAGTGGCGGCAGGCTTTTCGACCGCATGCCGCGTTGCAACCGGTTGTAAGTTCGTCGTTGCGCCCGCTGGGGCTCGGGCGCGAGAACCGGTCGCGGGCGAACGAAGGAGTGCGATTCCATGATCACCGTCTGGGGCGGAGGAACCTCGCGCTCGCTGCGCGTGACCTGGCTGATGGAGGAGATGGGGCTTGCGTACCGGCTCCGGTACGTCGACCTGATCAACAACCCCGACGAGCCGGCGTTCCGGGCCGTGAACCCGGCCGGATACATCCCGGTGATGCAGGACGGGGACGTCACCATGGTCGAGTCGGTGGCGATCACCGAATACCTGCTCGCCCGCTACGGCCCGACCCCGCTCGCGCCGGCGCCCGATTCCGCCGCCTTTCCCGCCTACCAGCAGTTCCTGCACCTCGGCGAAGCCGGTCTCGCCATGGCGGCCTACGTCGTCATCGGCGCGCGCTATTTCGCGCCCGAGAGCGATCGGCGCAGCTGGAGCGCACGGCAAGCGCAGGACCAATGGGACAGCCGCATGCGGCTGGTGACCCGCCAGCTGGAGCGCGCGCCCTACATGGCCGGCGAGGCGTTCACGGCCGCCGACATTTCCGTGACCTACGCCCTGATGCTGGGGACGAAGCACGCCGGGATGGCGCTCGGCGCGCTCGCGCAGGCCTACATGCACCGCACCACGGGGCGAGAGGCGTGCCGGCGCGCCGTCGCGACATCGGAAGCGGCTTTGGCTCAGGCCTGACGTGGTCAGGCGTCGACCCATGCGATGCGTCAACGAAGGGTTGACATGACTGTCAACATCAGGTTGACTGTCAACATCAAGTTGACAGGAGAGTCGGCATGCCGGACGACGGGAACGCCCGAACCTTCGAGGCGCACTGCAGCTTCTGCCGCAAGTCGAATGCGGACGTGGATACGCTGATCGGCGGCATCGGCGTCTTCATCTGCAACGAGTGCGTCGGCGTCGCAAACGACGTGCTCGCCAAGACGCCGCCGCATGAGCGGAAGGCGCGCGACCATGCCGGCGACCAGCTGCGCGGCGCGACCACAGAGAAGCTCCTGACCCTCATCGCCGGGGTCGAGCCGCTGGTCGACGACGTAACCGCCTACCAGGCGTTCAACGTCGACCTCTTGCGCGCGCGCGGCGTCAGCTGGGCCGAGATCGGCGCCAAGCTGGGCGTCACCCGCCAGGCGGCCTGGAAACGCTTTGCCCGCGGCCCGGACAGCGACTGACCACGCTCCTCACGCCTTCACCACCACGCGGACGCGGCCGATGTTCTTCGGCTGGGCGTAGAGGCTGGCGTTGTCGATGCGGCGGGCCGCGACGCGCACCGCGGGGAAGTAGGTTCCGGGGCGCTCGAAGGCATGGGTCTCGCGCACGGCGGCGCGGGCGGACGGCTCGCCGAGCTCCGACTTAAGGGGGAAGCGGCCGTCGCCCTCGAAGTCCCACTCGGCGGCGGCGATGACCCCGCCGCCTGGCGGCGCTTCGATGAGCGCGTGGAACACCACCGGCTCGCCAACGACCGCTTCGGCGCGCGGGCCGCCGTTTGCGGTGAGCTCGACGACCGGCTGGACGCCTTGCCGGGCGGCGGCGGAGGCCGGCAGCACGACTTGGCCGTCGTCGACGCGGTAGGCCGTGCTCTCGGGCGGGGCGACGCCGCGCTCCACCCAGGCGGCGAGGTCGCGCAGCGCCTGTTGCAATACGCCTTGGTAGCTGACCGTGCGCGTGGTCGCGACGGGCGGCGGATCGTTCGGTGCGACCCCTTGCGCGACGTGCATGGCGTTCTCGACGAACCAGAGGCGGTAGCGGTCCTCGAACGCAGGCCCGAGCACGGCCTTGACCCGGGTCCGGTACCAGTCGGCGCCCCACGGGTAGGCGGCTTCGTCCATGCACGCCTGCACCACGATCATCTTGCCGTTGAAGCGGCCGCTTTGCGTCGCGCCCCCGGACTGCATCTCCTGCCCCGGCAGGAGCGGCCGCTGGGGATAGAGCGGCTGGCCGTCCGCGCCCTTGTACTGGTCCCAGGCGCAGTACTCCGGCGCCGGGATCTGATGCCGATGGTAGGTCTGGGTGGCGAGGTAGATCGAGTTGTCGATCACGACCTCGTCGCCGGCGCGCAGCTGCGCGACGGCCTGGAAGTGGCGCTCGCCGAAGCCGATCATCACCGCGCCGCGCACCACGCCGGCGACGTAGACCTGGTGGCCGCTGGCGCCGCCGCTCTTCACCACCACGGCCGCCCCCTGCAGGTTGCCGGCGGGCAGGTCCTCAAATCTCAGCGCGGCGGGGAAGGCGACCCCGCTATGGGTCTGCGCCGCCGCCATGGTGAGCGGCAGGCCGAGGGCCCGCGCCTCCTGCGGCATGACAAGGTCGCTGATCCTCGTCGCGTGCCGGATGCGGGCGCTCGTCAGCGAGGCGGGCGGATCGAAGCCGAGGTATCCGGGCTTGCTCCAGAAGTCGTCGAAGTAGGTCGGATCGCCGTCGACGATGCGGTCGACCAGGCTGGTGAAGACGCCGGTGTAGCCAAACGCGATGCGGCGAACGTTGAACCACGCCCTGGGCGGGAAGCCGAAGCGGGTGACCTCGGCCAGCGCGGCGGCCTCCTCGGCGTTCAGCCCGGCGTAGATGTCGCCGCCGCCCCCGGGGTCGAGCGCGTCGACGACGCCGGCGAACTTCGTCCCGAGCACGCGCATGGCATGCGCCTGGACGGTGAAGAAGTGCGGGATGCTGACCGGCGTGCCATGCACGAAGGGGACGCTGCCGTCCCAAACGTCGGCGAAGGTCTCGACGCAGCCCAACGTCTTGAAGGCGCCGCCGCTGCCGCCATAGACGTAGCCGAACGGTCGGTGCGCGCCGTACATCTCCGCGGCCAGCACGCGGGCGTGCTCGGCGACCGCGGCGTTGGCCTCGGCGCTGCCGCCGAACATGTTGCGGCTGCCCTGGTTCGACTCGACCATGTAGCCGCCGCTGGCGATGGCGAAGTCGAAACCGAACGCCTGGTTCATCGACATCGGCGCGCTGTTCTCGCTGCCGGACACGGCCTGCAGCGGCTGGAAGAACCGCCCCTGGTACGCCTCGGCGGGCGGGAAGTAGGCCGAGAACAGCAGCTCGGTTCCGGCAAAGCCGCCATGCACGTAGCGATGGCGCACCGGCGCATCGCGCCATTCGTCGATGTCTATGAAGGGCTGGTCGTACATGCCGCGCCAGCGTGGCGTCGGCGACCGGATGGCGTCAACAAGGATGCGCCGCCCGCCGGCGGGCCTGTGCTCGATCTTGCGGCGCTGACCGATCGGGCTGCCGCTTGCGCGGCCGGTCTAAAACAGGGCTTAGCTGATGGTCGAGGCGGGCGCCGCCAGGCCCGCCCGGTCCGGATCAGTCGGGAGGTCCCATCCATGCCCATCGCCGAACGCGTCACCGGCCACACCCATCCGCTGATCGCGGCGCTGGCGGCCGATCCGTCCGGCGCCGACGCCTTCTGGGCGCGCATGGCTGCGGAGAAGACGCCGCTGATCGAGCCCGACCCGGCCAACCCCGGCCACAGCCTCGTCACCTACGTCTATCCGATGCCCGAGGGCGCCCAGTGGGTGGTGATCGGCGCGGGCGCCGGCGAGCCGCCGCAGAATGTCATGGACATGCTCGCCGGGACCAACGTCCTGCACGCCACCTACCGCTACCGCAACGACGTGCGCGCCACCTACGGCTTCGTGCTCGACGGGCCGCTGATCGACCAGGCGACCGTCACCCAGGCGGAGTGGGACGCCTTTCTCGAGCGGATGATGACCACGCAGCCGCTGCCCGACCCCACCGCCCGCGAGACGTGGACCAGCCGCCGCACCGGCGGCGTTCCCGACGAGGTCGGCTCGGTGGTCAGCCTGCCCGACGCCGCGCCGCAGCCGTTCGTGCAGCGCCGGGCGGACGTCGCGCGCGGCCATATCGAGCGCGCCGACGCGTTCAAGAGCGAGACCCTGGGCAACGAGCGGCGCGTCTGGGTCTACACGCCGGCGGGATACGATGCCGATCGGTCCGAGCCCTATCCGCTGCTCGTGGCGTTCGACGGCGGCGCCTCGCTCACCAACACGCCCATCCACGTGACCCTCGACAACCTCATCGCCGAGGCGCGCATCCGGCCCATGGTCGCGGTCTTCGTCGACAACCCGACGCCCAGCTCGCGCAATGACGAGCTGCCGTGCAGCGAACCGTTCGCCCGCTTCATGGAAAGCGAGCTCATCCCGTGGCTGCGGGCGAGCCACAACGTCTCGCACGACCCCGCCGACGCCTACGTCACCGGCGTCAGCTATGGCGGCCTCGCCTCCATGTGGATGGGCTTTCGCCTGCCGCACCTGTTCGGGAACATCCTCGCCCAGGCGCCCTCGCTCTGGTGGGGGCCGGGCTTCGACATCGCCAAGCCGCGGCGCTCGCAGAGCTACCCCGGCGGCTGGCTGATCGACCAGTACGCGCAGGCGGACAAGCTCCCTTTGCGCATCTGGCAGGAGATCGGCCTGATGGAGCACGCGGATCTGATGATCGAGCCCAACCGCCGCATGAAGGCGGTGCTGGAGGCCAAGGGCTACGACCTCACCTACTCCGAGCCCCCCGGCGCGCACGACTACGCCCTCTGGCGCGGGACGATCGCGGACGCGCTGCAGGCGATGGCGCCGGCGGTCGCCCGCTAGCGGGGCCGTGCGTCCGCCTTGGCTGCGGCGCGACTCGATAGCTCGCACGAAATCACCGTATTCGAGCCCCATCGATTCCCGAAATACTGACCGATATATTTCATATAGCATGTAAGAGCTGGCGCGCTCCGGCTGTCCGTCGCGAACAATATTTCGCTCGATCAAGTTTTTCGCGGATAATTTGCGTGCAGAGGAGCCGGTTTCCGGCTATGTATTCTGTTCCAGCCGTCGACTCGCGCCGCGCGTCCGGTCGGTTCAAGAAAGAACGCCATGCCCAGGCTCGTCCAGCCGACGCGTCCGCCCCGCAAGGGGCTGTTCGACCCGCGCTCCACCGGCGCCGCCTTGCCGCTCCGAACGCCGGCCATCCTGGCGTTGCGCGGGACCTTCAAGGGCCGCTGAGGTGACTCTCTCCAGCGGCCAGATCGACACCTTGCGCAACCTGGCGGGCAGGAAGGCGGGCGACGATGTCGGCTGGGTGAAGATCGCCCCGGCGCGCGAGCTGACCGACCTCGGCCTCGCGGCGCGCTGCCGAAGCGGCTGGCGGATCACCATCGCCGGCGAAGCCGCGCTCGGACGGGCCGGCGGAACTATCCGCGCTGCGTGCGCGACCTTGCCGTTTCGCCCGCGCGACCTCCCGACCGGGCCATGACGACCTCGCCGCTCGAGGACATGGACGCCCGGTTCCTGGCCCAGGAGCGGATCGTCGATGCGCTGCTCCGCGCCCTGGCGATCGGCCAACCCGAGTTGCTGGACACGGTGCGCGGCGTCCTGGTCGACACCGAGTTCACGCATGCCGGCAAGCCGGAGCAGTTCGCGACCGTGCACCAACAGATTCGCAAGCGTCTCGAGGGCGCCGCCGCCTTCGCCGCCGAGCACGGCGGCGGCCCGACCGCATAGCCGGCATGGACAAGACCAACTGGATCTACATCGAGCACGAAGGCCGGCTGCATCGCGGCTTCACGGTCGGCTGGCCGCGGGAGATCTGGTCGTTCGAAGACCGCGCCTGGACGCCCTATGCCGGCGAGGTTCCCAGGCCGGAAGGCTGGGGCGCGCAGATCAGCGAGGCGGA
>DATGIN010000284.1:0-16504 GCA_035295705.1 Caulobacteraceae bacterium
CGCCGAGGACTTCCCCGCCGGCCCCAAATCAAGTGAACGCCATTCAGCGATCGATAGCACCCGCATTCGCAGGTGGCTACGCCACGCGCCCGCCGCAACCCGCCTTTAGAGCGGGGGCGTCCCGGGCGGCGTCTCGATGAAAGGCTCGGGGACGGTCGAGAGCGCCGTCGGCGGCGGGCCGCCCAGGCCGGCCTCGACCGCCAGCGCGGCGAGGTTGCTCTCATGTGCCCGCTTGTCGATCCGGTAGAAGAACAGGGCGCTGACCGCCAGCGAGTTCAAGACCATCCCGGCCGGGACGGAGAGCCACACCAGGTGGGTCATGATCGCGGGGTCGACCTTGTCGACGGCGCCGGCGGCGGCGCCCCTCGGCAGGTGCACCAGCGTCAGCATGGCGTTGCCAAGCAGCGTGCCAAAGCCGTTGGTGAACTTGGGCAAAAGGCCGTTGGTCGCGAACAGAAGGCCCTCGGAGCGGCGCCCCGTCTTGACCGCCGCATCCTCGGCCACGTCGGCGATCATCGAAGAGACGATGACGAAGCCGATCAGCGCCAGCGTGCCGGCGACGTAAGTGTCGGCGACGAGGATGATCGGGATCCAGGGCGAGCCGTTCGGCGGCAGAACCCCCGCGAGCCTCAGCGCGACCGGCACGACGCCCGAGAAGATGGCCAGAAAGAAGACCGTGATCATGGTCCACTTCTTGTCGAGGGCGCGGCTGACGAACGGCGCGATGATCACCCCCGAGAGCGCCGCCGGCGCGCCGAACAGGCCGATCAGGCCGATGGCCTTCGGGCTGAGGCCCCAGAAGTAATAGCCCATGAAGAGGTTGAGGCTGGCCGCCATGCCCGCCGCGACGCCCGACAAGAGCCCCGACAGCATCACCGAGATCAACGAGCGATTGAACAGCGTTCGCCAGATGTCGCGCGCGGATTCCCTTACGGTCATCCGCCGCCGGGGCTCGACGCGCAGGAAGGGGATGTAGCGATGCGTGGCGTAGGACGAGCCGAGGACGGTGACGAAGATCACGATCGCCGCCAGGAGGAAGAAGTTGCCGTACGCGGCGCGATTGAGCTGACCCGCCTTCGTTGCGCCGAGGAAGACGAACTGCAGCACGAAGCCCGCCACCGTCGCCCCCGCGATCGCGAAGAAATAGCGGTAGGCGATCAGGCCGGTGCGCTCGTGGTAGTCGGGCGCCAACTCCGGCGACAGCGCGTCCGACGGCACCTGGTAGAGGCTGGTCGTCAGCCGCAGCACCACCAGCATCGCCAGCGTGTAGGCGGCGAGCGCGCCGGCCATCAGGCTGTGCGGCGGATGCCAGAGCAGGACGGTGGCGAGGGCGATCGGCGCCGCCGAGGCGTACATGAACGGGTGCCGCCGCCCCCAAGGCGACCGGAAGTTGTCCGAGAAGCGTCCGATCGCCGGGTCCAGCACCGCGTCTATGACGAGGGACGCCAGGATGACCACGCCGACCGTGATCGGGTTCATGCCGATGACGCGGATGAAGAAGAAGTTGATCACCGAGGTGGAGAGCGCGACGCCGGCGATCGACTGCACGACCGAGCCCGCGCCGTAGGACATCTTCGTCCCCAGCGTGAGCGACGGTCGAACGGCTGCGGCGTCGCTCATCGGCGGGTTACCCTGGACGAGGCGATCAGGCCGAGCGGGTCACGATCGGCTCGGCCATGCCAAGCTCTTCCTCGACCGTCTCGGCGGCGGCTGCGGCCTCTCCCAGGGTCTCGAGGGTGCGCAAGTGCTGGCCGCGGTTGATGCGGTAAAGGAAGAGCATGCTGGTCGAGCAGAGCGTAAGGACGGTGTAGGTCGGCAGGTAGAGCACAACCAGGTTGTGCAGAATCGCCGGGTCCACGTGGCCGGGGCGGACATGGCTGGGGAAGTGGACGATCGTGAGCACGACGCCGGGAATGAGCGCCGCGAAGCTGGTCGTGACCTTCCGCAACAGCGACTCCGCCGCGTAGAGCAGGCCCTCTGATCGCCGCCCGCTTCGCACCTGATTGTCATCGACGACATCGGCGATCATCGACGAGACGATGATGAACCCGGTCGTCGCGAGCGCTGTCGTCGCCATGTTGTCGAGGACGATCACCGGCAGCACCCAGGGGGCGCCGGCCGGCATGAGCCCCAGCAGCCAGGCGCCGAGCGGGATCGTCGTCGAGGCGATGGCGATGAAGAACACGGTGATGCAGGCGCGCTTCTTGTCGAGGACCCGACCGATGATGGGCGCGAGGACGACGCCGATCAGGCTCGCGGGCACGAGGCTGAAGCCGACCACGGCCAGTTCCGGCGAGCCGAGTTGGAAGACGAACGTCGAGAAGTAGACGCCAAGGCCGCCGGCGATCCCGACGGCGATCCCGAAGATCAGGCCGGAGATCGCGATCGCCGCGAAATTGCGGTTGCCGAGCGCGCTCGCCATCACCTTGATCAGGGTCCAGATCGAAGCCCGCTGCCGCGGCGGCTGGTGCATGTAGGGAATGAAGCGCTGGGTCGCCAGCGCGGTGATGTAGACGACCGCCAGGCCGATCAGCGCGCTGGTGATCGCGAACGGCAGATAGCCGGCCCGGTTGTATTGGCCGAAGTGCTCGGTCTTGGTCGCGCGCAGGAAGACCACGAAGGCGAGCGCCGTTCCGACCAGGCCGCCGATCACGTTGCCGAACAGGTAGCGATAGCTCTGCACGGTCGTTCGCTCGTCGTAGTTCTGCGTCAGCTCCGGCATCAGCGCGCTCGCCGGGATCTCGTTCAGGCTGTCGAACAGCCGGGTCCCGACGATGAACACGAACATCCAGAGCGCCATCTGCGCCGGTGACCCGTGCGGCGGCATGAACAGCAACACAAAGCAGAGCGCCGCCGGCGGCGCTGCGCCATAGATGTAAGGGTGGCGCCGGCCCCAGGGGGTGCGCGTATTGTCGGACAGCTGGCCGACGACAGGGTCCCAGAGCGCGTCGATCAGCAGCGAAACGGAGAGCGCCGCGCTGATCCACAGCGGCGGCACGCCGTTCAGCACTTGGTAGAAAAAGAGGAGGAACTGGCTGAGGCGGCCCTTCACCGAGCCGCCCATGGCGCCGACGCCGTAGAGGAGTTTCGTGGTGAGCCCGAGCGCCGGCCGCTCGCCGACCGGCAAGGGTGCGGCCGCCTGAGATTCCGCCGCGCTCACAGACCCTCAGACAGGCGCATCGACCCGACCTCCCGCACTCGAAATTGGGGCCGCTTCGCGTGGCGCGCCCGCGTTGCGCGAGACCCTGGAAGATGTTTGACGCCCCGTCAATCGCGGCCCGAAAGGCTGTCGCGTCACGCTCCGGCGAAGGGATACGGCGAGATCGACTTGGAGAAATCGTCGACCATCAGCGTGCGGCTGATGGGCTCGGCCGCCCGCTGCGGGCAGGCCGGGCGCTCGCAGATGCGGCAGGCCGGCCCGATCGGCACGGCGACCGGCTGGGAGAGGTCGAGGCCGCGCGAATAGACCAGCCGCCCGGCGTGCTTCAGCTCGCAGCCGAGGCCGATGGCGAGCTCGGCGTCCTCGTTGGCATAGGGAGCCGCGATCCGCCGCACGGTGCGGGAGAGCGTGAAGTAACGCTCCCCGTCAGGCGTCTCCACCACCTGGGTGATGACCCGGCCGGGCGTCTTGAACGCCTGGTGCAGGTTCCAGCGCGGGCAGGTCCCGCCGAAGCGCGAGAAGGGAAACGCGGCGCTGGCGAAGCGCTTGGAGATATTGCCGGCCGAATCCACCCTCAGCATGAAGAACGGCACGCCCCGCTGCCTGGGCCTGGCCAGCGTGGTCAGCCGGTGGCAGGCCTGCTCGAAGCTGACGGCGAACCGGGCGCTGATCAGGCCAAGGTCGTAGGCGTTGTGCTCGGCCGTCTCGTAGAACGGGGCGTAGGGCATGAGGACCGCCGCAGCCAGGTAGTTGGCCAGCGACACGCGCAGCAGGCCGCGCGACGGCGCATCCGGCGCTTCGGCCCGTTCGGCGATCGCGGCGATCGGCTCCGGGTGCTCGAGCAGCGCAAGCTGGTAGGCGAGCGCGAACGCCCTCCCCGGCCCGTCCAGCACCTCGGACAGGAACAGCCGCTTTCGGTGGTGGTCGTAGTGGCGCAGCGAGTCCGGGAAGATGTCGAGCGGCGCGATGCGCACTTCGATGCGGTGCTTGTCGGACAGCCGCTCGCGAGCCGACTGCACGAAGTCCTGCGCCTCGGCGCCGACGGCCTCGGCAAGCGCCTCGGCCGCCTCCTCGAGCTCCGGGAAGTGGTTGCGCTGCCCCTGGATGAAGTCGCGCACCCAATCCGAAGGCGTCAGCGCGCCGGCCTCCATGGCCATGTCCTCGGGCCTGACGGCGTTGGCGCCCGGGAAGCGGCGCGCGTCGAGGTAGGCGCGGTAGAGCCGGGTGATCGCCTCGGCGACGCCGGGAGCGTTCTCGGCCACGTCCGTGAGCTCGTGGCGGGCGACGCCCAGGTCGCGGAACATCTGGTCTGCGAACACCTCGGCAAGCCCTGCGCCGCCGCCGGGCTGCACGTCGCTGGACAGGGACCGCAGGTCGATGTCGTAGGTCTCGGCGAGCTTGAGCAGCACCTGCGCGGTCACCGGCCGCTGGTTGCGCTCCAGCAGATTGAGATAGCTGGCCGAAACGCCGAGATCTTCGGCCATGCGCATCTGGGTGACGCCCAGCTCGCGCCGCAGCCGCTTCAATCGCGCGCCGAGGAAGAGCTTGCGCTGGGGACTGAGGCTCATTTCTGTTCGTTTGTCACAAATTTACAAAATCGGCTAGGCGCCATTTCGACAAAGCGGCCTTTTCCGCGCCGATGAGACGTGCGCAGAGCTCGTTCGAAGACTAGGACAGCATGAGAAATGCGACCGCGACGGCGGGCGCAGCAACGCGTGTCAAAGCTGGACGTTCAGAGGTCTCTGTCGATGTCGTACTCGGAACACACCGCGCGGGTCAGTCAGCTGATCAAGGCCAAGGGCGGCGCCTGGGACGGGATCGACGCCGAGTCCGTGGCGCGCATGCGGCTGCAGAACCGGTTCCTCACCGGCCTCGATATCGCCCGCTACACCGCCGCGATCATGCGCCGGGACATGGCCGCCTATGACGCGGACCCGGCGAAGTTCACCCAGAGCCTGGGCTGCTGGCACGGCTTCATCGCCCAACAGCAGATGATCTCGGTCAAGAAGCACTTCGGCACGACCAAGGGCCGCTACATCTACCTGTCCGGCTGGATGGTTGCGGCGCTGCGCTCCCAGTTCGGTCCGCTGCCCGACCAGTCGATGCACGAAAAGACCGCGGTCCCGGCGCTGATCGAGGAGATCTACACCTTCCTCAAGCAAGCCGACGCCCGCGAGCTCAGCCTGCTGTTCCGCGACCTCGATGCCGCGCGCGACGCCGGCGACGAGGTGCGCGAGAAGAAGATCCAGGGCCTGATCGAGAACTTCGAAACCCATGTCGTCCCGATCATCGCCGACATCGACGCCGGCTTCGGGAACGCCGAGGCGACTTACCTGCTGGCCAAGAAGATGATCCTGGCCGGCGCCTGCGCGCTGCAGATCGAGAACCAGGTTTCGGACGAGAAGCAGTGCGGCCACCAGGACGGCAAGGTCACCGTGCCGCACGACGTCTTCCTCGCCAAGGTGCGCGCCTGCCGCTACGCGTTCCTCGAGCTGGGCGTGGAAGACGGCGTCATCGTCACCCGCACGGACTCGCTCGGCGCGGGCCTGACGCAGCAGATCGCGGTCAGCCGCGAGCCGGGCGACATCGGCGACCAGTACAACAGCTTCCTCGACTGCGAAGAGGTCGACGCGAACGCGGTCGGCAACGGCGACGTCGTCATCACGCGGAACGGAAAGCTGATGCGGCCGAAGCGGCTGGCGTCGAACCTCTATCAATTCCGCGCCGGAACCGGCGAGGACCGCTGCGTGCTCGACTGCATCACCAGCCTGCAGAACGGCGCGGACCTTCTGTGGATCGAGACCGAGAAGCCGCACGTCGAGCAGATCGCCGGCATGGTCGACCGCATCAGAAAGGTCGTCCCGAACGCCAAGCTCGCCTACAACAACTCGCCGTCGTTCAACTGGACGCTGAACTTCCGCCAGCAGGTCTACGACGCCTGGAAGGCGGCCGGGAAGGATGTCGCCGCCTACGACCGGGCGGCGCTGATGAGCGTCGACTACGACGGCACGCCCCTGGCGGACGAGGCCGACCGGCGCGTCCGCAGCTTCCAGGCCGACGCCTCCAAGCGCGCGGGCATCTTCCACCATCTGATCACGCTGCCGACCTACCACACGGCGGCTTTGTCGACCGACAACCTCTCGAAGGGCTACTTCGGCGAGGAGGGCATGCTGGCCTACGTCGCCAAGGTGCAGCGCGAGGAGATCCGCCAGGGCATCGCCACGGTGAAGCACCAGAACATGTCCGGCTCCGACATCGGCGACGACCACAAGGAGTACTTCTCCGGCGACGCCGCGCTGAAGGCCGGCGGGGCCAACAACACGATGAATCAGTTCGCCGCCGAGTAGCTCGCCAGAAGCTGCAGGAGGGGATCAGACGGCCCGGGCTCGCCCCGGGCCGTTTTGCTGTGCTTTCGCCACGCGTCGCCACTTGTGCAGCAGCGGCTCGGTATAGCCGTTCGGCTGCGAGGTCCCTTCAAGGACGAGCTCGCGGGCGGCATTGAAGGCGGGGCCGTCGTAGGCGGGGGCCATCGGCGAATAGAGCGGATCGCCGGCGTTCTGGCGGTCGACGACGAGGGCCATGCGCTTCAGGCTCGCGTCCACATCGGCCTCGCTCAAGACGCCATGGCGCAGCCAGTTGGCGAGCAGCTGCGAGGAGATGCGCAACGTCGCGCGGTCCTCCATCAGCCCAACCTCGCGGATGTCGGGAACCTTCGAGCAGCCGACGCCCTGGTCGATCCAGCGCACGACATAGCCGAGGATGCTCTGGATGTTGTCGTCCAGCTCCTCGCGCACTTCCTCCGGCGAGAAGTTGCGGCCGGTCGCGAGCGGCGGCGTGAGGAGCGCGGTCAGCCCTTCGACGGGCCCGCCGGCCAGCTCGTCCTGGCGCGCCGCCACGTCGACCTGGTGGTAGTGCAGCGCGTGCAAGGTCGCCGCCGTCGGCGAAGGCACCCAGGCGGTGTTCGCGCCGGCGCGCGGATGGGCGATCTTCTGTTCCAGCATGTCGGCCATGCGGTCGGGCGCCGCCCACATGCCCTTGCCGATCTGCGCGCGGCCCTTCAGCCCAGCGGCCAGACCGATCTCGACGTTGCGGAGCTCGTAGGACCTGATCCAGGCCGTGTTCTTCATCTCGGCCTTGCGGATCATCGGGCCGCCTTCCATGCCCGTGTGGATCTCGTCGCCGGTGCGGTCGAGAAAGCCGGTGTTGATGAAGACGACCCGCTCGCGCGCGGCGTGGATGCAGGCGGCTAGGTTGGCGGAGGTGCGCCGCTCCTCGTCCATGATCCCGACCTTCAGCGTGTTGGGGGGAAGGCCGAGGATGGACTCGATGCGCGCGAACAGATCGACGGTCAGCGCCACCTCGTCCGGCCCATGCATCTTCGGCTTGACGATGTAGACCGAGCCGGCGCGGCTGTTCCTATAGTCGCCCAGACCCTTCAGGTCCCAGAGCGCCGCCGTCGCGGTGACCAGGGCGTCGAGGAACCCCTCCGGGATCGCGGCGCCGTCGGGCGTCCCCACGGCGTCGGTGTACATGTGGTGGCCGACGTTGCGGACCATGAGCAGCGCGCGCCCCGCAAGCACGACCTCGCCGCCGTCCGGCGCGGCGTATCGCCGATCGGGCGAAAGCCGCCGCGAGACCGTGCGGCCGTCCTTCTCGAAGTCGGCGTTCAGGTCCCCCTTCATCAGGCCGAGCCAGTTCCGGTAGACCAGCGTCTTGTCCTCGGCGTCGACGGCGGCGACGGAGTCCTCGCAGTCGATGATGGTGGTGATCGCCGACTCAGGATCACGTCGGCGACGCCGGCCGGGTCGTCCTTGCCGACATCGTGGCCGCGATCGATCGCGATCTCGATGTGCAGGCCGTGGACGCGCAGGACGACGGCTGTCGGCTCGGCCGGTTCGCCGCAGAAGCCGACGAACTGGGCGGGGTCGGCCAGCTGCCGGTCGCCCTCGGCCGTTCGGACGACGAGCGCGCCGCGTTCGACCGCGTATCCGGTCGCATCGGCATGGCTCGCGCCGGCGATCGGCGCGGCGATATCGAGCGCCGCCTTGGCGCGCGCGATCACCTTGGCGCCGCGCAGCGGGTTGTAGGCGCCGCCGCGGGTCGCGCCGCCGCTCTCGTCGATGGCGTCCGTGCCGTAGAGCGCATCGTAGAGGCTGCCCCACCGGGCGTTGGCGGCGTTCAGCGCGTAGCGGGCGTTGGTGGACGGCACGACCAGCTGCGGCCCGGCGATCTGGCTGAACTCGGGGTCCACGTCCGCGGTCGATACCGTGAACGGCCCAGGCTCCGGCGCGAGGTAGCCGATCTGGCGCAGGAACGCCTCCTCGGCCGCGACGTCGACGCCGCCATCGCGATGCTCGCGATACCAGGCGTCGATCGCCGCTTGCAGCGCATCGCGCCGCTCGAGCAGCGCCTTACAGCGCGGTCCGAGTGCGGAGACGAGCGATGAAAGCCCCCGCCAAAACGCATCGGGCGAGAGGCCGAGCCCCGGCAACAACTCCTGTTCAACGAAGTCGGCGAGGCCGGAATCGACGGTCAAATCGGCTCGAGTGGTCATGCGCGCTCCGGATGGTCGCTTGCTCGAAGCCGATAAGGGCCCGCGCCGTATTTGGCTAGGCTAGGTCCGCCCCGCCGCTCGCACCCAGCCCACGATCAGCGTGCGAATGTAAACCTGCGAGCCTGCCAGATCGACGCTGCCGGGCGCGAGACCGAGGATGCGGTCGATCATCGCCTCCTCGGCGCGCAGCCGCTTCATGATCAACGCCACCGCCCCATCGACATCGCCGGCCTCGGCCGCGCTCATCGCCTGCACCACGAGGAGACGACGGCTTTCGCTCATCCAGAGAAGGGCTTCGGCGGCCACGTCCGCATCGGCGCAATCGAAGACGCCCTCGGCCTGGCCAGCCGCGATCACGCCCGCCACGGTCGGCGCCATCGCGCCGAACACCGCGCCGACGATACGGTGATACAGCCGCGCGTTCTCGGGCTTGAGCAGCGTGAGGAACATCGCGCGGAGCTCGCCGAGGTGCTCCTCCTTCCACTCGCGCGACATGGCTAAAAGGCCGTTCAGCCGCCGTAGCGGGTCGAGCGAAGGATCATCGGCAACCGCCTGCACCAATGTCATCGCCTGCCGGGCGAAGCGCTCGGCGATCGCCTCCAGGAGATCCTCCTTGGCGCGGAAGTGGTGGTAGAAGGCGCCCTTCGAGAGGCCGGTGGCGTCGATCACGTCGTTGATCGTGGTCCGCTCGTAGCCCTTGGAAAGAAAGAGCCCCTGCGCGCAGTCGATCAGCTCCGCCCGCCGTACGGCCGGCTGCTTGAGGATCCTGGGTTTCGAGCGCACGGGCTCGGAAACGCTCTCGATGCTCACCTTGGCGAAATCGTCCCTTCACGCCGCGGCTTCATCTTGAAGACCGACCGTCGGTCTGATACGAGAACCACGCGAAAAATGCAAGGGTCGGCCGATGCCGCGTCGCCTGGTTCTCACTCTCTGCCTCGTCGCGGCAGCCACGCCCGCGTGGGCGGCGCAGCCGAGCGCCGACGCCATCCTGCAGCGGGCCTTCGACAACTATAGGGCCAAGAACTCGCAATCGACGCTGTCGATGACGATCCACCGCCCGACCTGGGAGCGGCACATGGGCGTCAGGGCGTGGACCCGGGGGGCCGGCGACGCGCTCGTTCGCTTCACCGCGCCCGCGGCCGACGCCGGCAACGCGACGCTGAAACTCGGCAACGACACATGGGTCTACAACCCGAAACTCAACCAGGTGATCAAGCTGCCGGCGAGCATGCTGAGCCAGGCGTGGATGGGCTCGGACTTCTCGTACAACGATCTCTCCAAATCCGAGGACCTGATCAGCCAGTACACGCATCGGATCGTCGGCAGCGAGCAGGCGGGCGGCCACACCGTTTGGAGCATCGAAGCCGATCCAAAGCCCGGCGCGCCGGTTGTCTGGGGCAAGGTGGTGCTGAAGATCCGCGACGACAGCGTCTTCGTCGAAGAGACCTTCTACGACCAGGACATGAAGCCGGCGCGGCGGATGACGGTCGACAGGATCGCATCGCTGGGCGGCCGGCCCTACCCGGTGGTGATGACGATGCACCCGCTCGACCAGCCCAACCAGTGGACGCAGGTCCAGACCAGCGACGCCCGCTTTGACGTCAGCGCGCCCGCCTACCTCTTCACGCTTTCCAACCTGCAGAATCCCCGGTCCTGAGGCAGGGCGATGCTGGCCGCGCTCGCCTGGCGGAACCTCTGGCGGCGGCCACAGCGCACCCTGCTCTCGGTGCTGAGCGTCGCGATCGTCTCGGGGCTGCTCGTCTTCATCCTGTCCTTCCAGAATGGCGTGTACGGACAGATGAAGGAGACGACCCTCAGAATCTTCGACGGCTACGCCGAGCTGCAGGCGAACGGCTACGCAGACGATCCCTCGCTGGACCACGCCATCGCCGATCCGGCGTCGATCGCGCAGCAGGCGCAGAAGGCGCGCGGCGTCAGCGTCGCCGCGCCGAGGGTGAACGGCTTCGCCATCCTCGCCAATGGCCCGCGCAGTTACGCCGCGGTGGTGATCGGCGTCGATCCGGACCGCGAGGCGCGCCTCTCGTCGATCCCAACGCGGATTGAGGCCGGGCGCTACCTCCAGCACGCCGACACCGACTCCGCGGTCGTCGGCGACCTCCTCGCCAAGAACCTCGGGGTCGGCGTGGGCGGCAAGGTCACCATGCTGGGCTCAGCTCGAGACGGATCGGTGGCTGCCGATGTGCTGCAGGTCAGGGGAATCTATCACTCGGGCATCCCCGATCTCGACCGCTCCATCCTCGAGATGCCGCTCCAGCGCGCGCAGGTTACGTTCCAGATGCAGGACGCCGCCAACACCATCGCGCTGGGCGGCCCCTCGCTCAATTCGGTCGACCGCGCGCTGCCGGCCCTTCGCGCGCTCGCCAGCCGCGCCGGCGTCGCTCTGCGCGACTGGCAGCAGATGGAGCCGGCGATGAGCGACGAAATCGACCTTAAGTACCTGACGTCACTCCTCTTTTACGTCGCTCTGGTGCTGGTGGTAGCCTTCATCGTCCTCAATACGCTGTTAATGAGCGTGCTCGAGCGCACGCGCGAGTTCGGCATGCTGATGGCGCTCGGCATGCGCCCCGGCCAGATCGCCGGTATGGTCTGGATCGAGCTCCTCGCGCTGGCCGCGATCGGTTGCGCCATCGGCGTTGCGATCGGCGGCGCGATTACCTTCTGGCTCCAACAGGTGGGCGTCGTTTTTCCCATCGACCCCAAGCTGCTCGAGCAGTTCGGCATCCCCACAAGGCTCTACCCCAGCCTCAGCGCCCTCAGCGCTTTGGCCGGCCCCGGCGCGCTCGCGGCGGCAATCGCCATCGGCGGACTCGTTCCGTTCGGTCGCATCCGGCGCCTCACGCCGGCGCTGGCGATGAGGGCTGCCTGATGGGCCGGATCTGGCTGCTCGGACCGCTCGCCTGGCGCAACCTGTGGCGCAACCCCAGGCGCACCCTGATCACGCTTGTCGTGGTCGCCATCGGAGTCTGGTCGATCCTCGTTTTCGACGTGCTGCTGAACGCCGTGGCGGCGAGCACCCTGCAGGAGAGCCTTCACCTGCTCACCGGCGAAGCGCAGATCCACGCGCCCGGCTACCTCGACGACCCCGGCGTCAGCCACTCCATGCCGGCGCCGTCCCACGCCTTGCTCGGCGTGTTGAACGGGTCGCAAGTGTCCGCCTGGGCGCCGCGCGTGCGCGTTCCGGCGATCATCCAGAGCGAATACCGCACCCGCGCCATCACCCTCGTCGGCGTCGACCCCGCCGCCGAGCGCAAGGTCTCCGAGCTGCCGGGCCAGATGCTCGAGGGACGCTACCTGAGCGATCCCAACCAGGTCGGCATCGTGGTCGGCAAGGACCTGGCGATCCGGCTCAAGACCCGGCTGGGCAAGCGCGTGATCCTGATGGCGCAGGCCGCGGACGGACATTTGGCCCAGATCGGCCTTCCGATCGTGGGAATCTTCGGCAACACCACGCCGACGCAGGACGCCTATGTGTTCGTCGGGCTGGGCGAGGCGCAATCCGCCTTGGGCCTGAGTGGCCAGCTATCCGAGATCGCTCTGGATGCGGGCGCGCAGGCCAAGCTCGACGCGGTGGTCGCCGCGCTCAGGCGGGCGGCGCCGGGCCTCGATGTCCAGACCTGGATCACCCTTTCGCCGCTCGTTTACACCATCGAGCAGTTCTCCGAGAGCTACACCGCCATCTGGCTGATGGTGATGTTCGTGCTGATGGCCATCGGCATCGTGAACACCCAGCTGATGGCCGTCTTCGAGCGCACGCGCGAGTTCGGCCTGCTGCAGGCGCTGGGCATGCGCCCGAGGCTCATCGTGGCGCAGGTGGTGCTGGAGTCGGCGCTGTTGATCGGAGTCGGCGTGATCTTGGGCAACCTCTTCATGGCCGTCACGCTGCTGCCTTTCGGCCACGGACTCGATCTCGGCCCTCTGGCGCCTGGCGCCGAGATGTCTGGCGCCAGCGGGGTGATCTACCCGCAGTTCAATGTCGCCGGCGCCATCGTCTACTCGCTCATCGTGTGGCTGCTGGGCGTGGCGACGGCGCTGTGGCCGGCAGCCGCCGCGGCGCGCACCCAGCCGATCGTCGCCATGGCGGCGATCTGACCAGGAGGGCCGGAGCCCATGACCGCGATCATCGCCTGCCGCGGGGTCACCAAGATCTACCGCCAGGGCCAGGTCGACGTGCCGGCGCTGCGCGGCGTCGACCTCGATGTCGAGGCGGGCGATTTCGCGACGCTGTCGGGCCCCTCCGGATCCGGCAAGACCACGTTGCTCAGCCTGATCGGCGGGCTCGACCGGCCGACGAAGGGCGAGATCAGCGTTGAAGGCGAGTCCATCACCGCCATGCCGGCGGCAAGGCTCGCCGACCTGCGCCTGCACAAGATCGGCTTCGTGTTCCAGACCTACAGTCTGATCCCGGTGCTGTCGGCGGCGGAGAACGTCGAGTTCGTGCTGCGCCTGCTGGGCCGGCCGGCGGCCGAACGGCTGGCGCGCGCCCGCGAGGTGCTGGGCGAGGTCGGCTTGCTGGGACTGGAAGATCGACGTCCCGCCAAGCTTTCCGGCGGCCAGCAACAGCGGGTCGCGGTGGCCCGCGCCCTTGCGCCAAAGCCGGCGATCGTGCTCGCCGACGAGCCGACGGCCAACCTCGACTCGAAGAACGCCGAAGAGCTGGTCGCGCTGATGGGGAGCCTGAACGCCGCGTCCGGCGTCACCTTCCTGATCGCCACCCACGACGCGCGCGTGATCGCCCATTCGCGCCGCAGGATCGAGATGATCGATGGCCGGATCACCGCGGACGAGCGGGCGGCGCGTGTGAATGCCTGACATGCCTGGGGGCTGCAGCGGGCCACGCCGACTTGCCACGCTGCTCTTCCTGGCGGCGATGCTGCTCGCGCCCGCCGCGGCCGCCCAGACCGACAACGCTCTGCACGGCCGGCTGGAGCTGGCGGACTCCGGCCTCTTCTCGAACAGCGACAGTATCGAGGCGGCGCTGGGGGCGAAGGACAGCGACGAGGGCCTCGCCAACCTCCGCCTGACCTGGGAGCCGACCTGGGGCGACTTGAGCCTGCAGGTGCACGCCCTCGCGACCATGGAGGCCGGACCGGCCGTCGCGCTCGCCCGCTCCGAGGCATCGCTTCTGCCAGCTCCCCCGTCGACCTGGCTGAACCTGACTGCAACCTTCACCGGCCGCGGCGAGGTGCTCGGGCAGGCGAGCATAGACCGCCTCGCCCTCGCCTACACGACGCCGGGCTGGGTGGTGCGCGTCGGCCGCCAGGCGGTCACCTGGGGATCCGGGCTGGTCTTCCGGCCCATGGACCTCTTCGATCCCTTCTCGCCCAGCGCGACGGACACCGAGTGGAAGCCGGGCGTCGACATGCTGTACGTCCAGCGCCTCTTCGCGGACGGCTCGGACGTGCAGCTGATCGTCGTGCCGCGGCCCGCGCGGGCGGGCGGTCCGCTCACGGAGGACGCAAGCTCGGAGGCGCTGCACGCCCAGACCACGCTCGCCGGCCACCAGACGACGTTCCTCATCGCCCGCGACCACGGCGACTGGGTTGCGGGCGTCGGCGTCAACGGCGCCCTTGGCGGCGCGACCTGGAATGTCGAGGTCGTTCCGACGGTCCTGCGCAGCGGACCAACACGCGTCTCGGGCCTGGCCAATATCAGCGACGCGGTGACGGTGTTCGGCCGCAACGCGACGCTGTTCGCCGAGTATTTCCACAACGGCTTCGGCGTCGCCGACCGCGACCTTGCGCTGCTCACCCTGCCTCCGGACCTCGCCGGCCGGCTAGCGCGCGGCCAGCTGTTCAACACGCGGCGGGACTATCTGGCCGCGGGCGCGACGGTCGAGCTCACGCCGCTGCTGACCGCCAGCCCGACGCTCATCGTCGACCTGAACGACGGAAGCCTCTTCGCGCTGGCGGCGGCGACCTACTCGCTCAGCGACAACCTGCGCCTGGTCGCCGGGGCTCAGGCGCCCATCGGTCCGAAACGCAGCGAGTTCGGCGGCCTGCCGCTCGCGCCCGCCAGCCCCGTCTTCTTCGCGCCGCCTGCGCAACTTTATGTCCAGCTGAGACGCTATTTCTAAGCGACGCTTGCACTTGTGAACCTGCCGGCGGCGCAAAGGTGATGTCGCCGTGAGGGCCAGGGGCTATCCGATGAAGGCGCTTGTCGCAGCGATCGCCGCAGCGCTGCTCGCCGCGCCCGCCGCAGCGCAGGACTCGAGGCTTGCCGAGCCTTTCCGCTCGCTTTGCATGGCCGCGCACGGCCGGGCGGGTGCGACCACGGCGGCGGCGCGGAGCGCCGGCTTTGTCTCGCCGCCGGCCATGATGCTGCACGATCTCGCCAACGCGATCCCCGAGGCGCTGCGGCTGACGGTGCTGTGGAAGGCCTACGAGGGCGGCCTGATCATGACGCTGACCGGCGAGATGCCCACGCCCAGCACGCCGCCGATGACCGCCGAGGTGTGCGGGATCGCGACGATTCCGGCCGAGCCCGGGGCTTCCGCGACGCTGGAGGCCGTCCTCGGCGTCGGCAGGCCGCTCAGGCGCGACGCCACCGACCTGTTCGTCTACGACGAGGGGCCGGACGGAAAGCGCGCCGCCGTCGACATCCAAGACACCGGCGAGATCCGCAGGCTGATGGATCAGGGGCGCCTGCGCATGGCCATGGCCGGCGGGTCGAGAGCCGATGACCTCGACATTTCGATCCTGATGCTGCTCGTGCCGCGCGCGGCGACCACCGCTGCGCTCGGCGACGAAAACGGTGCGACGCTAGGGCAGGCCACAAGGGCTTGCGGCATTGACGCGCCAGCCCCTGCGGGGCCTATGGCGGGCGCCTGTGAAGCGGAGCCCGAGGGAGCGTCATGGCCGCCATCAATGAAGTCACCGAATATTCGCTGGAGGACGGCGTCGGCGTCATCACGCTGAACTCGCCACCGGTGAACGCGCTGTCGTTCAACGTCCGCGACGGCCTGGCCGGCGGCATGGCCAAGGGCCTGGCCGACGAGGGCGCGAAGTCCATCGTCATCATCTGCGAGGGGCGCACCTTCATCGCCGGGGCCGACATCACCGAGTTCGGCGGCGCCCAGCGCGGCGCCTCCCTTTACGACGTGCAGGACGCCATCGAAAACTCGCCCAAGCCGGTGATCGCCGCCATCCACGGCACGGCGCTGGGCGGCGGCCTCGAGGTGGCGCTCGCCTGCCACTACCGCGTCGCCGTGCCTTCCGCCCGCTGCGGCTTGCCGGAGGTGAACCTCGGCCTCTTGCCCGGCGCCGGCGGCACCCAGCGCCTGCCGCGCATCGTCGGGCCCGAGAAGGCGATGGAGATGATGACCAGCGGCCAGCACGTGCCGGCGAAGGAGTGCCTGGCCATGGGGCTGGTCGACGAGCTGGTGGACGAAGGGAACCTGCGCCAGGGGGCGATCGCGTTCGCCACCAAGGTCGTGGCCGAGAAGCGGCCGCTAAAGAAGGTCCGCGACTCAAACGAGAAGGTCGAGGCGGCGCGCGGCCATCCGGAGATCTTCGAGAACTTCAGGAAGGCGAACGCCCGCCGCTTCCGCGGCTTCCTCGCGCCCGAATACAACATCCGCTGCGTCGAGGCGGCCGTGAACGAGCCGTTCGAGGAAGGCCTGAAGACCGAGCGCCGGCTGTTCGGCGAGTTGATGAGCGGATCGCAATCGGCCGCCCAGCGGTACGCCTTCTTCGCCGAGCGGCAGGCGGCCAAGATCCCCGACGTTCCGGACGACACCGCGGTGATCCCGGTGAACAAGGTGGGCATCATCG
>DATGIN010000285.1:0-19996 GCA_035295705.1 Caulobacteraceae bacterium
GCCTGGGCCAAGCAGGCGATCCTGCTCTATTTCCGGCTCAACCCCAGCCAGGTGATGCGCGCCGGCGCGCTCGGGGGCGGCATCGGACCCTGGTGGGACAAGGTCCCGTCCAAGTTCGACGGCTGGGAGGCGCCGCAGTTCGAAGCCGGCGGCTTTCGCGCCGTGCCCGGCGCTATCGTGCGGCGCGGCGCCTACATCGCCCCAGGCGCCGTCCTGATGCCGTCGTTCGTCAACATCGGCGCCTACGTCGACGAAGGAACCATGGTCGACACCTGGGCCACCGTCGGTTCCTGCGCCCAGGTCGGCAAGAACGTGCACCTGTCCGGCGGCGTCGGCATCGGCGGGGTGCTGGAGCCGCTGCAGGCGAGCCCCACCATCATCGAGGACAACTGCTTCATCGGCGCCCGCTCGGAGGTGGCCGAGGGCGTGATCGTCGGCGAGGGCTCGGTGATCTCGATGGGCACCTTCATCACCTCGACGACGCCGATCATCGACCGCGCCACCGGCGAGACCCATCGCGGCTACGTGCCGCCATACTCCGTGGTGTTCCCCGGCGCGCTGCCGAACCCGAACGGCGAGGGCCCCAGCCGCATCTGCGCGGTGATCGGCAAGACGGTCGATGCGCAGACCCGAGCCAAGACCTCGGTCAACGAGCTCCTCAGGGACTAACGCCGGCCGCCGCCGATCTGGCCGGCGTCGATGGCGACGGCGCCGTAGCCGTTGTCGCCGATGGGACCTTCGACCTCGCCGCCGATCTCGCGATAGCCGCGCGTGCCGACGCCGACGCTGAAGTAGCCGTGCACCCGACGCTCCCTCGCGGGCTTGGCCGGGGGGGCGGCGTCGTAGGTGGGGGTCACCGAGTCCACCTGGGCGCTGGCCGCGGGCGCCTGCGGCGCCGGCTGCGATGTCGCGGTGGCGACCACCTGGCCTGAGGGCTGCACGGCCTGCGCGCCCACGACGGCCGGCGTCGCGACGAGCGCCACAAAGGCGATGCAGACGGACGCGCGCAAGGCCATGGCCTGCTCCTTCACGAAGGCGGAACGACTATAGGCGCGGTTCGATGCGTCCGGTTTTCAGCGCTGACACGCGCCGGGCCGGACTTTCGAGGCGGGCTATCTGGCGCTCGCCATCCCAGAGCTCGATCGCGAGGTAGTGGGGCGAACTCGCCAGTCTTGCGCGCGCCAGTTCGGTCGCCGCGTCGTCGTCGCCGGCGTCGATGGCGTCCAACGAGGGCACAGAGTACCGGTCATCGTCGATGTAGAGCGTGTAAATCTTGGATATCGACTGCCGGTCGGCCGTCATTCGAGGTTCCTGGTCCAGCCGAGACGGCCGCCCTGCAAGATTCGCATAATAATCGCAGGTTTGGACCGGTCTGTCGGCCACCCGACAATACGCGATGCCACTTTCCGGCAACAAGCACGTTTTCAACAGATGGTCGAAGCCGCGATGGCGGGCGAACTCGAACAGAGTCGCAACCTCGTTCTGCAAGCTCTCGGCGCCGGCGACAGCGGCGCGCTGGAGCCGTACGTCCAGAGCCTGGCGCTCGCGTCTGGCGAAGTGCTGTACGAGCCCGACTATCCGGTGGACTGGGTCTACTTCCCTTCGACGGCCGTCCTCTCCGTCGTGACGGTGATGCTGGACGGGCGGACCGTCGAGAGCGACACGGTGGGCTATGAGAGCGTGGTGGGCGTCCTGAACGCTCTCGGCGGCGCCCCGGCGGTCAACCGCACCTTCACCCAGATCCCGGGCCTGGCCATCCGCATCGCCGCGGCCCGGCTTCGCCAGCAGGCCGACCGGAGCCCCGACCTGCGGCGCCTCTTGATGCGCCACGCCCAGGCCAACCTGGCGCAGGCGCACCAGTCCGTAGCCTGCAACGCCCTGCACGATCTCAACCAGCGCCTCTGCCGCTGGCTCTTGATGTCGCAGGACCGGACCGCCGACGACAGCGTGCAGCTGACTCAACAGTATCTGGCCACCATGCTGGGCGTGCAGCGGACCACGGTGACGGAGGCCCTGGGCGGCCTGGCCGGGCAGGGGCTGATCCGCCAGCGGCGCGGCCGCATCGATATCCTCGACCGGCGCCGCATGCAGGCGATCTCCTGCGAGTGCTACGCCACCGTCCGCGCCACCGTCGAAAACCTGGTCGGCTCCGACCCGGCGGGGTAGCGCCGCGCCGCTGGGCGAGGCAGGGCAACACCTCCGCGCGAGGGGAGAAGGGTGACGAGCGGAAGGCCCCCCGAGGTGGGGGAAGTCGCCGCCGCGCCTAAGGCTTCACCGGGCCGGAGACGACGACGGAGAGGGAGAGCGCGAGGGCGAAGCTCAGCGCGATGACGGCGATGCTCAGCATGGTCGGCCTCTCTTCCTCTATTCGCAAAAGACGCGGACGCGGGCGTGTTCATCGTCGATGTCCACGGCGAAGTCCTGCAGGTGTTCGATCAGCTCTTCCAGGTTCTCCGGCTTGAGCTTGCCGATGTCGATGTCGATGCCCTGGTCGGCCAGCGCCTCGTTCACCTGGTCGCGGGCGTGGCGGGGGATGAGGCCGCCGAGGCGCACGCCGGCGCGCAGCAGCTGCATCGGCACCCGCACGTTGACCTTGGTTGGGCTGCCGGTCTCGTTCGCCTCGACGATCACCCGCAGATGCTTCGGCGAGCGCCGCGGGCCGAAAGCGGCGCCGTCGTTGGCGCGCGCGCCGGCAGGCTCGCCGGAGAGCGCCGCGATCAGCCGCTCGGCCTCGTCGGCGGTGATGCGGCCCTCGGCAAGGAGGTCGAGGATGCGTTTGCGATCTTCACCCATGGGAGCGGGTCTTTCCTTTCAGATGACGCGGACCAGGATCACCGCGTCGGGCGCCTGGACTTCGATGTGGGTTCCGGCCAGCGCCGCGAATACGCGCATCAGGCGCCAGACGGTTGCGAACGGATTGAGGCCGACGATGAGGCACGCCAAGATGATGAGCGGCGAGAGGATCAGGCCGAGCACCACGAGAAGCAGCCAGACCAGGAAGATCGGCAGCCAGAGCCGGATCGGACTGGCGTTGACCGGCGCGACGACCACCTGCGCCATCAGCGGGATCATCGGCCCTGCTCCAGCGCGCGGATGGCCGCCTCGGCGTCGATCTCGCCGCGGCCCAGCCGCTCCAGCACCTCGCTAGAGGGCGGCGCCGGATCGACCTCGACGAAGGTGAGGCGCTCGGCGATGCGGTTCAGCCGCGCCTTGATGGTCGGGTAGGAGACGCCGAACACCTGCTCCATCTCCTTGATCGAGCCGTGGCTCTTCACGAAGGCGGCGACGAACACCTGGTCCTCGGCGGCCAGCCGGGCGAGCTCGGGCAGCACGAACGCACCCTCGATGGCGATGTCCCGGCCGGCCAGGCGCACGCGCTCGACGATCAGGTCGTCGCCGCCGGTCAGCCGGGTCAGCTCCTGCCAGTCCTTCGGGTCCGCCGCCATGGCCAATCCTCCATTGCGGCCGACGGTATATCACGAAAATTGATATTTCAACGCCAGAATATTTATTTTCTTAAAATCGTTCTGAACCGCGGCTATCTCGGCGGCTTCGCGTCCGGCGTGGCGCTGCGGTCGAGCGCCGGCCATTGCTCGCCCAGCGCCGGCAGCGGCGTCCGCTTGCCGCTCAGGCGCTCGAGCGCCAGCGCATAGACGGCGATCTGGCCAAGGCGCGGGAAGAAGCCGGCGGGACGGCCGACCACGTCCGGGGCGTATTTCGCCATCAACGCGCGGCAGAAGGCTTCCTTGGCGGCGCGTTGGTCCACCACGCGGATGCGCCCGAAGGCGATGGCGCTCTCGTAGGCGATCGAGGTGTCGCACGCGAAGCGGCCGTACGGGAAAACCGGCCCTGGCTCGTCCACCTCGAAGCAGGCCCGCGGATTGGCCTCGATGTTGGCGCGCAGGTGGCCCGGCGTGGCGGCGTTGTGCAGCCAGATGTCGCCGCCGGCGAGGACGTAGAGCAGCGGCGTCACGTAGGGCTGGCCGGCCGCATCGGCGGTCGCCAGACGCCCGACGCAGCCGCGCTCGAGCAGGGCGCGCGTCTCGGCCTCGCTCATCGCCTTGTCCGCTCGGCGGACGTTCCCCAGCGCGCTCATGCCCTCTTCTCCCTTCGCCTCAGCCAGTCCTCGCGGGTCAGCAGCCAGACCGTGGTCTGGCCGGGACCGGACACGAAGTCCGCGGGTACGCGATCGATGATCCGCGCGCCCTGCTTCTCCTTGATCCGGTGCGACGCGGCGTTCTCCACCCCGCTCCGCAGCCACAGATATGGCCAGCCGAGCTCGATGAACGCGTACTCGGTCACCCGCTCGGCGGCTTCGGTCATGAGCCCCTGGCCCCAATGCGCGCGCCCGAGCCAGAAGCCGCGCATCTCGCGGCTCTCGCCGTCGTCGGGCCAGAGGGTGATGCGGCCGATGAACTGGTCGCCCGCGCCCTTCAGGGTGATCGCCCACTGGAACTTCTCGCGGCGCTCCATCTCGGCGAGCGTCTCGACCATGTTCGCCGCCGCGCCGTCGGCCGGATAGGGCCACGGCACGCGCGCGCTCAAGTGCTTGACGACGTCCCAGTCGTCGAACAGGCGCTGGATCACCGGCGCGTCGTCGGCGCGGATGGGACGCAGGATCAGGCGCGCGCTCTCCAGCACGGGCGTTGCGGGCAGTCGTTTTCGTCGGGGCATGGTCTCGTCTCCTTGGCTCTGAAGGAGGGCGGGACCTTGTGCCTCTTGGATCGAGCCCCGACCTCGTTGGCGGGGCGTCTTGCGACTTGGGCTCTCTTAAGCCACGCGCGCGCTCCCGCATCCATCGCCCGGACGGGCGTTGGCGTCTTGCGGGTTGCGATTGGTCTGGCGCGACATGGGACGCGGCCTATAGCGGCGCCCGCGGGTCGAGTAAACGGTTGTCGGCAGGCGGGTCAGCGCTCGGGCGGCGACGACGCTGCGGAGTCGGGGGCGTCGCGCAACGCCTGGCGGCTTTCCCGGATGCCCCTCTGGCTCCGTTCGATCAGGCGGCCGGTGTTCTCCGCCGACGCCTTCAACCGGGCGAGGAAGCGCGCCGCCTCTTCGGCGATGCCCACTGTCTCGGCAAGCTGATCCCGGTAGTCCATGGCGCATTCCTCCCGCTTCGAGCGGGAGTGCGCCGGAGACCAGTCCGGTCTTCTCTCAGCCGGAGGCGCCCTTTTGGCCGATGCCTCCGATCGGGCCACCGTACGCGCAACCTTAGGCCCGGTCACCCACCGTTTCGCGCCGCGGGTCCACGAGCATCTTGGCCGCGCGGATGCGCGCCATCGCGACAGCGTCGACAAAGCCGCCGTCGCGGTAGGCGTAGGCGGCATGCAGGCCCTCGCGGACGAAGCCGAAGCGCTCGTAGAGGCCGATGGCGCGGGCGTTGTCGGCGAAGACCGTGAGCTCGATGCGGGCGAGGGCCAGCCAACGGTCGGCCATGTCGGTCAACGCCTCCATCAAGGCTGCGCCCGCGCCGCGGCCCTGGAAGGCGTCGTGGACGGCAATGAACATCGTGCCGACGTGGGCGCGGCGGTGCTCCAGCCGCGTGAGGCCCGCCAGTCCGACCAGTTTGCCGTCGATCACGGCGCCGAAGCGCCAGAAGTTCGCCGGCGGCGGTTCGGCCAGCCGGCGGCGGTGGGATTCGGCGCTGCGGTGCGGCAGCTGCAAGGTGCCGGCGATGACCGTCGGCTGCTTGAAGAGGTCGGCGACGTCGGGCCAGTCCTCCGGCTCGACGGCTCTGATCAGGATGTCGCCCATGGCGTTGCTCCGGCTTGGCCGGGGCCGACGGGTCGAAGAAAAAGCCCCGTCGGCGTCCGGCGGGGCTTGGGGTCTGGGTCTAAGCGGCCGCTGGCTAGCGCGCGCCCTCCCTCGCCCGGCCGCCGCGGCGGTCGGTGAGAATAAGGGTCATCGCGTGTACGTCGCGGCGCATGATGCCTGCGAGCCTAGCAAAGGCGGGCGGCACGGCCAAGCTGGCGCGGCCGCCCGCCCGTCAGAGCCCAGCGTCAGCGGCAGACCCAGACCTGCTGGTAGTCGAAGCCGCCCCAGTAGTTGCGGTAGGGCTGCTCCACCCAACCGCAGCGCTCATGGTAGTAGTACGGCTGGCTGTGGACGGCGGCGTCGGTCAGCGCTGCGCCGAGCACGAAACCGAACAGGCCGGCGGCCAGCGCGCCGCCGCGGTCGCCGCGGTCGCGGTCCCAATGGCCGTAAGGGGCCGCCGAGGCCGCGAGCGGCGCGGCGAGCACCGAGAGGCCGGCTGCGGCGGTCAACAGAAGCTTCTTCACGTTCAATCTCCTTGGCTGCGCCCCTGGCCCGAAGCCCCCGATTGGGCCGGGTCGGGCGCTGGGAGAGGTCTTGAGGGGATCTCAGCCTCGCCCCGTCGTCGGCCGCGAGATTGCAACGGCGCGGCTGAACGCAGACGGAGGCCGCCGTTGTCGCCGGTTCATCAGGCTTGAGCGTCGATGCAGCCCGCGGCGGGTTCGCCGGCGAGGCCGCCGCGCCCCCTCAGCCGTCGGTGATCGACGTGCGCTCGAGCAGCGCCAGCAGGGCGCCGACGAGCGTGCGGCTGGCGGCCGGTTTGCTGACGGTCGTGACATGCGGCCACTTCAGCCGCTCGGGATCCGAGGCGGCCTGGCCGCTGTAGAACAGGAAAGGCACGCCGCGTTGGCAGAGCGCGCGCGCAGCGCGGTCGGCGGAATGGCGGCCCAGCCGCAAGTCGAGCACGGCCGCATCCAGCGGCTCTGCGTTGGAAAGCTCGAGCGCTTCCTCGAGCGTGCTCGCCGGACCGACGACCTCCGCGCCCGCGGCCTCGAGGGCGTCCTGCACGTCCATTGCGATGACCAGTTCGTCCTCGGCGACGAGGATGCGCTTTCCGCCCAATGGCGCCGCCCCGCGCGCGGCGTGGGCGGCTCGGATCAGGCGGTCGTCTCGCTGTCTGGAGGGAGAGGGACCTCGATCTCGCATGTGACGCCGTCCTTCTCGAACGCGTGCCGGACGTTAGCGCCTGGCAAGCCATGGCGAATCAGCCGGCTGCCGAACCCTGAGGTCGGCTTCGGGCGGACCGGAGGTCCGTCGTGTTCTTGCCAAGTAACCTTGAGCAGCGTCTCCGGGTTCCCCTCGATCGTCGTCCAGCTCAGGTCGACGTGGCCCTTCTCGTTCGAAAAGGCCCCGTACTTGACGGCGTTGGTGGCCAACTCGTGCAGCACCAGCCCCAAGGGCGTTGCGACGCTGGCCGGCAGCGACAGCGGCCCGCCGGTCAGGCGCAGGCGCCCGGGGCGATCGACCACGTGCGGGGCGAGCTGGCCCTCGATCAGGCTCTGCAGATCGGCGCCCCGCCAGTCGGACGCGACGAGCAGATTTTGCGACTCCGCCAGCGCGGCCAGGCGGCCGTCGACGCGTTCGAGGAAGTCGTCGCGCGCGCCGGCCCGCCAGGTCTGGTGCACCACCCCCTGCACGACGGTCAGGATGTTCTTCACCCGATGCGTCAGCTCGTCGAGCAGCAGCCTCTGCCGCTCGTCGCGGGCGCGCAGCGCCTCCTCCATCCCTCGCCGTTCGGTGACGTCCAGGAAGGTGACGACCACGCCGTCGATCTTGTCGTCGACCGTGCGGTAGGGCCGGAAGCGGGCCAGGTACCAGCGGCCGGTGCGGCTGCCGACTTCCCTCTCGATCGGCGTCAGTTCCTTCAGCACCGTCTGCGCGTCGTCCGCCAGCGTGTCGTAGTCGAGCTGGTGGGCGAAGTCGGTGATCGGCCTTCCGATGTCGCCAGGCGTGATCGAGAACAGTTCCCCGAGCTTCGGCGTGAAGCGGTTGATCCGCAGGGCGGAGTCGAGGAACAGGGTCCCGAAGTCCATGGCCGCCATGAGGTTGTGCAGGTCGCTGTTGGCGCGCGAGACGCTGTCGAGCTTGAACTTCAGCTCGCTGTTGACGGTCTGCAGCTCCTCGTTGATCGACTGCAGCTCCTCCCTGCTGGTCTCCAGCTCCTCCGCGGTCGAGCGATACTCTTCGTTGATCGACTGCAGCTCTTCGTTCGCGGCCCGCAGCTCTTCATTGGCCGCCTCGGCCTCCTCACGCGTGGTCCTCAGCCGACTCTGGGCCAGCTCAAGGTCCTGCTTAAGCCGCTCGACCGTCCCGTCGGCGGCCGCGCTCGCGTCTGCGCCGCCGGCCACGCCCTCGTCTTCCAGAAAGAGCACGAGCGCCTCGCTGCGCTCGCGGCCGGCCTCGCCGAGCTCGACCGGCTTGACCTGCAGCAGCACCCGCCTGGCCGAGCCGTTGAAGCGCACGTCGATCGGCCCGGTGAGCACCGTCTCCCCACGGCCGAAGGCGCGGTTCAGCGCGCCGCGCAGGTCGAAGCGCAGCTCCTGGCGCACCAGCTCGGTGATGTCGCTTGCAAGCGGGCCGCCCGGCGGTTGCAGATATCGCCCAGCGGTCTCCGACAGGTGCAGCACGCGGTGGGCGCTGTCGACCAGCACGCTCGGGGGCGCCAGCCGCTCGAGCGACTCCCGGTGCGCCGTCGGAGCGCCTCGCGTGGTCGCCTGGGCGGCGGACGCCATGACGGCCTGGTCGCCGGGCCAAAACCCGGCCAGTCGGGGGACGACGGGAGGTCCGTCATGCGCGCGTCCCGTCGACTGATAGATGCGCGCGTCCCGGTCGATCAGCCGGAAGATGGAGTCGCGCGTTTCGGCCGTTTCCGACGAGCCCAGGAACAGGTAGCCGTGATCCTCGAGCCCGTAGTGGAGCGTCGCCAACACCTGCTGTTGCAGCTCGCGGTCGAGATAGATCAGCAGGTTGCGACAGGAGATCAGGTCCAGCCTGGAGAACGGCGGGTCCTTCAGCAGGCTGTGGTTGGTGAACAGCACGGTGTCGCGCAGCTCGCGCTTGATCCGGTAGAACGCCTCTTCGCGATTGAAGAAGCGGCGCAGCCTCGCCTCCCCGACATCGGCCTCGATCGCCGCCGGATAGCGCCCGTCGCGCGCCGTCGCGAGCGCGCGTGCGTCCATATCGGAGCCGAAGACCTGGATTTCGGGCCGGATGTCGTGACGAGCCGCCTCCTCGAGCAGGAGCATGGTGAGCGAGTAGGCCTCCTCGCCGGTGGCGCAGCCCGGAACCCATACGCGGATGGCGTCGTCGGGGAGCTTGGCCTTGAACAGCTCGGGGATGACGAGCTTGGCGAGCGTGTCGAACGCTTTGGGGTCGCGGAAGAAGGTCGTGACCGAAATCAGCAGGTCGCCGAGCAGCGCCTGGGCCTCGTCCGAGGTCTCACGCAGGAACTTGGCGTAGTCTTCGAGCGTCTCCCGCCGCGCCACCTGCATGCGGCGAATGAGCCGCCGCAGAATCGTCGAGCGCTTGTAGTTGGTGAAGTCGTGGCCGGTGCGCGCCCGCACGTAGCTCAGGATGTGGCGCAGCGCTTCGTCCTGGGCGCTCCCCGCCTCCGCGCTCGTCACGTGCGCCTTGACCTTGATCAGCTCGACCAGCTGCGCCGCCAGCGCCCGGATCGGCAGCACGAAGTCGGCGACGCCCGTCGCGATGGCGCTGCGCGGCATCGAGGCGTACTCGGCCTGTTCCGGATCCTGCACCAGGATGATGCCGCCGGCCTCCTTGACCGCCTTGACCCCCAGCGAGCCGTCGGCCCCGGCCCCGGTCATGACGACGGCGAAGCCGTCGCCGTGCTGCTCGGCGAGCGAGCGGAAGAAGTCGTCGATCGGCGAGCGCCGCCCGTGCGGCGCGTCGAACGGCTCGGCCCAGATCTCGTCCTCTGATATGCGCAGCCGGCGATCGGGCGGGATGACGTAGACGCAGTTCGGCTTCAGAGCGGAAGGCCGTGTGACCTGAACGACGGGCATGTGCGCGCGCGTGGCCAGAATCTGCGGCAGCTCGCTGTGCGCCTCAGGATCCAGATGCACGATGACGACGTAGGCCGCGCCGGCGTCCGGCGGCAGCGCCTCGAACAAGGTCCGCAGTGCAAGCACGCCGCCCGCTGACGCCCCGATTCCCACCACCGGGGTGGCTGTAGACGCTGCCGATACCGCTTCCGCCCGCCCTGCCGCCCGCGCCTTGCGCGCCATTTCCTCAAGCCTCGCGATCGGCCAACGGCGCGCCCGCGCGCGCCCCGGGGCCGCGGCATTGTCCGCCGGATGACCGGGAACGCAAGCTGTGGGCTCTTGCCGCCACCACCCAAGTCCAAGGAGGGCGTCCCGCTAGTCCCCCATAAGCTTGAGGGTGCGGTGGATGGCCAGGAGCATGTCGCGCGCCTCCGCAATGCCCTCCCTGATCTGGGCGCTGATCAGCGCCCGCTGGCGCAGCTCCTCGCGCAGCTTTGCGCGCAGGTCGCCGAGATCGACCCACGGCCTGGAAGGCAGGTTGATCGCCTCCCGAAACGGCAGGTCGATGACCGGGCCCAGCCTCTCGTCGCAAATCTCGAACGCCAGGCCGGTCGGATCCTCGCCGCGCCCGACCATCTCGGCGCTGATCTCCAGCGCGGCGCGGCTCGCCTCGAGGTAGGCATCGTCCGCGGTTTCGAATTCGCAGCCGACCCCGTCGTCGCTGCGCTCCCTGGGGCCACGGAGGTGGAAGAAGTAGCGGGTCAGAGGCCGCCTCCAAGATAGGTCGGGTCGAAATCGGCCGTGGCCACGAGCTTGGCCCGATCGCGGATCGCCAGGCGTCCGCGCGCCAGGTCGATCAGCCCTTCGGCCCGCAACTGTTGCAGAACCCGGTTCACGTGCACCGCCGAAAGGCCGAGCAGATCGGCGAGCTCGACCTGGGTGAGGGGGAAGTCGACGACTTCCTTCAGCCCGTCGCCGTGGCTGAAGCGGGCGGCGATCTCGCAGATGAGGTGCGCCGTGCGCGCCAGCGCCTGCCGGCGGCCCAGCCCCAACAGCCATTCCTGCACGAGTGCGCGCTCGCGGGCCATCGCGCGCCAGAGCGACCAGCCGATCTCCGGATGCGCATCGATGGCGTCGGAAAAGGCGGCGTGCTCGATCTGCGCCACCCGCAACGGCGTGATGGCCCCGACCGCGGCGCTGGCGCGGCCGAGCAGGAACGCATCGATGTCGAGCATGTCGCCTGGCACGAAGAGCGCCAGGGTCTGCTGACCCGCGCGGGCCAGGCCGCGGTAACACTTCGCCACCCCCTGGCAGAGGATTGTGACGTTGGCGGTGCGCTCGCCCTCCGCGAGCAGCTGGCGGCCGCGCGGCACGGACGTGAGCCCCTTCACGCCGGCGGCCAGGCGGGCGAGGGCGGCCGGCGACGTCGCGAAGCGGCGCAGCGCCGCTTCGACCAGCGCCTCATCGTCCGCCCGGATCTTGAGGCCGTCGGCCATGCCGTCACCTTGGAACCGCCGCAAATGATGCGCTTACCCCGCGGTAGCCACAAGCTGTGTCGGGGGGTTCGGGATGCGAGGCGCCGGACCCTCGGACCTTGGGGGGACAGATCGGCGGCGTTCACGGCCGCGACCTCTGCTCGACGAGCTTGGCCAGTTCGCGCCAGCTCCGCGCGATCCGACGCCACTGTTCCTGGATGTGCGGCGTCGCGGCCTCGCGGGCGCGCGCCTCGGCGAGCTCGGCCTCCTTCAGGTAGCGGGCGACGGCGGGGTCCATCTCGCCATAGAACGGCCATGGTCCCGGCCACGCTTCTTAACAGATGTTGGGCTGGGCCCGACAACGTTGCCAGTGAGCCCGTATCGACGCTAGACAGGCCCCATCGAGGGGGCGCTCGAGGGGAAGCCGGGAGCGCTCGATGCCGGACATTCAATCGGTCGCTCCGGACTTTCGGGCTGTCTTCGAATCCACCCCGCGGCCGATGCTGCTGCTCGCCGCCGATCCGCCGCGCTACACGATCCTGGCGGTCAACAAGGCCCATGCGCAGGCGTTCAACACGACCCCCGCCTCCCTCATCGGCCGTGGGGTGCTCGAGGTCTTCGGCAGCCACCCGCCCCCGCAGGTCCAGGCGTTCATGGATGCGATCCGCACGTCCATGGAGCGCGTGCTGGAGACCGGCCGCGCGCATCAGATGCAGACCCGCCCTTATCCGGTGCGCACCGCGGAGGGGAAAACCGAGGAGCGCTTCTGGTCGGCAGTCAACGCGCCCGTTCGCGACGCCAGCGGCCGCATCATCCACATCGTCGACGCCGTCCAGGACGTGACCGGCGAGGTGCTCGAACGCCGCAGCGAAGACGCGCGCAAGCTCTTGATGCGCGAGGTCGACCACCGGGCGCGCAATACGCTGACGGTCGTTCAGTCGCTGCTGCGCCTGGCGCATGCGGAGTCGATCGATGCGTTCCGGGGCGTGCTCGAGGGGCGCATCATGGCGCTCGCCCGCGCCCAGACAGTGCTGGCCAATCTGCGCTGGGAGGGCGGCTCCCTTGCGGAGCTGATCGAGGGCGAGCTCTCGATGATCGAGCCTAGCCGGTTACGCATCGAGGGCCCGACCGTCATGCTGCCGGCCGCTTTCGTGCAGCCGATGAGCATGCTGGTGCACGAACTCGCCACCAACGCGCTGAAGCACGGCGCTCTGTCGGGCTGCGGCGGCCGCCTTGCCGTCGAATGGAACGTCGCGCCGGAGGCGGACTTGACGCTGACCTGGGCCGAGGAGTGCGGCTCGGCGGTCTCGCCGCCCACGCGCGAGGGCTTCGGCTACCAGCTCATCGGCCAGCTGGCCCAGCAGATGTCCTGTCGGATCGAACGGGCTTGGAGCCCGAGCGGCCTCACCGCCCAGCTCAAGGTCAGCCTGCCCCCGGCAGGCGTCGCGGAGTAGGGCGGCGTGCTGGACTGCCTCGGCCTGCAATGGGGCCGCCGAATGGGGGCGGGAGCCGAGCGAACGGCCGCGAGGCTCGCCTGATGCGCGCGTTACTGGTCGAAGACGAAGTCCTGATCGCCTTGCTCATCGAGGACATGCTGCGCGAGCTCGGCCACGAGGTGGTCGTCACGGCGACAGGCCTTGCCGAGGCGATCGACTACGCCGGGCGGATTGCTGTGGATTTCGCCGTGCTGGACGTCAACCTGCACGGACAGAACAGCGCCCCGGTGGCCGAGCGGCTCAAGGCGCGCGGGATCCCGTTCGTATTTGCGACCGGATACGGCCGGGACGGAATCGAGCCCGCCTTCCGCGACCGCATGGTGCTGACCAAGCCGTTCGCGCGCCTGGATCTCGCCGCCGCGATCGAGCGCCAGTTCCAGTAGCGCCATCCGCCGGACCAGCCGGCGCGGGCGCTGGCGGCGCCTTGCGGGACCGCGCGCGTGCAATGCGGCCGAATCCGGCGTCGGAGCGCACGCTGCGGCGGCGCTGCGGCCGCGCCGGCTTGTAGTCGGTGCGAAAGGGAATAGGTATCGGCGCATCGAATAATCGCCGCGGTTCGCCTGCTCAGCCTCGCTTGGTCCTGCAAGACCCTGTTCGGCCCGGCCTTCGTTCCACTCCGACCATTTGATCAGCCAGGCGACCGCCTGGCCCGGAACGGACTCTTTCCGAGAGGCACGGCATGATCAATGGGGTCGGCGCTGCGGTCGCGCACACGTCTCGTGACAGGGCGGAGGCGCAGGCCTCGACCATCCATCCCACCGCCATCGTCGCGCGCGGCGCGGTTGTCGGCGTCGGGTCGCGCATCGGCGCCTACGCGGTGATTGGCGCTGACGTGGTGCTCGGCGATCGGTGCATCGTGGGGCCGCATGCGGTGATCGAGGGGCGCACGACGATCGGCGCCGGCAACCGGTTCATGCAGTTCTGTTCCATCGGCGCCGGACCGCAGGAAGATGCCTGGGACGGGGAGCCGGGCCGGCTCGAGATCGGCGAACGCAATGTCTTTCGCGAGAACGTGACCGTCCACGCCGGCGGGAAGGCGCCCACCCGCATCGGCTCCCACAACCACCTGATGGTCGGGGTCCACGTCGCGCACGACTGCCTGGTCGGCGACCATGTTCACTTCGCGAACGGCGCCACGCTCGGGGGGCGTTGCGAAGTCCGCGACTTTGCTTGGATCGCCGGCCACTGCGCGGTCCACCAGCGCACCCGCGTCGGGCAATATGCGTTCGTCGCGGCCGGCTCGATCGTCACCCAGGATGTTCCGCCATTCTGTCTGGTGCAGGGCGACCGCGCCCGGCTGGTTTCGCTGCACGCCAAGGGCCTGAGCGCCGCCGGGCTTCTCGGCGACGAGGTCGCCGCCCTCAGACGGGTCTACCGCACGCTCTTCATGAGCGTTGGCTGCTGGGCTGACCGCATGGCGGCGGCGCGTTGTGTTTCGGAAGGCAGCGAGCCGGTCGAGGCGCTGCTGGCGTTCTGGGAAGACACCGAGCGCGGCGTGATATCGCGAACCCGAAGGACAAGGCTCACCGCGCCGCTTGCGGTCGCGTAGGGGGCGCCGGGGTCAGGTCGCCTCCGTTCCGGCGAGGGACCCGGCCTGGCGCTAACGGCCACCGTTCATGTGGGCGCGTCGGCGCCGGCGGCCAGCAGCGCGGCGGCGTCCGAGGGGTGGCGGGCGTCGAACTCGGCGGCGCCGCGGCCGAGCGAGGCGAACTCGATCTCGATCTCGCGCCCGTCGCGCAGGCGAAGGCTGGCGCCGCCCGGCCGCGCGCCGGCGTCGCGACCGGCGAGCGCCGAAAGATCGCCCTGAACCCGCCCGCTGACCGTGTGCGTCGCCCCGCGTGCGAAGATGTCCAACTCGTAGGTGACGCGGATCTCGCCGCCCGGCCAGTGCAACGCGCCCTTGCCGCGCAGAGCGCGCAGCAGCTTCAGCGGCACGCTGCGCACGCCGCGCCAGGCTGGCTTCTGCAACGATCGCGCGTCCGAATACGGTCCGGCGCCCGCCGGGCCGGGGTCTCGGTCACTCATGCAGTGTTCCTTTCGGAGCGGTGGCGAAGACGCGCGGCGCGCGGCGGTTCGCACCTCGTCCGGCCGGGGCCGGCTTTCCGTTCGGCGCAAACCTATCACGTCCCGGGGGGCGCCGGCGCTGCATTCGTTCGCGGAGCATGGCCGGCCCGGCGGGCGCGGGATCCGCCGCCGGCGGCCGGGCATGGCGCTGGAGGCGGGAGTGCGCCTATCCTCCCGGGCATGGAAAACGCTCAGATCCTGCAGCGCTGGCGCGACCTGCGCGCCATGCTGATCGACCAACTGGACATGTTTGAGAGCGGCGCGCTCGTCCTGCGCGCGAATGGCGTCGACATATCGGCCGGCGCCGTCGCCAAGCTGAAGCGCAGCATTCTGGACTTCGACGCTCTGATCGCGGCGGGCGAGTGATTCCTCAAAGGGCCGTGGCGCGCCTCCGGCATCGCGGGCGCGTGGGCGGTCGCGGACCCTCTTTGGGGCTTAGTCGCTGTTCTCGTTGGCGGCCTTCTGGCCGAGGCGCTCCAGCAGCCGGCTGCCCTCGACCGTGATGCTCCAGCCCTGGCGGTTTCGCCGAGCCAGGCCCAGGGAGGTCAGCCGCTGGGCGTCTGCGATATTGATGAACGGGGTGAGCTCGCCGCCGCGCTTTGCGGCCAGGTTGCGCAGGGCGCTGAGCTCAGGCGAGGTCAGCTCGGGCATGCGACAGTCCCGCGGCGGGTGAGCGGCCGCTCAATGCTTGCCCGAAAACGCCGCAACGATCAGACCGCCTTCGGTCCGGCAGGGGCCGACGCACCGCTGCTGCGCGGCTCGATCGTACCGATGCGCATGACTTGTCTCCTTCCGGACGCGAGTTTTCGCGCCCCAAGCCGGACGGCCAGATCAAATTTTCGGAGAGGGCCAAGCGATGGTCCGAGGCCGAAAAACGAACGTTCGACAAGCCTGAACGATATTTGACGGTCAAAACGCTGGGCCAATTCGTGGTCAAACGCAAGCTCTGATGACGAAATACTTCGGCGATCCGTTCAATATCGTGTTAGGAAACGCCATGCCCATCGAGACGCAAGATCACCGCGTGCGCCATGCCCTGGGCTCCGGCGCGCCTCGCCTCCTCGGCGTGCGATGAAGCGGCCGTCGGCGCCTCCGGCGGCATCGAGCGCCGCCGTTCGCTTCCGCCGCGAGATCGAGCGGGCGGAAGCCGGCGGCGTGTCGCGCGACGCCATGACGTTGCGTCTGACTTATGGTGATGCGGGCCAGCTGAGGCGCGATCGCACCCTGGCGGTGGAAGACATCAGCTTTTCCGGCGGCGTGATGCGCTACCTGGGCGTGGCGATCGCCCAGGGCGGCGTCGCCGAGAGCGAGCTCGCCTACCAGGACGAGCAGGCGCGAACGGACCGCGCCAGCTAGCCGCGCCCTGGCGACGTTCATGTCAGGCAGGCGGCGCACCTGCGATCGCGCGACCGGATACGGCGCGCCTGAATCGAAAGCGGCGTGCTCGGACAAACTTGGGGGTTGCCCGCCAGCCGCGATACGGACCTGATTCGCGGCGGACCCCATCTCGACGCCGCAACAGGCGAGGTTCGGGCTCGCCGCGAGCCAGACGCGCCGGTGAAGTAAATCGAGGAAAACCAAGGGCTTCCCGGGCGCCGGGGACGTCATCTCCGCGAACCTTGAGCGCGCTGGGCGACCCCCTATCCCGGACAATCGGGCTCGGATACGCTCGCCGCTTCTGTGGGACGCTGCTTCGACAACGAGTCTGGGACGCCCCCAGCCGCGCCTACGGACAGCCCTCCGTCAGCCGCCGGCTCGGCGGAGGGCTAGCGGCGTGGCCCCCCGGGTTCAGGGCGCCCGAACGGGCACGCCCCCAGCATTCTGCCAGGGGCGCGGGGATGGTGATCCCATGATGCTGAGGGCGTCCAGCATCCGATAACACTGTAATCCCTGCGGCGGACCCTGTGGAGTCGAGTCTCGCGGTGCGCGAAGCCGATCGCGATGCACGCGGCGAGCGGGCGGATTTCGGCGGGCGTACAAGCCACCCGAAGGAGAAGGCGGGTCCCGCGAAGCGAAGCGCAGCTGTGGGTTGCGGGGTTACGACGCCGCCGGCTAAACCCGCCGCCCCGAAGCGTGACCCTCCCGCGGCACGCCCGCCGCGGGAGGGTCGTCCGCCGGCGCCATGGGGGGCGTCGCTGGTCGGCCGAGACGAGCTCGGCCGGGCTTTCCCGGCTGCCGACGGAGTCGGATTTTGCGGCGACGAGGCGGCGGCTTTGGCGGTCGGCCGGGCCCTCGATCGCGAGAACGTGCACGGTACACCTATTTTGGTGTGCAGCACACCTATTTCAACAGCCGCCGAAGTGGGTGCGGCCGGACATACGGATTCCGCCCGGCGCGGCGGCGGCAGACCAAAACAAGAGCCGCTTCACCGACGGTTCGCGGGTGCGACTGACGCCTCTACTCCGCCGCCACCGCGGGTGCGTCCTCGTCGTCGGGCATGAAGCCGTCCGTCTGGCGGCTCCAGAGACGCGCGTACAGCCCGCCGGCGGCGACAAGCAGCGCATGCGGGCCGTCCTCGACGATTCGGCCCTCGTCCAGGACCAGCAGGCGGTCCATCCGCGCGATGGTCGACAGGCGGTGCGCGATGGCGATCACCGTCTTGCCGCGCATGAGCTCCGACAGGCTTTCCTGGATGGCGGCCTCGATTTCGGAGTCGAGGGCGCTGGTGGCCTCGTCGAGCACCAGGATCGGCGCATCCTTGAGAAGCACGCGGGCGATCGCGATCCGCTGCCGTTGGCCGCCCGATAGGTTGACGCCGCGCTCGCCGACGTGGGCGTCGTAGCCCGTGCGCCCCTTGGCGTCCTGCAGCCGCATGATGAACTCGTGGGCGTGTGCGCGCTCGGCGGCGGTGACCACGTCCTCGAAGGGTGCGCCGGGGCGGCCATACCTGATGTTCTCGGCGATCGACCGGTGCAGCAGGCTGGTGTCCTGCGTAACGACGCCGATCTGGGCGCGCAGGCTCTCCTGCGCGGCCTGGGCGATGTCCTGGCCGTCGATGGTGATGACGCCGCCCTCCACGTCGAACAGCCGAAGCAGGAGACTGGTGATCGTGCTCTTGCCTGCGCCCGAGGGGCCGACCAGGCCGAGACGCTGCTGCGGCGGGACCACCATCGACAGGTCTTCGAGCACGCCGCCGGCGCGGCCGTAGTGGAAGGTGACATGATCGAAGCGGATCTCGCCCTTGGTGATCGTCAGGGGCTTGGAGTCCGGGCGGTCGGTGACGGTCAGGGGTCGGCCCAGCGTCTCGACGCCGTCGGCCACCGTGCCCACGGCCTCGAAGAACGCCGACACTTCCCAAAGGATCCACTGGCTCATGCCCTGCAGCCGCTGCACGAGGGCGATGGAGACGGCGACCGCGCCGGGCGTCACATGGCCGGCCCGCCACTGTTCTATGCACAGCGCCGCCATGGCGATCAGCAGGCCATAGTTCATTGCAAACAGCGACATCGAAAGGCGCGTCGACAGACGGTTCTGGCGGTGCACCGTCGTCATGAAGTCGCGCATGGCGCCCTGGGCGTAGGCGACCTCGCCGTCGGCATGCGCGAAAAGCTTGACCGACAGGATGTTGGTGTAGCTGTCGACGACCCGGCCGGTCATCACCGCGCGGGCCTCGGCCTGGGCCTGCGAGACAGCCTTCAGCTTCGGCACGAAGTACCAGCCGATGAGGGCGTAGGCGCCCAGCCAGCCAACCAGGGGCAGCGCCAGCCGCAGGTCCGACTTGGCCACCAGCAGCACTGCGGAGACGAAGTAGACCGCGACGTAGACCAGGATATCGATGATCTTGGTGACGCTCTCGCGCGTCGCCAGCGCCGTCTGCATGACCGTCTGGGCGAGCCGCCCGGCCATGTCGTTCTGGAAGAAGGCGAGCGACTGGCGGAGCAGGTAGGTGTGCATCCGCCAGCGGGCCAGCATCGGAAAGTTGCCGAAGAGCCCCTGGTTGAAGCACAGCTGCCAGCCAAACTGGACCGCGGGCAAGACCAGGACGTAGGCAGCCGCGATCCAGGCCAGCGTCACGCCGTGCTGGAGGAAGAAGGTCTGCGGCCGCGAATGCGCCAGCCAGTCGATCAGCGTGCCCATGAACCAGAACACGCTGACCTCGGCCACGGCCAGCGTCGCGCCCAAGAGGCTGATCGAGACCAGCAGCGGCCAGGCGCGGCGGATGAACCAACCCAGGAACACGCCCATGCTCCGCGGTGGGTCCGCCATGACCTCGCGGGGATAGGGATCGATGAGCCTCTCGAACCGGCCGAACACCACTGCCGTCTCCTCTCGGCGCGACCATAGCCGCCTTGGCGAAGGATAGAGAGCCTCGCGCCAAAACCTGGCGCCATGGTTGGCCGACGAACGCCGGACGCCGCGCGGCTTACGCGGCGACCGTCTTCAAACCGCTCTCAGACAGCTTTCTTCGGGCGGTCGGCCTGATGGCTCTAAGTGGTTCAAATCATTGGAGCGGGCGGCGGGAATCGAACCCGCGACATTCAGCTTGGGAAGCTGACGTTCTACCTCTGAACTACGCCCGCGCGCTCGAAAGCGCCGGCAAGATAGCCGCCGGGAGCGGAGGTTGGAAAGGCCGGCGCCTAGGCGGCCTGGGGCGGGCCGTTGTCGTGCGTGGCGTAGACCAGCGAGTCGGACGCCCAGACCTCGACGCCGTGATAGTGCGAGGACTCGTGCAGGATGCGGTCGGCGATCCGGACCGCCGCGGCTTCGCTGCGCGCCTGGATGAAGCGCAGCCCGCTCACGCTGTAGCGGTCGTCCTCGATCAGCACGGCGAAGTCGCGAACGTCGACCAACACACCCTCCCCGGGGCTGGCGGCTGGCTACCTCTGAAAGAGGCCAAAGTCCAGATTGATAGTTGTTAACGCCTTGTTAATCACTTGAAATTGAAGGCCTTCGCCGGATGGACTCTATCCCGGCGGGATGAAGCGGGCGAGGCCCGAGGCGGGGCCTGCAGGCCGTTCCTTGCGAGCGCTTCTGCCCGGTGGCCACGTTCGGTCTTACGCGCCCTCGGCGCCGGCGGCGAAGTCGCTGAGGATGCGGACGAAGTCGCGTGGTGCGTCGATCGAGGGGATGTGGCCGACGCCCGGCAGCACGACGAGCCGGGAGCCCGGGATCGCGAGGGCGGCGGCCCGGCCGTACTGGACCGGAACCA
>DATGIN010000286.1:0-2720 GCA_035295705.1 Caulobacteraceae bacterium
TGGCGGGGATCTCGGCGCTTACCCCACCTTCAGCGCCCTCGCCACACTCGCATATGACTGCCGCCGATCGCAGATCTACCGCGCTGAACTGGTTGACGCCCTGATGCTGGTCCAACGAGGGCTGCTGCGGCCCGAACAAATGCGCGGCGCGTGGGCAGGCGAGATCGGCCAGACCCAGTTCATGCCGTCGGCCTATCTGAAATATGCCGTCAACGTAGAGGGCGGCGGAGGAGGGAACCTCATGACCCCCGCCGACGCCTTGGCCTCGACCGCCAATTTCCTTCGTGGCCATGGCTGGCAGCCCGGCGCGGGCTGGGATGAAGGTCAGCCCAACTTCGCCGCTCTGCTCGAATGGAACTCGGCCCCGGTCTACGCCAAGACGATCGCGCTGCTCGCCGACAAACTCGGGCACGAGTGAGGCCGGGCTCTGACCGGTCCCGTGCGACCGGCGAGGGCTTCTGACGACAGGCGATTGGTCGAACCCGGCGTTGGCGCTTCGGGCGCGGGCCGCTAACAGCGATTGAGCTTAGAAGCAGCAGTTGAGGTTTTGAGCGGGGGCGGAAGCGGCGCATTCTCAAGGGCATGAAGCATGATTCGTCGGCCCTATCGCCTCACCTATCGGGTGAACAATCCCTGGTTGTCGGCGAGCGCCGGCCGGAGGGCGTCGATCTCGACAGTTTTTTTGGTGCGGTTCGCGTTGAATGGGACCGCGAAGCGGCGATGACGCCGCTTGGGCAGCTCCCGTTCTTCATCGACTTCCTCAAGACGAGCGGGTTGTTTGAGGCGTTCGTCGCCGATTGCCCGTTGCGCTATGTCAGCCCGAACGCGCCGAAGAAGCGCGACGTTCTGGGCACGGCGATGCTCTCCATGCTCGCTGGCCACAGGCGCTACGCGCATATCGCGGCGCTGCGCTGCGACGCCGTGCTGCCGGAGCTTTTGGGGATGAAGAAGGTCGTTTGCGAGGATGGGGTCAGGCGCGCCTTCAAGGCGATCGAGGAGAGGAAAGGCGCGGCTTGGGTGCGCGGTCATCTTGCGTTTTGCGTGGAGCCGCTGCTGACCGAGCCTTGGATCCTCGACGTCGATACGACGGTCAAGCCGCTTTACGGCCATCAGGAAGGGGCGGCGCTCGGCTACAATCCCAAGAAGCCCGGGCGTCCGAGCCATTGCTACCACACCTATTCGATGGCCTCGACGCGTCTTGTTCTCGACGTCGATGTCTCTCCGGGCGACGAGCATACGTCCAAACACAGCGCGCCGAGCCTGTGGGCGCTGCTTGATCGTTTGCCGCGCGACCTGTGGCCGGCCCTGTTGCGGGGCGACCGCGGCTTCGGCAACGAAGGCGTGATGCGCGAGGCGGAAGCGCGGCGGCTGCCCTATCTTTTCAAGCTGCGCCTGACCAAAAACGTCAAACGCATGATCGAGAAGCTTGCCGTGGCGCGCGAATGGGTCGACGCCGGCCAAGGCTTCGAGGCCAAGGAGAGCGAGGTCCGGCTCGAGGGCTGGAGCCGGCAACGGCGCGTAATCGTGCTGCGCAGGCGTCTGAAGGACGCCGTGGGGCTTCGCATAAGCGACGATGACGGCCCGCTGCAGCTTGCGTTCGTCGAGATCGGCGAGGCGACCGACGTTTACGAGTACTCGGTCCTGGTCACCTCGCTTGATGAAGCGACGGACGCGTTCGGTCAGCTCTATCGCGACAGGGGCGACGAAGAGAACATTTTCGATGAAATGAAGAACCAATGGGGCTGGGGCGGCTACACGACGCACGATCTCGCTCGTTGCCGGCTCGCGGCCCGGCTGCTTGCGCTATTTTACGACTGGTGGAACATCTTCGTTCGGCTCGCCGATCCCGACCTGCATCGTGAGGCGATCACCAGCCGGCCGCTATTTCTCTCGGCAATCGCGACCCGCACGCGGCACGCGCGGCAGACGACGATCCGCGTGACCAGCTCGCACGCCAGAGCAGAACCCGCCGCCAAGGCCCTCGCAGCGGTCGCCGCGTTCTTGCGAGGCCTGGCCAGAAATGCGGAGCAGTTGACCCGCCTCGAAACCTGGCGGGCGATCCTCTCGCGCGCTTTCCAGGTGCTCCTCGATGGCCGTCGCCTCCGCCCGCCGCCACGCCTCGCCCCAAGCTGATGCAACCCAAACTCGAAAAACGCACGATCGCCTAGGCGTCACATCCGCCAACTGCCGTTTCTAGGATGAAAGATTTTGGGTTCCGGCAGTCCCGATCGCCGCTATCATTGCGCCGCGGGCGTTGGCGGCGGGCGGGAGAACGGATGTGAAGAGCCTCTTGAGCGGCCCGGTGTTCGAGATGGCGCGAGATCAGCTCATCGTCATCTCCGACCATCTCGGCATCGCCGAGGACCAGCGCGACTGGCTCCTCTACCCGAAGCGCGCGATCGTCGTCACCTGTCCGGTCCGGATGGAGGACGGCCGGACGAATGTTTTCACCGGCTTTCGCGTCCAGCACCATCTGGCGCTCGGCCCCGCAAAAGGCGGCACGCGCTTCGCGCCCAATGTCGACATCGGCGAAGTCGCGGCGCTCGCCGTCTGGATGAGCTGGAAATGCGCGCTCGCCGATCTTCCCTTCGGCGGCGGCAAGGGCGGGGTCGCGGTCGACCCGCGCGCGCTCAAGCCAAGGGAGCTCGAGAATCTTTCCCGCCGCTACATGCAGGAGATGATTCCGTTCGTCGGCCCGAGGGTCGACGTGATGGCCCCGG
>DATGIN010000287.1:0-11071 GCA_035295705.1 Caulobacteraceae bacterium
GAGCTGGGACCGGCGCGCGAGAAGGCGCTGATGCTGGGGGTCAAGCCCGAGAACATCTTCATCGAGGACCTGAAGGAGGAGTTCGTCCGCGACTACGTCTTCCCGATGTTCCGCGCCAACACCGTCTACGAGGGGCAGTACCTGCTCGGCACCTCGATCGCGCGGCCGCTGATCGCCAAGACGCAGATCGACATCGCCCGCAAGGTGGGCGCCGACGCGGTCAGCCACGGCTCGACCGGCAAGGGCAACGATCAGGTGCGCTACGAAGTCAGCTACTACGCGCTCGAGCCCGACATCCGCGTGATCGCCCCCTGGCGCGAGTGGGAGTTCAAGTCGCGCGAGGCGCTCCTGGCCTTCGCCGAGCAGCACCAGATCCCGATCGCCAAGGACAAGCGCGGCGAGGCGCCGTTCTCGGTCGATGCGAACCTTTTGCACTCCTCGTCGGAGGGGAAGGTGCTGGAAGACCCCGCCGCGCCGGCCCCCGAGTTCGTGCACCAACGCACGATTGCGCCCGAGGACGCGCCGGACGCGCCGACCGTCTTCACCATGGACTTCGAGCGCGGCGATCCGGTCGCCATCGACGGGCGCCCGCTTTCCCCGGCCGCCCTGCTCACCGAGCTGAACGCGCTCGGCCACGCCAACGGCGTCGGGCGCCTCGACCTGGTCGAGAACCGCTTCGTCGGCATGAAGTCGCGCGGCGTCTACGAGACCCCGGGCGGGACCATCCTTCTCGCCGCCCACCGCGGCATCGAGTCGATCACCCTCGACCGCGGCGCCATGCACCTGAAGGACGAGCTCATGCCCCGCTATGCGGAGCTGATCTACAACGGCTTCTGGTTCTCGCCCGAGCGCGAGATGCTGCAGGCGGCGATCGACGTCAGCCAGGCGATGGTCACCGGCCAGGTGCGGATCAAGCTCTACAAGGGCAACGTCTCGGTCGTCGGCCGCACGAGCCCCTTCTCGCTCTACGACCAGGAGCTGGTGACGTTCGAGGAGGGCAAGGTCGCCTACGACCACCGCGACGCGGCCGGCTTCATCAAGCTGAACGCCCTTCGCCTGCGCGTCGCCGCCCGGCGGGCGCGGCGTCATTGACGGCGGCCCACCTAGCCGCCATCCTCGCCGCTTAGCCCAAACCAAGATTCCGAAGCCGGAGGCGGAGCTCTCGATGGCCCAACCCTCGCGCGCGAGCGCGCACGCCCCCGGCGCCGACCCTCGCCTCATCCTGCCGCTGGACGTGCCCAGCCGCGCCGCCGCCGAGGCCCTGGTCGAGCGCCTGGGCGACGCGATCGCCTTCTACAAGATCGGCCTGGAGCTCCTGGCGGCGGGCGGCATGGACCTCGCGGCGGAGCTCAAACGCGCAGGCTTCAGCCTCTTCCTCGACTGGAAGCTGCACGATATCGGCGCGACCGTCGAGCGCGCCACGGCGGCGATCGCCGCCACCGGCGCCTGCGACTTCCTCACCGTGCACGCCGAGCCGCAGGTGATGGCGGCGGCGTCGCGCGGCCGGGGCGGCGCGGCGGCCGTCAAGCTGCTCGGCGTCACCGTCCTCACCAGCCTCTCCGACGACGACCTGCCGGCGATCGGCTATCCCTCGAGCGTCGCCGCGCTGGTCGAGCGCCGCGTCCGGCAAGCCATCGACGCCGGCCTGGACGGGGTGATCGTAAGCCCCCGCGAGGCGGGCCTCGCGCGCCGCATCGGCGGGCGGGAGTTCCTGGTGGTGACGCCAGGCGTGCGGCCCGCGTGGGCGGCGGCGAACGACCAGGCGCGGGCGGCGACCCCGGCCGAGGCGCTGGCGGCGGGGGCGGGCCACATCGTCTGCGGCCGCCCGATCACCGCCGCCGAGGATCCGCGCACCGCGGCGCTGACCATCGCCGCCGAGATGGCGGCCTAAGGCAAAGCCTACCAGTGCTTGCCGCCGTAGCCGCCGTGCATGTGCATCATGCCGCCGTGGGCATGGATGCCGATGCGCACGCCGACGTGCGCAAACGCCCGCGCCTCGGCCGAGGCCCGCGCGCTGGCTGAGGCGCTCGCCGTCGCCCGCGACGCGCCGAGGTCGATCACGATCGCTCCGCCGGACGTCCCGTAGTCGAAGTAGGCCGGCCCGACCCCGCCGTCGTCGTAGAAGAAGCTCGACGGCAGGTGGACCTCCTGGGCGCCCTCGCAGCCGCATTCGCAATGGCAGCCGCGGTCCGGCGGCGCCCAGCCGTCGTCGCCGTCGCTGTCGCCGGCGAAGGCGGCCGGCGCGGCGGCGACGAGAGCAAGGCCGGCGAGCGCGGCGAGCGTGGTCTTGCGCGGCATATGAGGCCTCCCGTTCGGTCAGGGTTAACGAGAGGTTAACGCGCCGCGCCCCAGCGCCGCTATCCGATGCGCGCCGCAGGCGAGTGGCGAGAGGCTCAGAAGTCGACCGCGAGGCCCTTTCGCTCCCAGTCGCCATAGCGGGTGGGCTCCGGCCCCGGCGGGCCGCCGACCTCGGGCGGCAAGGCCTCCGTCTTCGCGGCCGCCCGTCGCGCCTCGGCCTCGGCGAGCGCGCGCTCGGCCTCGGGGGTCAGGGCTTTCCTGCGACGGCTCCGATCGATGCTCAGCTTCGCCATATTTCAGCTCTTAAGCTCTTGCTGCGGCGCCGCTTGCGCGACGCGCCCGCGCCTGTTTGTCTCCCGAGCCATATGGGACGGCCGATACGGCGTCGCATCTCGGGGGAAACGAGACAATGTCCAGACTTTCGCTCGCATTCTTCACCACCGCCGCGATCTTCGTGCTCGCGGGGATGGTTTGGGGCATCCAGATGGGGATGTCCGGCAACATGGTCGAGGCGCCGGCGCACGCACACCTGAACCTGGTCGGTTGGGCCACCCTGGGCCTGATGGGGGCCTTCTACGGCTACGCCGGCGACCGCGCGCCGAAGCTGCTCGGCTGGGCGAACTATGCGTGCTCAGCGCTCGCGGTTGTGGTCATGGTGCCATCCCTGGCGCTGCTGCTGGCCACCAACAACCAGCCCAACATCGGCGTCATCGCCGGCTCGCTGCTGGCGCTGATCGGGATGGCGCTCTTCTTCGCCTCCATCATCGCGGTCTGGCGGTCGCCGGCCACGGCCGCGGCCTAAGCGCTGACCGGCGGCGGCTGTTGGCGCGCGCCGCCGCGAGCGACGATCTCGCCTCCCGCCGCGCGGCGCTGGCGCTCGTCGAAGCCGCGCTCGACCGGCGGACGGGGTTCGACGAAGCCTTGTCAGGAGGCGACTTCTCGCGCCTGGACGAGCGCGACCGCGCGTTTGCCCGCATGCTGGCGATGACCGTACTGAGGCGACTGGGGGCGATCGATGCGCGCCTCGACCAACGCCTCAATCGTGAGCCCCCGGAGCCGGTCCGCTCGCTGCTTCGGCTGGGTGCGGCCCAGGCGCTTTACCTCGGCACCCCGGACTTCGCCGCCGTCGACACGAGCGTGCGCCTGGCCGAGGGCCAGCGCGCCACTCGCCCGTTCAAGGGCCTCGTCAACGGCGTGCTCCGCGCGCTGCTGCGCGAGCCGCGCCGCGACGACGACCCCGAGACGCTGGTTCCCCCCTGGCTCTTCGCCCGCTGGCGCGCGGCCTATGGGGAAGAGGGCGCGCGCGCCATCGCCGCCATCGTCCCCCTGGAGCCGGCGACCGATGTGACGCCGCGCGAACCCGCCGACGCCGCCGCGCTGGCCGAAGCCCTGGACGCCGCGCCGCTGCCCGGCGGCTCCCTGCGCACGCCGCTGCGCGGCGACGTCGCCGGCTGGCCCGGCTACGTGGAAGGCCGCTGGTGGGTGCAGGACGCGGCGGCGGCCATCCCCGCCCGCCTCCTTGCCGCCCAGCCGGGCGAGACCGCGCTTGACCTCTGCGCCGCGCCCGGCGGCAAGACGCTGCAGCTGGCCGCAGCCGGCGCCCGCGTCGCCGCCCTGGACCGCTCCGCCGCGCGGCTTGGCCGCGTCTCGGCCTCGCTCGCGCGCACGCGCCTCGCCGCCGAGGTGGTCGCCGCCGATGCGCTCAATTGGGCCGATCCGCGCCGGTTCGACGCCGTGCTGCTCGACGCGCCCTGCTCGGCCACCGGCACGTTCCGCCGGCATCCGGACGTGCTCTGGGCGACCCGTCCAGCCGACATCGCCTCGCTGGCCAAGACCCAGTCCCGCCTCCTGGATGCAGCCGCCGGACGCGTCGCAAACGGCGGGCGGCTCGTCTACTGCGTCTGCTCGCTCGAGCTGGAAGAGGGCGAGGCGCAGGCGGACGCGTTCCTCGGCCGCCACGCCGACTTCCGCGCCGATCCCATCTCGCCCGGCGAGGCCGGCGCGCCGGCCGCCGCCGCGCTGCCGAACGGGGCGCTCCGCATCCTGCCGCAGCACCTCGACGGCGGCATCGACGGCTTCTTCATCGCCCGCTTTGCGCGGCGACAGACGGACTAGCGGCCCGGCCTCGGCGCTCGGGCCAGCCGGTCGCTTCTAACGCGGCCGCTTGCGCTTCAACGCCACGTAGAGCGCGCCTTCGCCGCCGTGGCGGCGATGCGCCTCGGCGACCCCCGCCACCACCCCGTGCAGATGCGGCTCGGCCAGCCACTCCGGCGCGCGGCGGCGAAGGACGCCGTCGCCCTGCACGCCGCGGCCGGTGATCACCACCGCAGCGCGCTCCCCGTCAGCCTGGGCGCGGGCAAGGAACCGGTTCAGCGCCGCGCGCGCCTCGTCCTGGGTCATCCCGTGCAGGTCGAGCCGCGCCGGGGCGAGATCGCGGCCGCGGGCGATGCGGCCAAGCCGCTTCGGCTCGATCGGCTTCGGGGCCCAATGATGCGTCGCCGCCGGCGGCGGGACTGGCGGCTCGCGCGGCGGCGGCGGGACGCCGACCGATGGCGCGTGCCGCGCGCCGAGCGGATGCACGGTCTGGGCGACGCGCGCCCAGAGGCGGTGCTCCTCGTCCTTCAGCTCCCGCTTCACGGCGCCGCCGGGACCAGTTCGTAGAGCCTCAAGGCATGGCGCACGCGGCCCGCCTCCTCGCCGGCGGCCTCGCCGCGCCCGAGATAGAGGTCGGCGCGCACCGGCCCCTTGATCGCCCCGCCGGTGTCGAGCGCCATGACCAGCCGCCGGTAGCGCACGGCGGCGCCGGCCAGCGTCGGCTCCTCGGCGTCGATCCAGTAGGCGCCGCCCAGCGCGTGCAGGCTCGCATCCACCGCGATCGCGCGCCCGGGCGTCAGCGGGACGCCCGCCGTTCCGGCGGGCTCGCGGCCGTCGTCGATCGCCACGTTGAAGAAGACGTAGCGGGGGTCCTGGTTCATGACCGCGTCCGCGTCAGGGCCACGGTGGGCGGCCAGCCAGCTGCGCACACCGCCGGCCGACGCGCCAGCGGACGCAAGATCGCCCCGCTGGCGCAGGATCGGGGCGATGGCGACGAACGGCGCGCCGTTGGAGAGCGCAAAGCTTGCCTTCAGCCGCCGACCGTCGGGCAGGTCGAGCAGGCCGGAGCCCTGGATCTGCATGAAGAACAGATCCTCGGGCTTCATCCACGCCAGGGCCTGTTCGGGCGGGTCCGCCTCGATCGCCGCCCTGTCGCCAAGCGGGCGGAGCGCTTCGAGTCCGGACGGCTTCGGCCGCACCGCGGCGGTGAACGGCGGCTCGGGCGCCTCGCGCGCCTCGTACTCGGGCACGAAGTAGGCGGTCAGCAGGCCTTCGGCGCCAACCGGCCTGGCCTCAAGGCGCCGCTCCAGAAAGGCTTCCGCCTCAGCGTCGGAGAGCGGGCCGAGCTGCCGGGCCTCTTGGCACACGGCCGCCAGCCCCGGGTCGCCTCGCGCGGCGCCGCAGCCGGCCGCGAAGGCGGCGAGCGCCGCCGCGTGGTCCTCCGCCGCCCATCCCGGTAGGTCGGAGACGGGCATCGCCTCGCCCACGCGCGACGGCGCCTCGCTCGGCGTACCTGGCTGCGGCCCGTACAGCGGCGCAGTCGGCGGTGGCGGCGAAGGCTGGTAGCTCGGGGTCACGCAGGCGGAAAGCGCCAGGGAGGCGAACGCCGCCGACCAAGCCCCCCGCGACCCCCCGCGCACGCCTTTACGCCTCGGCGGCGTCGACCCTCACCAGGGTCCAGTTGGGATCGCGGCTGGAGAGCCGCCGCTCGAACGTCCACACCTCGGCGCTGCGCCGCTCGCCGGCGTGCTCGCCGTCCGGGCCCTTGGTGCGGCTATGGAACTCGGCGAGGAAGCGCACCCGCGCGCGGGCGATGTCGTCCTTCACCTCGGCGTTCTCGAGATCGGAGCGAGGCGGCTGGCTGAACTCCACCGACTCCGTCACGCCCTTCGCCTCGCGCGCCGCCATCGCCTTCTCGAAACCGTCCATGACGGTTGCCGACACCAGCCGTTGCAGGGTCTGGCGATCGCCGGAAGCGTAGGCGGCGACGATCATCTCGTAGGCCTGGCGCGCGCCGGCGAGGAACTTCGCGATATCAAAGCTCGGGTCGCGCGCACGGATGGCGACGACGCCGGATGGCTGCGGCGGCGCCTCGTCCTTCACGGGCGGATAGGGCTCGCCGTCCGCGCGGCGTGCGGATCCGGCCGGCTGCGGCACGTCCTCCGGCTGGCGGCCGACGCGCCGCCCGAGGACCGCATAGAGCTGATAGAGCACCACGCCGGCGACGACCGCGATGATGATCAGGGGCAGTAGCTGCAAATCCTCACCTGGGTCATGGGCGAAGCGCCCCCGGCTTCGAGGGCGGCCTCGTCGTCGTTGATTCTATATAGGCCGCGCCGCGCGCGTTCGTCAGGCGCCCTCGTTGCGCGCCCCGCCTCGGGCGTGTTAGCAGCCGCGCCTTCAACCTCAAACGCCGGCTCTTGCACGAGACGACGGCCCGCGACCGCAAGAGGGGACCCCCGCTCGATGACCGACCAAGGCGCCCCCGGCCCCGCTCCGTCGCCCGCCGGCCAGGCCGAGCCCGGCGGCGTTCGCATCATGGCGCAGTTCATCCGCGACCTATCGTTCGAGAACCCGCGCGCGCCGGAATCGCTGCGCGCCTCGGGCGCCCAGCCGCAGATCGAGCTGGGCGTCGAGATGGCAGCCCGCACGCGCCCCGACGAGCTGCACGAGGTCGACCTGAAGCTGACGGCCTCGGCGAAGAACAACGACGAGCCGATCTTCACGGTCGAGCTGCTCTACGGCGGCCTGTTCCAGATCACCGGGGTGCCCGCCGAATCGCTGGAGCCGGTGCTGCTGATCGAGTGTCCGCGGTTTCTCTTCCCCTTCGCGCGGCGCATCATGGCCGACCTCACCACCGAGGGCGGCTTCCCGCCCTTCATGCTCGACCCGATCGACTTCGCCGCCGTCTACGCCGCCCGCCGCGCCCAGATGGAGAGTCCCCCCGTCGGCCAGGCCTAAGGACCGGCCACGGCTGCGTTTGTCGGGCTAACCCAGGCCGAAGCGGAGCCAGAGGGCCTTGCCGGTCAGGGCGTTCTTGATGAAGGCGAGATGCGCGGCGCGCTCGTCGTCGGTCGAGCGCGGGGCAAGCGGGCGTGGCCGTGGGCCGTGCTCGACCCGGGCCATCACGGCCGCCGCCGTCGGCGCCGCGGCGATGGTGAGGTCCAGCCGGCGCTCGCGGCCGCCTCTCAGCTCCAGGTAGACCGCCGCCAGAAGCCGTGCGTCGATCAGCGCCCCGTGCTTGTCGCGCTCGTTGAGCGAGAGGCGAAAGCGCTTGCAGAGCGCGTCGAGCGAATTGTGCACGCCCGGGAAGCGCTGCGCCGCCATCGCAAGCGTGTCGAGCCAGCGCGACTCCGGCACCCCCGGAAGCCCGACGCGCGCCAGCTCCTGGTTGACGAACTCGCGGTCGAACGCGGCGTTGTGGGCGATGACGGTCGCATCGCCGATGAACGCCACCAGCGCCTCGCACACGTCGGCGTCGGCGAAAATCGGCTTGTCGGCGAGGAAGGCGGTGGTGAGCCCGTGCACGCGCACCGCCTCCGGATCGACCGGCCGCTCGGGGTGAATATAGCGGTGGAAGGTGCGGCCGGTCGGCAGATAGTCCTCGAGCTCGACGCAGGCGATCTCCACCAGCCGGTGCCCGCCGCGCGGGTCGAGGCCGGTGGTCTCCGTGTCGAGAACGATTTCGCGCGCCATCCCTTGCGCCCTCAGATGCGGCGCTTTGGCCCGGCAATCAAGCGGAGCTGGCCGCTTGTCCCCAGTCGCGCGCGCGGATCGCCGCGATCACCTGGCGGACCTGTTCGCGGGCGTGCTCGAACCCCTGGCCCGTATCGATGACGAAATGGGCGCGGGCGCGCTTCTCGCGGTCGTGCATCTGCCGCGCGAGGATCGCGTCGAGGCGCTCGGCGCCCATCCCCGGCCGCGCCAGCACCCGCTCGCGCTGGACGTGCTCAGGCGCCGAGACGACCACGACCACGTCCATCCGCTGCTCGCCGCCTGTCTCGAACAGCATCGGGATGTCGAGCACCACCATGTCGCAGCCCCTGGCCTCGGCGTCGGCGAAGAAGGCGGCGCGGCCGGCGCCCAGCAGCGGGTAGATGATCGCGTTCAGCCGCCTCAGCTCCTCCGGATGGCCGAAGACCCGCTCGCCGAGCGCCTGGCGGTCGACGGCGCCGTCCTTCACCACCCCGGGGAAGGCCGCGCCGATCGCTTCCACCGCCGCGCCGCCCCTGGCCTGCAGCTTGTGCACCTCGGCGTCGGCGTCATAGACCGGCGCGCCTTCTTCGGCGAACATCGCCGCCGTCGTCGACTTGCCCATGCCGATCGAGCCGGTGAGGCCGATGGTGATCATCTCTCCTCCTTGAGCTCGGCGAGCGCGAGCGAGCGGACGTCGGCCTCCGCCGGCGGCGGCCGCCCGAACAGGGCCTCGAACGAAGGCTTCGCCTGGCCGATCAGGACCGCGAGGCCGTCGACGACCGCGTGCCCGCCGGCGCGAGCGGAGGCCAGGAAGCCGGTGACGAGCGGGCGATAGACCAGGTCGACGACCGCCGCCTCGGGAGGCAGGCTCGCAAGATCGAGCGCCAGCCGCCCGCGGCCCTCCAGGCCCAGCGAGGTCGCGTTCACCACGAGGCGCGCCCCCGCCAGCGCCTCGGCCGCCGCGTCCCAGCCAAGCGCCCTGACGCGGCCGCCCAGCGCGGCGGCGACCGCCTCGGCCCGCTCGCGCGTCCGGTTCACCAGCCGCACTTCCGCCGCGCCGGCGTCGAGCAGGGCGGCGGCCGCGCTCCGGCCCGCGCCGCCGGCGCCCAGCACCACCACCGGCGCTTCCGCGATGCGCACGCCGGGCGCCTGTTCGGCGAGCGCCGTCATCAAGCCCGCGCCATCGGTGCTGTCGGCGTGGATCGATCCGTCGTCGGCGAATAGCACCAGGTTCGCCGCACCGGCGCGCCTTGCCCGCTCGCTCGCCGAGTCGGCCGCCGCCAACGCTTCCTCCTTGAACGGAATGGTGACGTTGAAGCCCGCCACGAGGCCGCCGCGGCAGGCCTCGAACAGCTTATGCACCCCGCCGGGCGACGGGCTGAACGGCGCGTAGACGGCGTCGAGGCCGGCGGCGTCGATCCAGGCGTTGTGGATCAGCGGGCTCAGCGAATGGACGATGGGGCGCCCGAGCACGCCGGCCACCCGCGCGGCCCCGGTGAAGCGTCTCATGCCGCCAGCGCGCCCGCCTCGCGCAGGAAGCCGAGCAGGCCGACGAGGGGCAGCCCGAGGATCGCGAAGTAGTCGCCCTCGATGCGCTCGAACAGCTGCACGCCTTCGCCTTCGAGCTCGTAGCCGCCGACCGATGTCAGCGCCGCGCGCGCGTTCCGCGCCAGGTAGGCGTCGAGGAAGGCGTCAGAGAACGCGCGCATCACCAACGTTGCGCTTTCGGCGCGCCGCCAGACGATCTCGCCGTCGCGCGCCACCGCAGCGGCCGAATGCAGCTGGTGGGCGCCGCCGCGCAGAAGCGCGAGACGCTCGCGCGCCTCGCCGAGCGAGCTCGCCTTGTCGAACAAGCGTCCCTCCGCCTCGAGCGTCTGGTCGGCGCCGATCACCAGCGCCTCGGGACGTCGCGCGCTTCCGGCCAGCGACTTTTCGCCCGCCAGCGCCGCGGCGACCTCGGCGGGCGAGCCCTGCGCGAGCCGCTTCTTGGCGCAGGCCTCGTCGAAGCCGGAGTCGATCGCCTCGAACGCGACGCCGGCGTCCGTGAGCAGCCTTGCGCGCACCCGGCTGCGGGAGGCGAGCACGAGCGGAATCACGAGAGAACCTCGACCTGGCCCCCGCCCGCCGTCATCACGTTGATCACAGCCGCCGCCGTTTCCTCGACCGATCGGCGCGTCACGTCGATCACCGCCCAGCCGTGCTTCTCGAACAAGCGCCGTGCCCGGACGATCTCGCTCCGCACCGCCTCGATGTCGACGTAGGCGCTCTCGCGATCTTCCTTCAGGTTGGAGAGGCGGTTGCGGCGGATCTGGATGAGCCGGTCCGGAGAGACGGTCAGCCCAACCACGATCGGCCGCTTCAGCTCGAACAGCTGGTCAGGCGGATCGCGGCCGGGGACCAGCGGCACGTTCGCCGCCCGTACGCCGCGGTGCGCGAGGTAGATCGACGTCGGCGTCTTCGACGTCCGGCTGACCCCCACCAGCACGACGTCGGCCGCCTCCAGGTCCTGCGTCGCGTGGCCGTCGTCGTGCGCGATGGCGTAGGTGAGGGCGTCCATGCGGTTGAAGTAGTCGTGGTCGAGCGCATGCCGCGCGCCGACCCGAGAGGAGACCGAGGCCCCGAGGTAGCGGGCGAGCGAGGCGGTGAGCGGATCGAGCGCGGCCACGCAGGTCATGTCGAGCGCCCGGCACCCCTTCTCGAGCGTGGCGCGCAGCTCCTTATCCACAATGGTGTGCAGGACGACGCCGGGCGCGGACTCGATCTCGCGCAGGACCCGCTCGAGCTGCCGCGTGGAGCGGACGAGCGAATAGATATGCTCGATCGGCAGGACGTCGTCGAACTGCGCGCAGACCGCCCGCGCCATCGCATTCAACGTCTCGCCGGTGGAGTCGGAGACGAGATGGACGTGAAAGTAGGTCGCAAAGCGCGTTTGCGTCATGCGGCGCCCGTGGGTCCGGCAGGCGGTTCAAACATGGTTAATCAA
>DATGIN010000288.1:0-10129 GCA_035295705.1 Caulobacteraceae bacterium
AGCGTTGCGCTCCGCCGTGCACCAGCCGGGTGGCGACGTCCCAGGCGGACGGGTCCTCGTGCGCGCTTTCGGCCATGCCGAGCGGCATGACCGCCGAACCGCCGAAGGTCAAGGCCGGGCAAGGCTGGCGCAGGCGTCGCCGGGCGGCTAAGGATCGCGCCCTCCCCTCCCCCACGCACCGGAAAAAGCCCTGGCCTTGGCGCAGCCTGGCATCGAACAGCTGACGGCGCTCCTTGCCCTCGCCTTCGGCCGCCCGGTGGGGATCGTCGCCACCGAGCGCCTGGCGCCTTGGTCGGCGACGCGCTGCGCGATCGAGGGCGACGGGGAGGTTCCCGCCTCTGTCGTGGTCAAATGGCTGCGCGACGATGCGCTCAGCGTGCGGATCGATCCCCGCCAGGTGGCGACCGAGCGCGCGGCGCTCGAGTTCCTCGCCGAGATCGGCTTTCGAGCCGCCCCGCGCCTCCTCGCCGCCGACCTCGCCGCCGGCGTCCTGATCGTCGAGGATCTGGCGCCGCGGACGCCGCTCGCCGACCAGCTCCGCGCTCGCGGGCCCGACGCGCTGGGCGCCGAGCTCGTCGCTTTCGGCCGCACCGTGGGCGAGCTGGGCGCCGCCACGCGGGGGCTCAAGGCGCGCTACCAGGCGATTCGCGCGCGCTATGGCGACGTCGACCCCAGCGTGGGGCGCGAGCGCGGCCTTGGCCCCTATTGGCCCGTCGCCAGGGAGCAGCTTGCGGCGCTCGGCCGGCCGCTCTCCACCGCGGCCGAGCGCGACCTTGCCGCGCTGACCGCCTCGATCCTCGATCCCGGCCCTTTCCTGGTCTTCAGCAACGGCGATCCGCACCCGAACAACTTCATGACCGACGGGCGGGACGGCCGGCTGATCGACTTCGAGTTCGCCGACTTCCGCCACGCCATGGTGTCTGCGGTGTGGATGCACGTGCCGGGGTCTGCCTGGATCACCGTTGCGCATCCCGGCGTGGTCGCCGTCGAGGCGGCCTTCCGCCGTGCGCTCGCCGCCGGCGTGCCCGAAGCGGAGGACGACGCGCTGTTCGGCGCCGGCCTCGCCGCCGCCTGCCTGGCGGAAGGACTGGAGCGCATCGGCCGCTTCTCGGTTCTGGACGCAAGGCCCGCCGGCGACAGCGGCCGCCTGCAGCGGGTGGCGACGCTGGAGGCGGCGGCGGCGGTGGCCCGCCGCCACCGGGTGCTTCCCGATCTGGCCGGCTGGATGGAAGAGACGGCGCGGTGGCTCCGCCGGCGTTGGCCGGACGCCGACGTCGATATCGCCGCCCTCCGGCCCTACGCGCCGCGCGCCTAGCGGGCGGCTTCCAGCAGCGCCTCCGCCGCCGCCAGGTCCTGCACGACGTGGCCGAGCGACTTGTAGACGGTGATCTGCTCGTCCGATTGCCGCCCCGGGATGGTCCCGTCGAGCACCTGGCCGATCTCGCCGGCCACGTGCTCGTCGCCGATCAGGCCCTTCTCCTTGGCGTTCAGGAACTCCGCGCCTTGCGCCAGCACGCCCTCGCGATAGTCGGCGATGAAGCGCGCGCGCAGCACGAGGTCGTCGTCCACCTCGACCGGACCCGGGCCCCCCGATCCGACCACGTTCACGTGCGCGCCGGGGCGCACCCAGCGGCCGAGCAGCACCGGCTCGCGGGCGCTGGTGACGGTGCAGACGATGTCCGCTTCGGCCACGGCCGCCTCAGCGCTCGCATGGGCACGGACCGGAATCTCCAGCTCGTCCCGCATCCGGGCGGCGAAGGCGTCGGCGCGCTCCAGCGAGCGGCCCCAGACCTCGATGGAGTCCAGGGCGCGCACCCGCGAAATCGCCCGCGCGTGCGTCTTGGCCTGCTCGCCGTAGCCGAGGAGCGCCAGCCGCGAGGCGTCCGCCCGCGCGAGCGCATCGGTGGCGACCGCGCTTGCGGCGGCCGTCCGGATGGCGGTGATCTCGCCGGCGTCGGCGACGCAGGACACCGCCCCCGACGCGGGATCGAACAGCACCACGACCCCCTGGTGGGAAGGCAGCCCGCGGTCGAAGTTGCCGGGAAACACGCTGATCAGCTTGGCGCCGAAAACGCCGCGCTCGCTGAGCGCCCCGGGCATGATCCCGAACGCCCCGCCGCCGCCGAGCGGAATGATGGAGCGCAGCAGCTGGCGGGTCTCGCCGCGCGAGAGCGCGATCATCGCCTTCCTCACCAGCGGGATGCAGACCTCGTAGGTGAGGAGACGGGCGACGGTTTCACGGTCGATGACGAGCATCGGTCAGGCGCTCCTAAAGGACGGCTCGCCAGGGCGCGACGTCGAGCTTCGGATAGCGGGCGGCTGTGGCGGCCAGCGTGTCGGCGTCCCAGTAGGCGTGGCCGGGCGGCGGAAAACCCAGCGCCTCGAGCTGGCGAAGGCCGAGCGACTCGACCAGAGGGACCCAGCCCGGCGCGATGCCTTTGCGCGGCCACGGATTGCCGCCGATCCAGTCGGCGTCAGCGACCCGGTAGGCGAGGTTGAAGAAGAAGCGCCCTCCCCGCTCGATGCGCATCTCCGTGCCTCGGTGCACGACGTCGGCGCTGTAGACGAGCAGCGAGCCCCGCGGCCCGACAGCGCTCTGGGCGGCCGCCTCCCACGCGGCATGGCGCTCGCTCGAGACACGGGCGCGCGGGAACGCAAGGTCGATGAGCGGCGTATCGTCGGTGAGCGTGCGGCTGACGATGCGGGTCGGGCCGTGCTCGGCCGTCACGTCACTCAAGAAGAGGAAGAGCTGGATCTGGCGGAAGCGGCCGTCGCGCCTGGGCGGCAGCATCACGTGGTTGGTGTAGTCGGCGTGGAACGGCTGGTCGTACTGGGTGACGCCCGAGTACTTGGCGAAGGTCTCCGCTTGGTAGAGGCGGACGTCGCGGGTGCGCAGCAGGTCTTCGGCCACCGCGATGATCGCCGGATGCAGCGGCAGCCGGTTGAGCGCCAGGTCTATGAACGGAAACTCCTTCAGGCCGGCGAACTGCAACGGCCGGAAGCGCGGGTCCTCGCCGCGGTTCGCCGGCGAGGCGGCCTCCGCCTGGAACGGGGCCGCCCGCGCGTCGCCGCCCGCATGAAACTGCTCGACGCTCGGATAGAGCTCGAAGAGGCCGGGCAGCGCCTCGCCGATCTCCGTCTCCGACAACAGCCGCTCGATCAGCACCCAGCCGTGCCGCTCGAAGTGCTCGACATGAGCCGCCGCGTGCCTCGGTTCCATCCGGCCATCCTATCGGCCAAGCCGGCGCGCCGCGCTATAGGGTCGGGCGGGAGGCGAGAGCCATGGCCAAGGACGGCGCGGCGTCGGCGGCGCTGACGCCTGCGGACTATCACACGGCCGAGGCGTTCGATCGCGAGCGGCGGACGCTGTTCGCGCGCGCCTGGACGCCGGTCTGCCGCGCGAGCGCGCTCGTCCCCGGCGCCCAGAGAGCGGCGATGGTCGGCGCCCAGCCGGTGCTGGTCACGCGCGACTTGGGCGGCGCGCTCCATGCGCTCTCCAACGTCTGCCGTCACCGCGGCATGACGCTGGTCGAGGGCGAGGCGCACGCCGATGTCGTCCGCTGCCCCTACCATCTGTGGACCTATGGCCTGGATGGGGCGCTGCAGGCCGCGCCGTTCATGCAGGGGGTCGATCTGGGCGGCTGCGATCTGCCGCGCTACCGCGCCGCCGAGTGGGGCGGCTGGGTGTTCGTGAACCTGGACCGCGGCGCGCCCTCGCTCGAGACCGAGCTTGCTCCCCTCTGCGAGGCCCTCGATCCCGACCGCATCGCCGGCCTCGAGGTCGGCTTCACGCTGACGTTCGAGCACGCCTGGAACTGGAAGGTGATGCTGGAGAACTTCGGGGAGTCCTACCACCACATTGGGACCCACGCCGGCACGCTGCAGCCGCTGTGGCCCGGAGGGCAGACAGATTCGTCCGTCTCGACCGATCGCTGGCTCGAGATCCGCCACCCCGAGCATCCGAGCGCCGGGACGCTGCGGGTCTTCGTGGTCTTCCCGCTGCTGCTGCTCGCGCTGACGCCCAGTGACGGCGCGGTGATTTGGTACCGGATGACGCCGACAGGGCCCGAGCGGATCGCGCTCGAGGTCGTTGGCCTTTATCCGCCGGCGCTGGCGAGCGACGCCGAGCGGATGCAGAGCGCCAGGGCCAGCGTCTTCGCCGTGCACCAGGAGGACATGGCCGTCTGCGAACGCGTTCAGGCAGGCTTGCGCGCCCCCGACGCGGTGCTCGGGCCGCTTTCTCCGCTCGAAGCCGGGATCGCCCGCTTCCGCGAATGGGTCGGGCGGGAAGTCGCCCGGACCTAGGACCGGACCCCGCCGCGCTCGCCGATCAGCGCCGCGCCCGCCGCCGCGATCTTCTCGTCCACATCCGAGGTCGCCCCGGACACGCCGACGGCGCCGGCGCACCCGCCCTGGCTGACGATCGGCAGTCCGCCGCCAAGCGCGAGCACGTCGGTCGGCGGCAGGCGTCCCTCGGCCGCCATGCGCTCGAGGATGGTGGTGGAGAGGCCCAGCGCAGCGGCCGTCCGGGCCTTGCGGCTGGCGAGGTCGACGGCGTGCGGCTTCGCGCCGTCCAGCCGCTGCAGGTGCAGCAGCGCGCCGGCATCGTCCACGACCGCAATGGCGACCGGCGCGCCGTCGCGCTCGGCCGCGGCCCGGCAGGCGGCGGCGATCGCTTCGGCGTCCTTGAACTCGAGGGAGGGTTTCATCCGCATGCGCTCTCTTCCTTTCGAAGGCGGCGCCAGCGGCGCCACGAGCCGCAGCTGACCGGCGGCCCATGACATCCCTTTTTACCACGCCTTGGCTGGGCTGCGGTACTCCCACGTGCGATGCTTGGCGCTCGGACGGCGCCTCCGGGGGGAAGGATGAAGCCGCTACTGATCGGCGCGGCGTTCGCGGCCGCGATGGCCCCGCGCGCGGGGGCGGCCGCCCCGCCGCCGGACGGATTCGCCGCGTTCTACAAGCTCTTCGCGGCGGCCGCCGCCAAAGACGACCAGAAGACGCTCGCGAGCCTGACGGTGCTCAGCGCCGGCCTGGATCCGGACGTTCCGATCACCTTCGCCGGATTCCACGCTCACTACCTCACCGCCAAGGAGCGCCGCTGCCTTGCGACGGGCAAGCCCGAGCGCGCCATCGACGGGACCGGCGCCGCCACCTACTCGGTCTTCTGCGGCCACCTGATCTACGTCTTCTCGAAACCCAGCGCCGCGGGCTGGCGGCTGACCGACCTCAGCCCCGACGACTGAGCCGCGCTCAGAACCTGAGCGCGCGCGCCTCCTTGACGTGCGGCAGCGCCTTGACCTTGTCGATCAGCTCCGGATCGGGCGCGGAGTCGACGCCAACCAGCGCGATCGCGTCCTCGCCGGCGGCGCGCCGCCCGAGGTTGAAGGTCGCGATGTTCACCCCAGCGTCGCCGAGCAGCGCGCCGAGATGGCCGATGAAGCCCGGCTTGTCGAGGTTGTTGACGAACAGCATGGCCGGCCCGAACGGGGCGTCCAGCTCCATGCCCTTGACCTCGACCACCCGGGGCGCGCCGCCCACCAGCGTGCCGGCGAACGAGCGCTTGCCGAGCTCGGTCGTGACCGTGATCCGCATCAGGCTGTCGTAGACCGGCGAGTCGTCCTGGCGGGACTCCGAGATGGTGATGCCGCGCTCCTTCGCCATCGCCGGCGCCGAGACCATGTTCACGCCCGAGAGCATCGGCGCGAGCAGCCCCGCAAGGCCGGCCGCGGTCAGCGGCTTGACGTTCAGCGCGGCCACGTCGCCCTCGTAGGCGATGTCGATGGCCTTCAGGCCCACGTCGACCATCTGCCCGGCGAAGGCGCCGAGCTTCTCGGCCAGCCCGATGTAAGGCGTCAGCTTCGGCGCCTCGTCGGCCGTGACCGAGGGGCTGTTGAGCGCGTTGGTCACCGCGCCGGTCAGCAGATAGTCGCTCATCTGCTCGGCGACCTGCAGCGCCACGTTCTCCTGCGCCTCCAGCGTCGAGGCGCCGAGGTGCGGGGTGGCGATGAAGTTCGGCGCGCCGAAGAGGACATTCGAGGTGGCCGGCTCCTCGACGAAGACGTCGAAGGCGGCGCCGCCGACGTGGCCCGAATCGAGGCCCTCGCGCAGCGCGGCCTCGTCGACCAGGCCGCCGCGCGCGCAGTTGATCACCAGCACGCCCTTGCGGGTCTTCTGAAGCGCCTCCTTGCTCAGGATGTTCCTGGTCTTGTCGGTGAGCGGCGTGTGCAGGGTGATGATGTCGGCCCGCGCCAAAAGCTCGTCCAGCTCGACCTTCTCCACCCCGAGCTCCACGGCCCGCTCGGGCGAGAGATAGGGGTCGTAGGCGGCCACCTTCATCTTCAAGCCGTTGGCGCGGTCGGCGACGATCGAGCCGATGTTGCCGCAGCCGATCAGGCCGAGGGTCTTGTGCGACAGCTCGACCCCCATGAAGCGGTTCTTCTCCCACTTCCCGGCCTGGGTGGACTGATCCGCCTGCGGCAGCTGCCGCGCCAGCGCGAACATCAGCGCGATCGCGTGCTCGGCGGTCGTGATCGAGTTGCCGAACGGGGTGTTCATCACCACGATCCCGGCGGCGGTGGCGGCTGGGATGTCGACATTGTCGACGCCGATGCCGGCGCGGCCGATCACCTTCATCCGCTTGGCCGCGGCAAGCACGTCCTTGTCCACCTTGGTGGCGGATCGGATGGCGAGGCCGTCGTAGCCGCCGACGATGGCGATGAGCTCGTCCTTGGCGAGACCTGTCTTCACGTCGGCGTCGACGCCGCGGCTCTTGAAGATGTCGATCGCCGCCGGCGAGAGCTTGTCTGAGATGAGGACTTTCGGGGCCATGGCGCCTACACCGCCTCCAGCTGCTCGGCCGCCACGGTGGCGAACGCCCAGTCGAGCCAGGGCGTGAGCGCCTCGAGGTCCGAGGCCTCGACCGCGCCGCCGCACCAGATGCGAAGTCCCGGCGGCGCGTCGCGATAGCCGCCCGCGTCGAGCGCCACGCCCTCCTTCTCCAAGAGATCGGCGAGCTGCTTGGCGAACGCCGCCTGGCCGTCGGACGGCAGCCCCGTCACCCGCGGATCGACGATCTTCAGGCAGACGCTGGTGTTGGAGCGGGTTGCCGCATCCTCGGCCAGGAAGTCGACCCACCCGGTCTTCTCGACCCAGCGCGCCAGCACGGCGGTGTTCTCGTCCGCCCGGCGATAGAGGCCGTGCAGGCCGCCGATGGACGAGGCCCATTTAAGCGCATCGAGGTAGTCCTCGACGCAAAGCATCGAGGGTGTGTTGATGGTCGCGCCCTCGAAGACGTCGCGGTTCAGCTTCCCCTTCGAGACCATGCGGAAGATCTTCGGCAGGGGGCGCGGCGGGGCGTAGCTCTCCAGCCGCTCGACCGCGCGCGGCGAGAGGATCAGCATCCCGTGCGCGGCTTCGCCCCCCAGGACCTTCTGCCAGGAGAAGGTGACGGCATCGAGCTTGTCCCAGTCGAGCGGCTGCGCGAACGCGGCGCTGGTCGCGTCGCAGATCACGACCCCCGTGCGATCGGCGGCGATGAAATCGCCGTTCGGCACGCGCACGCCCGAGGTGGTGCCGTTCCAGGCGAAGACGACGTCGCAGTCGCTCCGCACGCGGCTGAGATCCGGCAGCTTGCCGTAGGGCGCGTCCAGCACCTCGACGGCCTCGAGCTTCAGCTGGTCCTTGATGTCGGTGGCCCAGTCCTTGGAGAAGCTCTCCCAGACCAGCACCTGCACCGGCTTGGGGCCCAGCATCGTCCACAGCGCCATCTCGACCGCACCGGTGTCGGACGCAGGCACGATGCCGATCAGGAAGTCGTCAGGCGCCTCGAGCACCTCGCGGGTGCGGTCGATCGCCTCTTTCAGGCGCGCTTTGCCGACCTTCGAGCGGTGCGAGCGACCGAGCGGCGCGGCGTGCAGATTCTCCAGCTTCCAGCCGGGGTGCTTGACCGTCGGTCCTGAGGAGAAGTGCGGGCGAGCCGGCCGCATGGCCGGCTTGGCGGGGGTATTCATCGATGTCTCCCATCCTTGCAGATGGGCTGCGCCCCGTTGGGAGGGCGTGGCCCGAGGCGGTCTCTACACGAACCCCGCTTGCGCGCCAGTAAATTGTCCTGGGCGCGCCCGGAGATTGGCTAAGGAGGCGTGAGGCGAAGGCTGCTCTCGGCGACGGTGAGCGCCTGCCCGCGCAGGACCACCCGTTCGCCCTTCAGCTCGGTCTCGATGTCGCCGCCGCGGCCAGGATAGGCCTGGTGGAAGCGAACCCGCGGCCGGCCGAGCTTGTCGGCGAACAGCGGGGCGAGGATGCAGTGCATCGAGCCGGTCGCGGGGTCTTCCGCTACGCCAGCACCGGGCGCGAAGAAGCGGTCGACCACATCGAAGGCTTGGCCGGGCCGGGCGAGCGCCGCGACGCCGACGTTCCCGCGCCTGGCCGCGGCGCTGGCGAGCGTGTGCAGCGCGCCGATGTCGGGCTTGAGCGCCCGGACGGCGGCTTCCGTCTCCAGGACGACGATCAGATAGTCCGCCGCCCAGACCTCCGCCGGCGCGGCGCCCAGCGCGTCGGTCAGGCCCGGCGGGGCGTCCACCCGGACCGGCGGCTGCGCCGGGAAATCCATCTCGAAGCCGCCTTCGCGCCTTCGAACGACGAGCGGCCCCGAGCGGGTGTCGAAGGTCAAGGCCTCCGCCGTCGAGCCTATCTCGGTAAAGAGCACGTGCGCCGCGGCAAGCGTGGCGTGGCCGCAGAGCGGCACTTCCAGCGCCGGCGTCATCCAGCGCAGGCCAAAGCGCGCCGGCTCGTCCGTCCTGAGCAGGAAGGCGGTTTCCGCCTGGTTGTTCTCCGCCGCCAGGGCCTGCATCCAGGCCGAATCGGGCCACGCCTCGAACGGCTCGACCACGCAGGCGGGGTTGCCCAGAAAGGCCTCGGCGGCGAAGGCGTCCACGGTCCACTGCCGCATTAGGCAAACGCCTTGAGACGCGCCTCGAGGCGGTCTTGGACGGCGCGCCACTCGCTGGCGATGACCGAGAAGTAGACGGAATCGCGCAGGCTCCCATCGGCCCGCACCATGTGGGCGCGGAAGACGCCTTCGCGCTGAGCGCCCAGCTTGGCGATCGCCGCCTGCGAGCGCGTGTTCAGGATGTCGGTCTTGAACTCGACGCGGTTGAAGCCGAGCGTCTCGAACGCATGGCGCATGAGCATGAGCTTGCAGGCGGGGTTGACGTACGTCCCCCAGACCGCGGGCGCGTACCAGGTCGCGCCGATCTCGAGGCGGCGTTGCTGGGGCTCGATCGCAAGGTAACGCGTCGACCCGACCAGCACGTCGCCGACCGCGACCGCCCAGACCGCTTCGCGTCCTCCGGCGGCGGCCGCGAGCGAGCCCTCGAACCAACCGTCGAAGCCTGCGCCCAAGGCGGCGTAGGGCATGTGCGCCCAGATCTCCGGCGCCCGGGCGGCCGCGCGCAAGCCGGCGCGATGCGCTTCGGCAAGCGGCTCCAGCCGCACGTCGGCGCTGGCGAGCTCGATGGCGCGGACCGGGGCGTCGGCGCTCATCATGCCGGTCTCAAGCGGCGTGAGAGCCAGCCGAGCAGCCCACGCCGCGGCGGCATGCTCCGCCGCCGGCTCTCGGCGGCGCAAGCGTCGATCGCCGTCAGGCGATAGCCCACGCGCGCAATGGTCTCGATGCAGAACGCGGGCTCCTGCGCCGCCAGCCGCCGCAGCTGCTGGATGCAGCGGTAGACGGCGTCCTCCCCGACGATCCGGCCCTTCCAGCAGCGCTCGATCAACTCCTCGCGCGAGACGACGCCGCCGTGGGCGGCCGTCAGCGCGACCAGCACCTGCATCACGCGCGGCTCGAGCCTGACGCGCCGGCCTTCGACCACAAGCTCTCGCCGCGAGGGGCGGATTTTCGCCGGTCCGAGCCGGATGTCGGGTTCGCGGGCCAGGTCGACGACCGACGCGGCCGGGCCGCCGGAAGCGACGTGCGCAAATGTCATCTCGATTGTCTCTACTATGGTCCTACAATTCGTTTGAACTCTCTTAGTTTGAATGCAACATTGATCGCGTCAATCGGAATATTGTCACGGTGACAAATGCAGGCGCAGGCTCAGTGGCGACCCAGGCTCGACGGCGACGGCTC
>DATGIN010000289.1:0-2400 GCA_035295705.1 Caulobacteraceae bacterium
CTGGCCGCATATGCCGAGCGACCCGTGCCGAACATCGAGGTAAGGGCGTAGATGCAACGCGAAGCGGAAGACGCAGCTTCAGCCGTCTCTGATGTCTCGGCGCTTTATATCGATCTGCTGAAACGGTCCCTGACCAACAACATCTTCCGGACCGAGCCGGACTCGAACGAGGAGAGCCCCCACCGGTACGTGAGCCGGGCGATCGCGCACTACCAGCAGAGCTCGGCGGTCTCGATGTTGCCGCTGGTCAGGCTCGACAACCTCGAACAGGCGATCCGCGACGTGGTCGGCCGCGGCGTCCCGGGAGACTTCATCGAGACCGGCGTCTGGCGGGGCGGCGCGACGATCTTCATGCGCGCCATGCTCAGGGTGCTCGGCGTCAACGACCGGTCGGTCTGGGTCGCCGACTCCTTCGAGGGGCTTCCGGAACCGGACGCGGAGCGCTTTCCGCGAGAGGCGGAATCGTACCGCAGCGCCGCGATGACCACCTACTACAAGCACCTGGCCGTCGGCCTCGACGAGGTGAAGCGCAATTTCGCGGCGTATGGTCAGTTGGACGACCAGGTGAAGTTCCTGAAGGGGTGGTTCAAGGACACCCTTCCCGGCGCCCCGGTCGAGCGGCTGGCGATCCTCAGGCTGGATGGCGACTACTACGAGTCCACCTGGGACGCGCTGACCAACCTCTACGGCCGGCTGTCGACCGGCGGCTATGTCATCGTCGACGACTACGGCGAAGACGCCTGGACCTATTGCCGGCGGGCGGTCGACGACTTCCGCCGGGAACACGCGATTACGGACGCGCTGGTCCGCGTCGACAGGCCCTGCAGCTACTGGATAAAGACCGGCCGATGACGCGCCCGAACGACTCCGACCCGGTCGAGACGCGACTGAAGTGGACGATCGCGGTGGTCCTCGACCTCGATGCCGCTCAGCTGGGCGACGATGCTTCCAGCGAGACGATCCCGGCCTGGGACTCGGTCAAGCAGATGGATATCGTCCTTGCGGTGGAGTCCGAGTTCGATGTTCGCTTCACCGACGCGGCGATCCCCAACCTGACGAGCTATCGTATCCTGCGGCAAGAGCTCGCCGCGCTGGGCGCAGCTTGAGCGCCATCTGGAAGAACGTCAGGCAGGCGGTCCGGCTTCGCTGGAACTGGCTGATGGTGGTCAGCCGGTTTGACGTCATCGTCGAGTCCGGCGCGGTCATAAAGTACTGGAAGTCCGTGCGGTTCGGGCGCCACTGCACCGTCCAGGCGCACGCGTACATCTACGGCTCGCGACAGGGCGCCGCCGTCTCGATCGGCGATCACGTCGTCATTTCGCCCGGATGCATGCTGCTCGGCGAGGCGGGCCTGACGATCGGCGACTACTGTCACCTGGGCCCCGGCGTGGTCGTCAGCACCCAGTACGGCGACAGCCGGTCCGACCCCTTGGCGCCCGACCCGAAGATCAGCTACGCGCCGGTTGAGATCGGCCACGGTTGCTGGATCGGCATCGGGGCGGTGGTGATGCCGGGCGCGCGGCTGGGCGAGCGATGCATCGTAGCGCCGAACGCCGTCGTCTTCGGGCGCTGGCCGGATGGCGCGCGGCTGTCCGGAAACCCCGCTAGGCCGTTGGCCAAGGGCCCGGCGTCGTGACCACGGTCGTGATCTCCCAGCCCATGTACTTCCCCTGGCCTGGCTTCTTCGAGCTGATGTCGCTGGCGGACATCTTCGTGCATCTCGACGACGTACAGTTCGCCGACCGGAGCTTCACGAACCGCGTCCAGGTCAAGACCTCAACTGGGGTTTCCTGGATGACGGTGCCGATCAAGGATCGATCCGCCCGCCGCCTCATCAACGAGATCGAACCGGCCGACCAGAGCTGGAAACGCAAGCATCGCCAGATGCTGTGGCATGCGTTCTCAGGCGCGCCGCACCGCGCCGAGGCGCTCGAGATCGTTGAGCGGACGTTCGAGGCCGAGAGCCTGCCGGCGCTGCTCGAGGACAGCGTCGAGCGGCTGGCCGAGCGCCTGCGGATCACGGTCCCAAAGGTGCTGATCAGTTCACGGACGATGCGGCTTCGGAGCACGGGATCGGAGCGCATCCGCGAGATCGTCGCGGCGCTCGGCGGTACGAAATACGTCACCGCCCACGGGGCGAGAAACTATCTCGAGCACGAGACGTTCGAGCGCAGCGGCATCGAGGTCGAGTATGCCGACTATTCCCGCACGCCCTACACGCAGCAGCACGGCGCGTTCACCCCCTTCGTGACGGCGCTGGATCTCATCGCCAACACCGGCGACGACGCTCACCGGTATATCCACCCCCGCACGAAGCCTTGGCGGCAGTTCCTCTCCGAGAACCCCGCGAGGTCAGCCGAATAGCGCCTGCCGATGGGCCGGGCGGACGACCGGCGCCGC
>DATGIN010000290.1:0-3704 GCA_035295705.1 Caulobacteraceae bacterium
TTCGACATCACCCTCTACTTCGGCCTTCGCCCGTGGAAAGGCGCCGAGATCTGGGTCGACCCCGAGCTCAACCAGGGCTTTTCGGTCGGCAACACCGAAGGTGTCGCCGGATTCGTCAACGGCGAGGGCGCCAAGCTCGGCAAGACGCACCCCTACGGCCGCATCCATCGCTGGATGCTGCGGCAGACCTTCGATCTGGGCGGCGAGACCGAGGGGGTCGATCCGGACCTCAACCAGCTCGGCGGCAGCCAGACGGCCAATCGCCTGGTGTTCACCGTCGGGCGTTTCTCCGTCGCCGACGTCTTCGACACGAACAAGTACGCCCACGACCCGCGCAACGATTTCCTCAACTGGGCGCTGATCGACACCGGCTCGTTCGACTACGCCGCGGACGCGTGGGGATACACCTATGGCGCGGCGGGCGAGTGGTATCAGGGCGATTGGACGCTGAGGGCCGGGGTCTTCGACATGTCGATCCGGCCGAACGACGTGCAGCTCGATCCCCGTTTCAGCCAGCTGCAGTTCGTGGGGGAGGTCGAGCGCCGCTGGTCCGTGCGCGGCAGGCAGGGCAAGCTCGCGGTCACGGGGTTCGTGAGCCACGGGAAGATGGCGACCTTCGCCGACGCGATCGCGCTCGCGCAGGCGACGGGAACGATCCCCGACGTCAGCCGCGTGCGCCGCTTCCACAGCCGTCCCGGCGTCAGCCTCAACATCGAGCAGCAGCTCACCGACGACGTAGGGATCTTCGCCCGCGCGGGCTGGTCGGACGGCCGCTTCGAATCGTTCGAATACACCGACATCGACGAGACCGCCGCGATCGGCATCTCGGTGTCAGGCAAGCGCTGGGGACGGAAGGACGACACCGTCGGGCTGGCCGGCGTCGTCGACCAGATTTCGGGCATCCATCAACGATATCTGGCGCTAGGAGGCCTCGGGATCCTGGTCGGCGACGGCAAGCTGCCGCATCCGGGACCTGAGGCGATCCTCGAAGCCTACTACGAGCTGGCGCTGCCGAAATCGATCAAGCTGACCCTCGACGGGCAATTCGTCGACAATCCCGCCTACAACCGCGATCGCGGCCCCGCACCCGTCGTGGGCGCGCGACTCCACGCGCAGTTCTGACCGCGCTCCTACTTCGCGATGTACGAGTGTTGCTGGATGAACTTGGTGGTCAGGTTCGTAAAGCCGGTCGAGATGTCGCTCGGGCTGTTCGCCTGGAAATAGTAGCCGCTGGTCGCGCAGCTTTGCAGGGCCGCGCTGATGGTGCTTGCGCTGTTCGGGCCACCCGGGAAGATCGTGTGGCGGACCGTCTTCTCGTAGGGCTGCACCTGGGGATCGGTGCCGTCGAGCGGCACGTAAGGGGTTTCCAGCACGGCCAGCACCACCCCCTCGTTCTTTAGCGCCGTGCAGTACTGCTGGCTGATCGGTCCATCGAACCCGCAGAAATAGGTTGGGTTGTAGTTCCAATTGGGGTCGTTGCCGACGGCCGGGCTGTAGGAGCAAGGCGTCAGGCTGGACCAGTTCGAGCCGCGGTCGGACTGAAGGCCGTCGGTCACGAGGATCATGAACTTCAGCGGCGAGGCCGCCGAAGCGCCGGTGCCGTTGGCGCCGATCGCGTAGGTTCCCGAACTCGCCGAGAAACTCTGCATGGCGCTGTTCAGATACGTATTGACCCCTGGGCTCACGGACGAGATCGCGTTGGTCACGGCGCTGCACGACGTCGCCGTGCAGCTCATGTTCTTCGCGCCGTATTGCTGGATGCTGTTGTTGAATCCATAGAGGTTCACGAGATAGGTGTTCTTCGCCAGGTTGGCGTTGTTCGCCAGCAGCGACTGGATGTTGCTGATCAACTGGTTAGCCGCCGAAATCATGACGTCGAACCGCGTGGTCGCGCCGGCGGCATGGGCGTTGGTCAGTCCGACGGCGACTCCGGCGGCCGTGCCGTCGTCGTGGCAGGCGAACGCGCAGGGCGGATTGTCGCCGGTGAAGATCGGCGTACCGCCGGCCTTGGGGTAGTCGGCCACGGGGTCGTTCATGACCGCGTTCCAGTTGCCCCAATGGATGCACTGCTTCGATTTGCCGGACGCGTCGCAGACCTCCTTCACGGTGGTGGTCTTGCTCATCCAGTTCGCGATCGAGGTCACGTCAGCGGCGGTCGCGCCCACGATCATCGAAGCCGACGTGTCCATCACGATGTTGAGTTGGATGTTGGCGCCGAACCCGAGCACAGCGGTCGTGCTCGCCACCACGGTCTGGGTGGGAGGATTGCCGGAGCTGCAATAGACGGTCGGTATCGGGATCGGAATGCAGGGGGCCGTCGTACTGGTGTTCATGGCCACCGTATCGTTGGCCATCGTGACGCCGCCGTTGTTGCAGTCGTTCTGCACCGGCGCGCAGACGTGGAAGCTCGTGATGGTCGGGTTGGTCGTCGTCCCCTTCATCGTGTAGTTCGCGTTCAGCGACGTCTGCGCCAGCGTCCTAAGCGTCGCTTCCGAATCGTTTGGGTTCTGCACCACCTCGGCGCTCACCGCGAGCGTCGCCGCGTCGGTCGCGTCCTGCAGCTCCACCTTGGCGTCTTCGGCGTACGAGTAGTCGATGCCGAAGCCGACCAGCGCCAGCAGCACCGGCAGCAGAATGGCGAACGTGATCAGCACGTTGCCGCGCCGGTCGCGCGCAAAGCGGCGCAGCTTGCCGCGCAGGCCGGCGCCGCCGCGACTCCGCGGCCCCGCGCCGCGGCGGTGGCTGATGTGGCGCCCCATGATGCCGGCTCTCTATCCGTTGCCCCGTCGTGAGCTTACGAGAGGGCGGTTGGGGACTGGTTAAGACGCAGCCGACGTCTTGCGTCTGATCCGGACGCGGCGAATGGCCTGTGTCAGAAGGGGTTTTGAGCCTTGTGCGGGATCGGCGGCATCCTGATGCGCGACGGTTCGCCGGCCGACGCAGGCGTTCTCGACCGGCTGGCCGCGGCCATGGCGCACCGTGGCCCGGACGGGGTCGGGAAGTACGTGTCCGGGCCTGTCGGCCTGGTCAGCACGCGGCTGGCGATCATCGATCTGAGAACCGGCGACCAGCCCTTGTTCGACGGCGCCCGCGCGCTAGTGGCGAACGGCGAAATCTACAACGACCCGGAAGTCCGCGCCGCGCTCGGCTGCGACGGCTACGCGACCGGGTCGGACTGCGAGTCGGCGCTCAGGCTGTATCGCCGCGATGGCCCCGCTTTCGTTGAGGGCTTGCGCGGCATGTACGCGCTTGCGCTGCACGACCAGGAAGCGGGCAGGCTCGTGCTCGCACGCGATCCTTTCGGCATCAAGCAGCTCTACCTCGTCGAGACCGACGCCTATCTGGCGTTCGCGTCGGAGGCGGCGGCGCTGGTCGCGGCCGGGCTCGCCGCCGCTCGCCTGCGTCCCGCCGCCCGCGCCGAGCTCGCGCAACTGAAGTTCACCACCGGGCCGCAAACCATCATCGACGGCATTCGTCGGGTTCTGCCCGGCGAGCTGCTCATCGTCGAATACGGCGAAATCTGCGGGCGGCGGCGCAGCCGGGCGCTCCCCCTGGGCGAGCGGATCGGCGGCGATGACGAGACACTGCTGAAGCAGCTGGACGCGGTCCTGGTCGACACGGTGGCGCATCACCTGCGCTCGGATGTGCCGTACGGGCTCTTCCTTTCCGGCGGCATCGATTCTTCGGCGCTCGTCGCGCTCATG
>DATGIN010000291.1:0-8391 GCA_035295705.1 Caulobacteraceae bacterium
CCACGCGAAAGCCGCAGCCCTCCGGCACGATGAGCGCCAGGTGGACGACGAGGCGGACGTTCGCGATTCCCGTGTGCGGCGGGATGCGGGTCTTCGGCTGCAGCACCGAGAACATGGCCGCCGGAGAGCGGGATGGCAGCAAAGGCTGCGGAACGTGCGAAAGCGCCTGCATGGTGTTCGGCGCCCGCTTGGCGTTCCACGCGACCTCGCGGCCCTCGTAGAACAGGTGGAAGGCGCCCCAGCGCTGCGAACGGTTCAGCTCGGCCCACTGGTCGAGCGGGACGCCATCCGGGTAGCTCACGTAGGGCGCAAGATCGTCCCCGTCCTCGCGCAGGATGGCGGCCAGCTCCTCGCGGATGTCGGGGGTGGCGGCCTCCAGCGCCTCCAGCCAGGGGAACGCCTCGCGGTCCCAGAACTCAATCTCCTGCAGTCCCGGATAATGGAACTGCACCGGCTCCTGGTGATAGACGCGCCGTCTGCCGGCCAGCCGCTCGGCGAAAGCGTCGGCGCGGCGCAGGTGGGGCCCGGCCGTCCCCAGCTTCTCGCGCGCGGCTTCCTTCAGGACCTGTTCCAGCCCATCGTTGTGCGCCCGGAAGAGCTGGCGCCCCCGGGCGACCGCCGCTCGGGTGGGCGGATCGAGGCGCTCTTCCGGCGGCGCCTGGGTGAGCGCCACCCCATAGGCGAGCGCCGCCGCGCGCGCATGTCCTGCGGCATCCAACAGCGAGGCGCGCATGAGGAGGGCGAGGAAGTTCCGCGGGTCGACCCGCAGCGCGCCCTCAACCGCGGCGGCGGCCGCCGCCGCATCGCCAAGGCCGCGGCAGCAGGCCGCAAGGCTCATCCACAGCGCCGCGCCGCTTGGGTCGAGCGCCACCGCCCGCTCGAGGTTCGCGCGCGCCGAGGCCAGATCCCCGCGCCTCGCCGCCGCGTCGGCCGCCGTTTTCAGCGTGGCGACCATTTCGCTTGCCGATGTCGCGGCGGTCGCCATCAATCCTCCGGGTACCCGAACGCCTGGACCCATGGCGCAAGCAGGGGCATGACGGGCTCGAGCTGGGCCCGATAGTTGCGCCATTGGCCCACGCCTTCGCGATAGAGCCCGCGCACCACTTGAGCCGCGCTCGGGGTGCGCACGCGGCGGCGGCGCGCGGTCTCGGCGAAGTCGAGCATGGCGTCATCCCACTCGACCCCGATGAAGTCGCAGACCGGCTCCAATTCGCCACGCAGGTCGTCGACCAGGCGCTCATAGCGGACATACGCGAAGGGTGCGCTGAGCTTTGCCTTGTACGCCTCCACCAGCCGCATCACGGCATCGTAGTAGGTCGCTGCGCCGTCGAGGGTGCAGAGCTGGTACATCGCCGGGTTCATGCGGAAACGGCGGCGGAAACAGCTCAGCACGACATCACGCGGGTCCCGCATCGCGAAGAGGATCTTTGCGCGCGGAAAGAGCTTCGCCATCAAGGCGAGGCGATCCGAGTTCATCGGATGCTTGTCGATGAAGACCTTGTCCGCAACGTCGGGGCAGAAGGCTTCCACCCGACTCCAATAGCGCTCGCGGTAGGCTGCGGCATCGTCGGCGCCAATGCTCCGCAGCCGGTCGAGCTTGGCGTCGGATGTGAAGAGGTCGGCCATCGCGTCGCTCAGCGGTTGGCGTTCGTCGAGCGCAACGACGTCGGGATGGCTGGCAAGAACCTGCTCGAGCAGCGTAGTGCCGGAACGCGGGAAGCCGACGAAGAAGACGTGCTCTCTCGCCTCGCCTGGATGGGCTTCCGCCGGCGGGGCGACCCAATCGGCGGGGTCGGCCTTCTCGAACCGCTCAAGCAGCCAGAGAACCATCTCCAGGATCGTCGGCGCTCCGGGCGCTGCGAAGGTTTTCGCATACAGCTCGCGATACCCGGCTCCGGCGTCCGCATAGGCGGCGAACGCTTCGGCATACCGGCCCTGGGCGTCGAGTGCGTCTCCAAGCAGGCTCGTCGCGTGGCAGCGCACGTCCCGCGTCAGCTTCGCCCGCAGGGCGCCACGGACCAGGCTCTCGGCCTCGGATCCATGCCCCTCGCCAGCCTCGAGCTCCGCAAGCGCGATCGCCGCAACATGCTGCTTGGGATCGAGGGCCAGGGCCCGCTCGGCCAACGTCTTGGCCTCCTCTGGGGCGCCCGTGCGGAACTCCACGGAAGCCAACGCGGCGAGCGCATCGGCGTAGTCCGGATAGACCTCCGTGGCTCGCCGCAGCGCGGCCCGCGCTTCGTCGAAGCGGCCGAGCGCCGCCAGAGCGTCGCCCTTGTTCATGTGGGTCGGCGGGTAATCCGGCTCCACCAGAAGCGCCGCATCGTACACCTCGAGCGCATCGGCAGTCCGACCTTGGAGGACAAGGCCCTGTCCGATCGCGTTCAGGATGACGACGTCCTTGGGGGCCAGCTGATACGCGCGCTTGAGCTCGGCCATCGCTTCGTCGAAGCGGCCCGCCTCCTGTAGCTCGTGGGCGATCAGATTGTGGAAGAGCGGGTCGGCAAACCCGCGAGCGAGCGCTGCCCGCGCGAGCGCGGTCGCGGCCGGCACGTCGGATGCAGCCAACGCCGCTTCAACCGCCCGTCGCGCACTGGCCTTGTCCGCGAATTCCATGCCCGTTTCGGCGGCGCTCATGCGACCGGTGACCGGTTCCTCGTCGGCTTGCACTGCAACCATAGCCGAACCGGCCGCCGGCCGCAGCGAGCGCTACGAGGACGCATAGCCGAACCGCTCGATCCACGGCGCCAGCACGGGAAGAACCGGCTCCAGCTCGCGCCGGTAGGGCCGCCACTGACCTATGCCCTCGTTGTAGAGGCCGCGCGCGACCTGGGATGCGCTTGGAGTCGCGCTGCCGCGCTCCACGAGCGTCTCGGCGAAACGGCGCATGTCGGCAGACCAGGGCACGCCGATGAAGTCGCAAACAGCCTGCGTCCGCGCGTCGAAGTCCGCGACCAGGTCCTCATAGCGGTGCTCCGCCACCTCGAGCGGCAGCTTCTCGCGGCAAAGCGCGGCGAGCGTCATGACGCCGTCGTAGAATCGGGCCGCTCCCTCGAGAGTCAGGAGTTCGTACATCGAGGGGTTCATGCCGAAACGCTGGCGAAAGCAGCTCAACACCACGTCACGCGGGTCGCGCACGGCGAAGATGATCTTGGCGGCGGGGAACAGCCGCGCAATCAGCGGCAGCTTCATCGTGTTCAGCGGCAGCTTGTCGAGCGCGATCTTACCCGCGACGGCGGCGCCGCTCGCGGCCACGCGTCGCCAATACTCCTCGCGCAAGGGATCGAGCACCCATTCGCTGGCCGTCTCCAGCCGCTGGAGCCCGTCGGGGCTGCTCATGTAGGCGCGGACCGCCTGGGACAGGTTCTCGCGTTCATCCCATGAAACGATCCGCGGGTTGGCCGCGAGCGCCCGCTCGAGCAAGGTCGTGCCCGAGCGCGGGAAGCCAACGAGGAACACGTGCCCCGCTACTGCGATGTGCGTGGGCTGCCGGACGGTCGGCATGGCCTTTCGCGAGACCGACTTCATGTGTCCGATCAGCCATGCGAGCTGAGCCGCGGCGGTTTCCTGCCCGACCGCAGCGTAACGGTCCGCGTAGAGCGCCTGCAGCGCGGCGTTGGCGGCGGCAAACTCGGCGAACGCATCCGCCGGGCGGTTGGTCGCGTCCAGCACGTCGCCGAGGAGGCCACGCGCAAGAGCAGAGTCCAAAGGTGGAAGCCCCGGCAGCGCCAGCACCGCTCGCAGCCGCTGCTCCGCGGCTGCGAAAGAGCCGCCCGCGAGGTCCGCCCAGGCCTTGGCGATCGCGGCGAGTGGCTGGTCCGGAGCGGCGGCCAGCGCCTTGTCCGCAAGCGCCCCGGCCGCGGCCCAATCGCCACCGCGGGCGGCCAGAAAGGCCAGGCGGGCGAGCGGCGCCTGGTCGCCCGGCGTCAACGCGAGCGCACGTTCAAAGGCGGCTTTGGCCTTGTCGATCTCTCCGGCCAGCTCGGCCGTCCAACCCAGGTTGAACTGGGCCGGAGCGAAAGTCGGGTCGCTTGCCACCGCCTGCTCGAACGCCAGCATGGCTTCCTGGTGGCGCTCGAGGCGGGCCAGGCAGAGTCCCAGCGCGTTCAGTGTGGGGACGTCGGTCGGCGAAAGCGCCCGCGCGCGCTCGAGGTTCGCCAGCGCCTCGGAGAGCCGGCCGCGTTGTTCCAGACGGTGCGCCTGCAGGTTCAGCAATAGGGCGTGCTCGACGCCGTCCGCCAGCGCTCGCTCCGCCAGGTCGATAGCACGCTCAAGATCGGGAGCGCGGACCGCTGCTACGACGTCGCGAAGGATGGCGGCGGTATCGGTCACGGCCCCACGCCCAAAGAAGTCGGCGGCGGGCCGGTCGGGGCGCCGCCGCCGATAGAGTAGGCCTCCGAAATGGCCCTTAGAAGTCGGCCGTGATGCCGACGAAGATCACGCGGCCCAAGCTGTCGTACACGCCAGGGAACGTGTTGGCGTTCCCGACCGGCGGTGACGACAGGCCGATATTCGAGGTGTCGACGAGCGGCGGGTCCTTGTCAAACAGGTTGTTGACGCCGGCCCGCAAGGTGACCCCGTTCTTCACGCGCCAGAGCAGGGCGAGGTCGATGTAGTTGAAGGCCGGAATCTTGTCGACGTTGTCGACAATGCTGTTGCCGACGCAACCGACGTAGCCCGACAGCGGGCACTGGTGCAGGATTGGGTTCGAGCTCAGGAAATCCGGTTCGACCGCCGAGATGTAGCGCCACTGCAGCGACAGGCTGACATTGTCCCACGGCGTGCCCCAGGTGACGCGGAACTTGTGGCGCCACTTCGGAATTGGCCCGCCGACCTCGGCGTTGATGATCGAGTTCGAGCAGACGGCCCCGTAGAAGCCGGAACAATCGAAGTGACCGATCTTCGGCGAAGGCTCGACGTCGAACGTGAAGGTGTAGGTGCCCGAGAAGTCGAAGCCGATCGAACCCCAGTCGCCCATGCCCCAGTCCTTGAACCGGGTGTTGTAGGCGGCGTTGATGTCGAGGCCCGACGTCTTGACGAAACCGGTGTTGGTATTGAAGTTGTTGATCGAGCCATTGCCGAACATCGTCTGCAGGTTGCCGAGGTTCGTAATGGTGGTGCCGGTAAAGATCGTATTTGTCACCGGGTCGCGGTGAATGAACGAGCAGAAGAACTGGCCATTGGCGGTGTTATACTCGTTGACACACTCGTTCATAATCTGCGCCGCGCCATAAGAACCGATCAGGTTCTCCACATCGATGTGGAAGTAGTCGACGGACGCGGTGAAGCCGCGGAAGAAGGTCGGAGTGATGACCGCGCCAACGGTATAGGTGTCGGCCGTCTCGGGTCCGAGATGCGGATTTCCGCTCGTCAGATTGGTGCACTGCGCCGCCGGGCACGAAAGCACGAAGCCGTAGGCGGTGCGGCCATTGGCGCCAACGCCGCCGCCGATGTTCGCCTCGACCCCTTGGGCCGTGCAGGCGGCAAGGCTGGCGGCCGGCGTTGGACCCGAGCAGGGGTCCTGGCCCCCGTACAGCTTGAACGCCGGGGCCGAGAAGAGCTCGACGGTATTCGGCGCGCGCACGGCGCGGTTGTAGCTGGCGCGGAAATGGATGTCCGGGATCGGGCCCCACTCGCCCCCGATCTTGTAGGTGTTGGTGCCTCCGATGTTCGAGTAGTCGGAGTAGCGGTAGCCCGCTTCCAGCTGCAGGAGGTCGGCGAACGGCTGGTGATTGGCGATCGGGACGCGGAGTTCGGCGTACCCTTCCGTCACCTCGTACGCGCCGTGCACCGGGGGAGTCTGGCCGCCTTGCCCGGAGAGGTCGCCGGTGACGAATTCCTGGTCCGGGCTGAGGTCGATCTGCTCGCGCACGTAGTCAACGCCGAGCGCGACCCCGACGCCGGTCGAGGCCCAGGGTGTCTTGAGCCCATACTTGCCTAGATCGCCGGTGACCGACGCGTTCAGGATCTGCTCGATTGCAGAACCTTCCTTCTCGCCGGTGCCCGAGATGTAGTTGGCCATCTGCGGCGTGAGCGCGCCGGACTGGAAGATGTTGATCGGGACGCAGGCCGGGTCGGAGCTTTCGCACTGGGTCGTGCTGGTCGCCAGAAGCGCGTTCTGGAACCTGATCTTGGAGACTTCGCCGGTGTAGCGCTCCTGGTAGATGGTGTCGCCGTACTGAGCGTAAGCGTCGTAGCTCCACACATCGTTGATGTCGCCCCGCACCCCGAGGTTGATCCGGTAGGCGATATGCTCGAGATCGTCCGTTCGGTCGCCCAACTCGACCGTGCGGCGGCCGACGAACAATGTGGTGATGCCGTTCGCCGGCAGCCCGGCGCAGAAGTCGGCCACCCCGCCGGCGGCGACGAGGTACGGGTTGTCGCAGTTCACCTTCAGGAAGGCAGATCCGTAGAACAGGCCGCTCGGGGCGATCTGCGCGAAGGTTCGGTTGTCCGAGAACATCAGGCTCGAATAGACCGAGATATGATCGTTGAAATCGTAGTGCGCGAAGTAGCCCGCTTCGTAGCGTTCGTCGGGCCGTTGCAGGTAGTTGAAGGGCGCGAAGTTGAACGCCGGCCCCGAGCCCGGCGCCAAGCCGGTCGGGGTGCCGTGGAAGTTGGGCTGCCCGGGAATGTCCACGCGCGTGAACTTGCCTTGCGGCGTCGTGCCCCCGGAGCCCACGCAGATGTGGGTGTTGGTGGTGTTGTTGGTGATGAGTGAGCAGGAGGAGAAGTCGCGCGCCGCCTCAAGGACGGCGTCGATCGTCCGGTACCCCGTATAGACTTCGATGTTGCCCTTGCCGTCCGGCGCGTTCACGCCGACCGCGAGCGTGACGTCCTTGGTGAACCCGTCGGTCTTGTCGTCCGGAATGGCGAAATGGTTGCGGCGCAGCTCGGCGTCGATGTTGTCGGGGTTCTGCTGGTGGTGGTTGTCGAAGCCATACTCCGCATCGATCCGCACGCCTTCCAGGTCGTGCATCATGATGAAGTTGACGACGCCGGCGACGGCGTCGGAGCCGTAGACCGAGGACGCGCCGCCGGTCAGCACCTCGACCCGCTGGACGAGCGCCGAAGGGACCTGGTCGAGGTCGGCGGCAGGCGCAACGACGTCGGCGGGCGGCATGCGCGTCCCGTCGACGAGCACCAGCGTGCGGGGCGGCCCAAGGTCGCGCAGATTGACGGTGGCGGTGCCGCTCGCGCCGTTCGACGCGCCCTCGCTCTGGTTCGTATAGACCTGAGGCAGCTCGTTCAGCAGATTCTCGACGTTCGTGGCGCCGCTCAGCTTCAGCTCGGTGTTGTTGACCGTCTGCACCGGGCTGACGCTGCGCACGTTGGCCGACTGCGGGATGCGCGACCCCGTCACGACGACCACGTTGTCCTTGTCCGACGACGGCGCTGGCGGCGTACCGGTCTGCGCCAGTGCAGGTGTCGCTACGGCAATCGCCATGACCCCACAGATCATGGTCGACGCGAGCAACCGCTCGCGCGTCGTCATCAACTTCATGTCTTTCGCCCCTTTAGGCGCCCGCCGAGCGAGAGCGGCCGCCGCCAAACCGTGGATTTTGCCCTGGCCCAGCGGTAAGCCGAGCCCGATTACGGGGATGCTTCCGGCCCAAAACGGCTAAGGTCAATCGTCGTGTACAGTGTAACGTCAAAAAGTGACACCGGTGTCGCATTCGTGTCACAGCGTTGTCATGCGCGCCATCGTGGCCCGGTCTTGGCTGGCGCGCGCTTGCCTTCAGGCGCCAAGATCATGCGAGGGACGCCGTGCTCTTCGAGGGGGATCGTGATCGGGATGCCTGCCAAGCCGCTCTTCGTCGCCGCATTGCTGTCGGTCGCCGCAGCGCCGACCGCCCTCGCAGCGCCTTCGATCGCCCTTGCGGGCCGGGCCACGGTCATGAAGGACCTCAGCGCCTGCCGCTCGATCGCCGACCCGACCGCGCGCCTGGACTGCTACGACAAAGCGACCGATGCGCTCGAGCAGGCCGAGGCCAAGGGCGACGTGGTCGTGGTGGACCGCGCCCAGGCCCGCGCCGCGCGCCGGCAGGCGTTTGGGTTCAACCTGAGCGCGCTCTCGGTGTTCGACCGGGCGCTCGCCAACGACGAGGTCAACAGCCTCACCGCGACGGTGGCCGACGCCTACCGCAACGCCGACGACCGCTGGATCGTGGTGCTGGACTCAGGCGCCCGCTGGCGGCAGATCGACGACGAGACGCTCAGCCGGCCGCCGCACCCAGGCTCGCGGGTCAAGATCCGCCACGGCGCCTTGGGCAGCTATGTGATGAACATCGACGGTCAGCCTTACATCAAGGTCCACCGCGACGACTGAGCGTCGTCACGCCTGCGCGGCGCTCGGCACCCGAAAACGCACCTGATCGCGCAGGAAATCGAGGC
>DATGIN010000292.1:0-3015 GCA_035295705.1 Caulobacteraceae bacterium
CTGGTGACCCATGATCTCGAGCGTGAGCTCCGCGCGCCCCTGCGCCACGTTGGTGGCCGAGTTCTTCAGGATCGAAGCGGTGACCGTCGCGCCGTCGTTCTTCGCCTCGGCGCGCACGCGGGCGATGGTCAGGTTGTGCGCATGTCCGTCCATCTGGTTATGCACGATGCGGGTCCGAAGCCCCTTGTCGGCGATGCGGCCGTCGTCATCGAGCTCGACATAGCGGCGGGCCATGTCGTGCAGCGCCTCGGCGCGGCCGCCGGCCATCGGATTGCCGCCGCCGGTCTGGCTCGCGCGCTCGTGCTGCAGGAGGCGCTTGCCGACCGTCCAGCCGCCGTTCAGCGGCCCCAGCATGTCGTCCTTCGCCGCCTTGGCGTCGGTGAAGAAGGTCTCGCAGAACGGCGAGGCCCCGGCGATCAGCTTGATCGGCCGCGTCTCGACGCCCGGTTGATGCATGGGGATGAGCAGGAACGAGATGCCCTCGTGCTTCGATGCGGTGTCGGTGCGCACCAGCGCGCCGCACCAGTCGGAGTATTGCGCGCCGCTCGTCCAGATCTTCGAGCCGTTGACCCGCCAGTGGTCGCCCGCGTCCTCGCACTTGGTCTGCAGCGATGCGAGGTCGGAGCCGGCGCCGGGCTCGGAATAGCCCACGCACCAGCGCACCTCGCCCTTCACGATCGGCGGGATGTGCCGCTGCTTCTGCTCCTCGGTGCCGTAGTCGAGGATCGTCGGGCCGATCATGGTCACGCCCATGCCGCCGCCGGCGATGGGATTGTAGGCGCCGATCCTGGCCATCTCCTGCTGCAGCACGCGCGCCTCGGCGTTTGTGAGGCCCCCGCCGCCATACGCGGTCGGCCACGTCGGCGTGCCCCAGCCCTTGGCGCCCATCCGCTCGCGCCACAGCTTCGCATCGCCGCCGGCTTCGGGGCCGTCGATGAGCTCCATGACGCTTTTGCCGCGGAGCGACTTCGGGAAGTTGGCCTCGAGCCACTCGCGCGCCTCCGCGCGGAAGGTCTCCAGCTTGAGCTCGCCGGCGTCGTCGGCCATGTCCCTCGTCCTCGCCTCTTCGTTGCAGCGCGTAGAGGGTAGCGCGCACGATGCGGCCCTAAAAGCCTCACGCCGGGGCAACCGATCGCCGCACGCCGTGTGGGGAACGATCCGCCTCAGCAGCCAGTCGCCGCTAGCGCGCCAGCCATTCCAGCAGCTCGGCGTTCACTTCCCGCGGGTAGGTGTGGCTGAGGTCGGGGAGCTCGCGGTAGGTCACCGCCGCGCCGGCAGCGGCGAGCGCATCGCGCGCTTCCCGCGCCATGGCGAACGAGAACATCCAGTCGAGCCGGCCGTGGGTGATCTGGATGGGCAGGTCTTTCAGCCGCTCGCGGCCGCTCATCGCCGCCAGCATCGGGTGGAAGGCCGCCGAGATGGGCGCAAGGTGCGTGAACGCCGAGTCCGCCGTCAGCCCGCTCACGTAGGAAAAGGTGCCGCCGTCGCTCATGCCGGTCAGCAACAGCCGCGAGCGGTCGACCGGCCAGCGCTCGGCGACCTGGTCCAGCGCGTGCATCAGGTTCGGCGTGTCGACGTCGTCGCCCATCAGCGCCCAGGTGTCGCCGATCGCCGTCGGCGAGATGACGATCGCCCCATGGCCGCGCGCGTCGCGCACCCAGGTCCAGAGGAACGAGCGGCCGTTTCCCGCGCCGCCGTGCAGCGCCATCACGACCGGCATCGGCTTGTCGGCGACGGTCTCGGGGACGTAGACGGAGAAGCCGCCGCGGGTCCCGGGCTCGTTGTCGACGTGGAAGACGCCGGCGTCATCACGTTGGCCCGCCTGCGCCAGCGACGTCAGCACCGCCTCGTCGCCGCGCTTGTCGGGGCCGAGGAAGAAGCGGCTGACCGGCGGCAGGTTGGCGGCCAGCGGATAGAGCGCCTCCTGCGCCCGCGGCAGCCGGCCGAGCGCGCGGTAGACGCTGCGCATGCCGTCCGGCTCGGCCGAGGCGGCGCGCAGCGCGGCGTAGCCCTCGAGCGTCAGGTCGGCGGCGCCGGCCAGGCACTCGCGCACGGCTGCGAGATCCTCGGGCCACGCGTCCAGGCAAGGGCGCAATCGGCCAAGCTCCTCGTCAGGGGCGCCGACCGCCTGCAGCACCGTCTGGAAGCTGGGCGGATGGAAGTGGCGCGCGAGGAACCCCAGCCCCTCCATCGACCGCAAGAGCACCGGCAGAAGCGCCTGCAGGTCGCCCAGCGCGCGCTCGTCCAGCGCCGGCATCAGGCGAGCACCACGGCTCCAGCGGCGGCGAGGCCGTCGGCATCGAGACCCCGCTCGGTAAGGATGTCGCGGCCGTCGGCGCCGATTGGCGGCGCGGGACACCCCGGCGTCACCGGGGTGCGCGACAGGCGCGGCGGGGGGCCTGCCTGATCGATGAGACCGATGCCGCGATGCTCGCGGCTGATGATCAGGCCATGATCGCGCACCCAGCCGTCCGCCATGACGCGCTCCAGCGTCTCGACCGCGTGCGCGCCGATCCGCGCCGCGCCCAGTCGCGCGGTCCACGCCGAGGCCGGCTGCAACGCCAGCCGGCGTTCGAGGAACGCCGCGCGCTCCGCGTCGGGGGCGCCCACGGGGAACCCCTCAAGGCCCTCGACGCCGGCGATGGCGCTCGCCTGCTCCGGCGCGGCGCCGAAGAACATCCAGCCGTCGCTGGTCGCGTAGTAGCGCTGCAGGGCCGAGGCGCCCAAGGCGTCCTGGCCGCTCGCCTCGTCCCTTGGCGCGCGCTGGGCGTAGTCGTAGAAGAACGGCGACTGCAGGATCTGGGCGGTGTGGGCCAGCGAGGTCCACACGTGGCCGCCCTCCCCAGTCCGCTCGCGATGGTAGAGGGCAAGCGCCACCGCATAGGCGCCCATCAGGCCGGTGCCGTAGTCGTTGATCGCCCCGACGTGCTGCAGCGTCGGCTCGCCGCCCTCGCCGCCATAGCGGACGGCTGGGCCAACGCCCATCTGGCCGAGCTGCTCGTGGCCGGGGCGCAC
>DATGIN010000293.1:0-6195 GCA_035295705.1 Caulobacteraceae bacterium
GCTCTCCGACGTCGCCAAACGCATGGCTTGCCTCCCGAAGTCTGCCTGCCTTTCTCCAACTTGCCGCCGCGGTCGCGGGCGGAGCGCGATTGATTTTGGAACTGAACCGCGAGGTTTCAAGGGCCGGCGCCGGCGGGTGGCCGCGGCGACGATGAGGCGGGCGAGCCACGGGCAAATCGAGCGCGCCCAACGCCCGTTCGCCGCGGCTTTAGCGAGCAGGAAATCCCCAATTTTTCAATATCATGCCCTTGGCGCGAGTGCACCAGGAGTCCGTTGGCCGCCCGTGGTTCAAATCCGACCTCGGCCGCCCCTCTGCGCAGCCGCTGCGGCTGTGCGGGCGCTAGGACGTAGGAGCGAACGCTGCTAGACGCGCGGCCGCCGATGCTCCGCTCCCTCTACGACTGGATCCTGCGCCTGGCGGCGACGCCGTTCGCCATGCCGGCCCTGGCGGGCGTCGCGATGGTCGAGGCGACGTTTCCGTTCGCGCCGCCGGACCTGATGCTGGCGCCGATGGTGCTGGCCAGGCGCGAGCGCGCCTGGTTCTACGCCGGCGTCTGCACCGCCGGCTCGGTGACGGGCGGCATGATCGGCTACGCCATCGGGTTCTTCGTCGCCGGGCTGGGCAACCAGATCCTGGCGTTTTCGGGCCACGCGAACGCGCTGGCCGCGTTCCACGCCTGGTTCGCCCAGTGGGGCCTGGCGGTGATCCTCATCAAGGGCCTGACGCCGGTGCCCTACATGCTGGTGACGCTGGCCTCCGGGCTCGCGCACTTCAGTTTCCCTATCTTTGTCGGCGCCTCGGCGGTGACCCGGGGCGGCCGGTTCTTCGCCGAGGCCGCGCTGTTGCAGCATCCGAAGGCGAAAGCGATCATCGACCGCTACTTCTACTGGATCGCCGCCGCCGGCATCGCGGCGATCATCGCCGCCGTCCTCGTCCTCCGCCGCTTTGGCGGCGTTTGATTTTCCGCATACGCTGGCGACATGCGTCCGATTGCAGGCCTCATCTTGCGCAACTGGCCGGCGCTGGCCTTGGCGATCTCGATCGTCGTGCTCGCCGGCGCCTACGCGTTCCAGGTGTTCGGGGGCTTGCAGCCCTGCGAGCTCTGCCACCTGCAGCGCGAGGTCTACTTCATCGCCATTCCCGTCGCGGCGCTGGCGCTGGTCTCGAGCCGCCTCGACCAGCTGAAGACGTTCGCGCCCTGGCTCGGCGCGGTCCTGGCGATCATCTTCCTCGGCGGCGCGCTGATCGCGGGATATCACGCCGGCGTCGAGTGGCATTGGTGGCCAGGCCCGCAGGCGTGCACCGGGGGCGCGGGGCCGGTGAGCGCCGCCGCGCTCGGCCGCCTCATGCGAGGGGGGCGCTTCAACATCCCGCGCTGCGACGAGGCCGCCTGGCGCCTGCTCGGCATCTCGATGGCCGGGTGGAACACGCTGATCTCCGCCGGCCTCGCCGCATGGACCGCGGCCTGGGTCGCGCGGGAGCGGAAGGCATGAGCGGCAGGCCGATTCCTCCCCGCCCCGGGGGCGCCTCGGGCCAACGGATGGCGGAGATGCTGCGCGTCGACCACGCGGGCGAGCTCGCCGCCGTTTCCATCTACCGCGCCCAGCGGGCGGTGTTCTCCCGCGCCGGCGCCCACGGGCGGATCAAGAGCCAGCTCGAGCGGATGCAGGCGCACGAAGCCGAGCATCTCGCCGCCTTCAACGAGCGCCTGGTCGCGCAAAAGGTGCGGCCGACCCTCTTTGCGCCGCTCTGGCGCGCCGCCGCGTTTGCGCTCGGCGCCACGACCGCCCTGATGGGCGAGGCGGCCGCGCACGCCTGCACCGAAGCGGTCGAAGACGTGATCGAGGCGCACTACGCCGATCAGATCGACGAGCTGGGCGACCGCGAGCCCGAGCTGGCGGCGGACCTCGCCCGCTTCCGCGCCGACGAGCTCCGCCACCGCGACCTGGCGGTCGAAGAAGGCGCGCGCGATGCGCCGGCCTATCCCCTGCTGGCCGCGGTGATCCGCGCCGGCTGCCGCGCGGCCATCAGGGTCAGCGAGAAGCTCTGAGGCGCCGGCGGCGTGGGGGCGGCATGGACGTCGAGCGCATGCGCCGCGAAGCGGAGACCCCGGTCAGAGCGGGCGCCGGCGATGTCGATGCGGTTTCGCGCGACCTTGCGGACGCGTTCGCCAGCGACCCGTTGTTCGACTGGTTCTGTCGTCCCGACAGCCGGCGCGACGCCGCTCGGCTCGCCTTTTTCCGCCACCTGCTGCGCGAGCTGATCGCGCCGGGCGGCGGCGAGATGCTGCGGCCGGCCAGCGGCGGCGCCGCGGCTGTCTGGATGGGCTCGCACGAGCTCGGGCCGAACACGCCGATGCAGGAGCTTCGCGCGCTGCCCATGCTCATCCGCCTCACCGGCTCGTGGGCCCGGTTCATGCGCATGGCGCACCTGCGCGGCGTGATGGACCGGGCGCACCCGATGCAGCGGCCGCACGCCTACCTCTGGTTCCTGGGCGTGACGCCGGCGGCGCAGGGCCACGGGATCGGCTCGCGGCTGCTGAAGGCGCGCCTGAATGGCCTGGATGCGGCGGGAACGCCGGCCTTCCTCGAGACAGCGACGGAGCGGAACGTCGCCTTCTACCGCCGCCACGGGTTCGAGGTGATCAAGCAGTACCGCGCGGATCCGGACGCTCCTTGCGTCTGGGCCATGTGGCGGGAGGCCGCGGGCCATGCGGCCGCGCCGACGGCGGAGCTGCGGGCTTAAGCGGGCCGCCGTTTTCGCCGTCGGCGAAGGGGATCGGGTCGCGCCCCGCCAGCGGCCGACGTCCAGGCCTATTGCGGGTAGATCTTGACGCTGTCGGCGACTGCGTCCGCCACATGCTCCTTGGTGATCACGCCGACGACGTCGCGGCCGCGCGGCACCCCACGCCCGCGCACGACGACCGCCATCATCGCGCCCTTGCGCCACATGCGGCGAATGACGTCGAACGCCACGTCGTCCTCGCCGACCACGGTGAAGTTGAGGCTGGCGACGTCGCCGAGGGTGACGCCGGTCTGCGTCGCCTCCAGGCCGCGCCGGATGCCGGTGTTGACGCGCAGGACCCCGTAGATCCGCCCGTGTCGCTCGACCACCACGTGGCGCATGCGGCCCGCATGCTCCGGCTGGCGCAGGTAGGCGTCGAAGCTCATCTCGGCCGGCAGCACCTGGACGTCGCTCACCATCACGTCCCGCGCGGGGCGCACCATGAACATGTTGGCGTGCCGCGCCTTGGGGATCGCCTGACCGCGCCGCACCAGCTTGGCGGTGTAGACCGTCTCCCACGACAGCACGCGCCGCACGCCGATGCTCATCGCGACCGCCACGATCATCGGCATGACGATCGAGTAGTCGAGCGTCATCTCGAAGATCATGGCGACGGCGGTCATGGCCGCGCCGGTGCCCCCGCCTACCATCGCGCCCATGCCGACCATGGCGAAGGCCGGCGCGCTGAGGTGCAGCGGCAGCCCGAGCGCGTTGAAGGCGGCCGCGAACGCGCCGCCCAACGTCGCGCCCATGAAAAGCGAGGGCGAGAAGACGCCGCCGGAGGAGCCCGAGCCCAGGCTGACGCCGGTCGCCAACGCCTTGGCGAGGCAGAGCAGCCCCAGCATCCAGAAGACCCCGAGCCGGCCCATCAGCACCGCCTGGACCGTCGCATAGCCGACGCCGTCGACGTAGTACTGCCCGAAGCCGAGGAACAGCGCGTACATCATAACGCCGACGATCAGCATGCCGAGCATGTGGCGCAGGTAGCGCGAGCCGATGCGGTCGAAGACGTCTTCCAAAAGGTGCAGACCGCGCGTGAAACCCGCCGCCGCGGCGCCGGTCAACGCGCCGAGCACGGCGAAGAGCATCAGGACGACCAGCGCGCCCGCGTCCGTGGTCAGGGCCTGGATCGGCGGGACGTGAAAGGCGGGCGCGTCGCCCAGCGCCCAGCGGCCAACGAAGGTGGCGGCGCCGGTGGCGATCGCGACCGGCAGGAAGGTATCGACGCTCACCTCGGGCATCATGAGCTCGATGGCGAACATCACCCCGCCGATCGGGGTGTTGAACGTGGCGGCGATGCCGGCCCCGGCGCCAGCGGCGACCAGCGCGATCCGCTGGCCGGCGGGCATGCGCACGACCTGGCCCAGCGTGGAGCCGAGCGCCGAACCGATCTGGATGATCGGACCCTCGCGGCCGACGGACGATCCGGACCCGATGGCGAGCGCCGAAGCGAGCGACTTCACGACCGCGACCACGGGGCGGATCACGCCGCCCTTGTGGTAGATCGCGTCCATCACCTCGGGCACGCCGTGCCCCTTGGCCTCGGGCGCGAAGCTGGAGACCAGCCAGGTGACGCCGACGGCGCCCAGCACGGGCACGAGGATGACGCCTGCGCCCCAAGGCGCTGGGCCCGTGAAGACATTGGCGTCGTAGCGGACCGAGAAGACGCCGGCGAAAGCCAGGTTGTGGATCAGGCCGATCAGGTCGCGAAAGGCGACAGCCCCGACCCCCGTCACCACCCCCAGCGCGAGCGCCAGAAGGGAGATGACCACCAGCGGCAGGCGACGGCTTTCCTCGGCCGCGAGCACGCTGGCGACGGGGGTCCCTGCCGATAGCGGGGCTGTCGCGGCTGTCGGCGAAGTCATCTCGCGCTCCGAGCGTTGGGCGTCCGCACCGCCGCCCTCGAAGCGACATGCGCTGGCGACCTCTCTCGTCGGGGCCGCTCGACCGCGCGCCTCGTAGCAGACTCGAATTTATGTCACAACATGACTATATTGCGCGGTGGGCGGGGCCTTATGGGAGACGCCCGTGACGGCGACCGTCGCAGCCGAAGATATCCCGGCCTGGCCGCGCGGAACGCGCCGCGACTTCATTCACATCGCGGCCGGCGCGGCTGCCTTGGGCGGTGCGGCGGCGGCCGCCTGGCCGCTGATCGATCAGATGAATCCGAGCGCCGATACGCGGGCGCTGGCATCGATCGACGTGGACTTCAGCAAGGTCGCGCTGGGCCAGCAGATCACGGTGAAATGGCAGGGAAAGCCGGTGTTCGTTCGCCACCGCACGCCGGCCGAGATCGCCGCGGCGGTGCGCGACGACCACGCGCCCTTGCGCGATCCGGCCACGGACGCATCGCGGCACAAGCCGGGCATGCCGGAGTGGCTCGTCGTGATCGGCGTTTGCACCCACCTGGGTTGCGTTCCGGATTTCGGACAGGGCCCCTATCGGGGGTGGCTCTGTCCGTGCCACGGGTCCGTCTACGACACCGCTGGGCGCATCCGCGCCGGCCCGGCGCCGAAGAACCTCTACCTGCCGCCCTACGCGTTCGAATCGGCGACCAAGCTCAAGCTCGGCTGACAGCGCCGCCGACGTGTCGCATGCGCGACCCGAGCGTGCTGGACGGGGCCCATGGGACGAGCGGCCCAGAGCGCGAGCCGCCGTCAGGCCTCCAGCTCGATGTCCCAGTAGAGGTAGTCGAGCCAGCTTTCGTGCAGGTGGTTCGGCGGGAACCGCCGCCCGTGCTCCTGCAGCTCGTACATGTTCGGCCGGTGCGGCGGTCGCTGCGGGCGCATGCGCGCCTCGCCCGGCGTCCGCCCGCCTTTCGCCAGGTTGCAGCGTGCGCAGGCGGTGACGATGTTCTCCCAGGTCGTCCGCCCGCCGCGCGAGCGCGGGACAAGATGGTCGAACGTGAGATCGTCGCCCGAGCCGCAGTACTGGCAGGAGAAGGCGTCGCGCAGGAAGAGGTTGAAGCGGGTGAACGCCGGGGGCCGATCCTGGACGATGTACTGCTTGAGCGAGACGACGCTCGGCAGGCGCATCTCGAACGACGGCGAGTGGACGACTTTCTCGTAGGTCGACACCACGTCCACGCGGTCGAGGAAGACCGCCTTGATCACTTCCTGCCAGGGCCACAGCGACAGCGGATAGTAGCTGAGCGGCCGGTAGTCGGCGTTCAGCACCAGCGCCGGCCACCCGGACGGCGGCTGCTTAAGCACCTGCATCGCCGGGCCTCCCTCGGTTCGAGGCCTTCCCGGCTGTCGCGCGGCGGGCGGAACTGAAGACGGCGCTCCCTCTAGGGCTGGCGGCGAAACGCAAGATGCGGGGTTCTTAAGGCCCCGCGCCCGCCAACGATAGAGGTGATTCCGCGACAAGTCGGTGTCTGCCGCTTGCACCGGATCGATTTTTGTCTGGAT
>DATGIN010000294.1:0-6877 GCA_035295705.1 Caulobacteraceae bacterium
CCCCTCGCTCGCCTTGGTGCTCGCGGCCGCTGCGGTCGCCGGCGCCGCCCAGGCTTGCGGAACCGGAGGCGCGTCGGACCACAACGGCTCGTCGGGTGAGCGCCACCATCACGGCCACAACCATTCCGCGCCGGATTCCTACATCTACCGGGAGGGGATGCCCTACGGTGAGAACGGCAAGCCCTACAACGATCCCGAACGCGACCGCGGCCGGTACCTGCAAGACTTGCGGCGGTACAATGACCAGCCGTGGTACCGGCGGATGCTGCAAGAACGGCCCACGCCGGAAAGTCGCCACGACTACGGCGACCCCACCGGCGGCCCGGGGTGACATGGCCAGAAGCTCCGTCATATCAGCCGCCGCTGCGCTTGCCGCGCTGGCGCTGGCCGCCGGGCCGGCGCTGGCCGCCAACGGCGTGAGCGTCTCGCAGGAGTCCACGGGTCTCGTCATCGACATCGACTCCGACCAGGCCATCATCAGCCTGGTGTACGTCACGAGCGGCGGCTCCTCGAACGAGACGCCGTCCTACGAGATCGTCGCCATGAACGGCCTGGCGCCGACGCCGGTGCTGTCGCTTGGCCCCTGCCACGTCAACGGCGCGGGCAACGGCATCGAATGCCCGGCCGCTTCGATCTCCACCCTCGACTTCAGGTTCAAGCAGAACGGGGCCTGGCATGGGTACAACGGCGGCGGCTATCACGCCTCGCCCTGCGCGCCGGCCGGCGTGACGATCGAGACCGGACCGGCCAAGCTGGTCTCGATCAACGCCTGGGACGGCTGCGCGGAAACGGTCATCTGCGGGGGCGCGGCCAAGGGAGCGATCCTCCTGGTCGAGGCCGATGCGTCTGACGAGATCCGCGGCCCCTGCACCAACATCATCCGGCACTGAGCGAGCCCCCGCGGGGCCCCTTGGCCAGCGCGCTCGCGCACTGGTGCGCGAGGCGCTTTTGGTTTGGCCGCCGCCGGCGCGGCGTCAGCCGTGTTGGGCGAGGAAGAGAGCGATCGCGGCCAGGCTCAGCGCCATCGCGATCGCCATCCCCGCCATGGTGACCGCCCAGCCTTCCCATGTGATCGGGGTCCAGCCAAGTCCGCTGGTGCGAGCACGGAACCAGGGTCGATCCGCCATGGGGGGCTCCTAGAAGTCGGCGGGGCGCCCGCGCCGATCGCGTCGATGGGGGCGCTTCTCTCCGCGACCGCGCCTAGGCATCAGGGTCGTCCACCTCGGGCTCCAGCCCAGCCTCGCGGGCTTCGAGCTGCTTTCGCATCGGTTCGTTGGCGCGCCGCGTCGCCGTCGCGCCGTCTGCGTCTTCCTCGACGGCGCAGGCAATGACATTGCCGTCTGCGTCCATGGCGGAGGCGACAACTCGGGTCATGCGTCGAGGATACGCCGCGCCGCCCGCCCACGCCACGCTTGCCAACGGCGGCGGGTTTCGACCGCATGGGGCGCCCAGGCCGCGGCCCAGGTTCCGCTCAGCCGAATCCTGAGCGCGGCCGCGCGGCCCGCATACTCCGCGGCATGAAACACCCCGTCCGCCGTCGCGGCGTTCTTCGTTCAGGCGCCGCCGCGCTGGCCGCGGCGCTGGCGGCCCAGCCGGCGGCTGCGGCCAACCTCACGCCGGACGAACTGACCCAGGCCACCAGCGTCGGCGGCGGCGACCTGATGCTGGTCTACCCCGCCGGCGGGCCGATGAAGTCGGTGCAGTGGAGCGTGGTCACCGCGCTGATGCAGTCGGCGCTGGGCGGCACCTTCCTTCTGACCGGCAACAACCTGGCCGACGTTCCCTCGCCCGCCAGCGCCCGCAACAACCTCGGCCTCGGCACGGCGGCGACCCAGAACACCGGGACCGCGGGCGCGAACCTGCCGTTCCTGAACGGGACCAACACCTGGAGCGGGGCGCAGACGTTCAACGCCGCCACCACCTTCGGCGCCGGCGCGACCTTCGGCGCCGCCAACACCTTCAGCGGGGCCGACACGTTCAACGGGACCAGCGCCTTCAATGGGACCAGCGCCTTCAACGCCAAGGTGACGCTGTTCGCCAGCGCCACGTCGGGCGCGCCGCTGAACATCCCGCAAGGGGTCGCGCCCACCGCGCCGGCGAACGGCGACTGTTGGACCACGGCGGCTGGCCTCTTCTGCCAGATCGGCGGCGCGACCCAGGGGCCGTTCTCGGCCGGGACGCCGCCCTGCACGACCACCGCCGGCGCGGCCCAGTACAACAACGCCGGCGCGTTCGGCTGCCTGCCCATCACCAACGTCTCCGCCGCGCAGGTGCAGGTCGGCCCGCCGGATGCGGCGGCCCCCACCGCGATGACGCTCAGTGCCCAGAACGTGGCGGCGGGTACATCGAACACCGCCGGCACCGCCTTCACCCTGGCCGGGTCGAAAGGCACCGGAACCGGCGCCGGCGGCGCACTGGTGTTCCAGACCGCCGCCGCCGGATCGTCCGGATCGGCGCAGAACGCCGAGACGACGGCGCTGACCATCGATGCGACCCAGAAGGCGACCTTCGCCGGGCCGATCGCCCCGTCGACCACCAAGGGCATCCTCGGCACCACCGCCGCCGACAACGCCCAGGCGGGGAGCGTGGGGGAATTCGTGTCGGCAAACGTCGGCACAGGCGTTCCGATATCTCTCACGTCCAGCAGTCCCGCGAACATCACGTCGGTCACGCTGACCGCAGGTGATTGGGACTGTCGCGGCAACGTAGGAATCGAGATCAACGCTGCCTCCACATCAACTGCAGCCGGCTGGATAAGCACGACATCAGCGACCGCTCCCGTCGGAAACTCTAATTCTGGCGCCTATTTCGCGGTTTCAACTTCGTTCACTAGCACGGGCGCAGTGTTTCCAGTCGGCACGATACGTATAAACGTCGCGACGAGTACGAACGTCTTTCTTGAAGCTTTGTCCACATTCTCCGGAGGCAGCGCAGACAGCGCGTATGGTTTCATCGGCTGCAGGAGAGTGCGCTGATGGCGCGCTTTCGCCTCTGTCGCGCCTGCCGTGGCTTCCATCTCGTTGACGCGTGGCCGCAGGACTGCGCGACGGAGAATCTAGCCCGCTCGGAACTCCCCGGCCCCGCCGTCCGAGTGGATGAAATATCGCCGCTTCGCTCGATGGCGGACGGGCGCCTGTACGACTCGAAGAGCGCTTACTACGCCAGCGTGCGTCGCGCCGGCTGCCAGATCGTCGGGGATGACCGCTCAGGCTTCGGGAGACCGCGGGCCGACGAACTTCTCCCACCCAACATCGGTGCCGACATCCGGCGCTCCATCGAGGCATTGAGACAGCGATGACTGAACCCAAGACCGACACCATCCCTCACTCGGGTCCGTTGCTACGCGACGTGCTAGCAAGTGCTCTCGCTGCCGGCCGCCCCGAAACCGAAGTCGACGCGCCGGTGGCCGAAGAGGCTGGCGGCCGACATAAACACGACGAACTCTGTCCTGCAGGTGACGGTACAGAGTCCGTTGATCCCGTCTGTTCGACCCCTAACGAGGCTATGCGGCCGCCGATCTCCTGGAGCCCGACGGCCAAGGCCCGTTTCTCCACCCTCGACCCCGCCATTCAGCAGGAGGTGCTGAGGCGGGAGCAGGACATCGAGAGCGGCCAGGCCCAGTGGCGCCAGCAGGGCGAGCGGCTGAACCGCCTCGATGCGGTCATCGCCCCGCACATGGACCGAATCCGCCTGCAAGGACTGGATGAGGCGCGGGCGATCGAGGCGCTGTTCACCGCCCAGACCATGCTGGAGCGGGACCCGGTCAACGCCCTCGGATACCTGGCGCGCCAATACGGCGTGAACCCCGCGAGCCTGGGGCGCGTTCCCAAGCGCCCCGCCGACGCCCCCGTCCATTCGGCTCTACAGCAACTAACGAGACAGGTTCGTGCGCTGCAGGGCACACTGGCCGCGCAGCAACAGACGGCCGACGCCGCCGAGGCCGGACGGCGCGAGGCCGAGATCGCCGCCTTTCGCGCCGATCCTGCGCATCCGCACCTGGACGACGTCGCGGCCGACATGGCCGCCCTGTTGCGCTCCGGCCGCGCCGCGACCCTGAAGGACGCCTACGACAAGGCCGTCTGGGCCAACCCCGAGATCCGCGCCCTGCTGCTCAGCCAGCAGGAAAGCGAGCGGCGAGCGGCCGACGAGGCCGCGCGGCGCGCCAAGGCCGCCGCCGCCCGCCACGCCGCCGGCTCCATCACCGGGGCCCCGCAACCGGGGTCCTCGCCCGCGGGCGCGGGCCCGGCGCCCACCCTTCGAGACGAGCTGAGCCGCGCGTTCAGCCACGCCTCGTGAACACCCCTTAACCCACGCAAAGGAACCCAACGGGCATGGCATCGCCCAATCTGAACGAGATCGTCACCACCACCCTGCGCAACCGCAGCGGCCAACTGGCCGACAACGTCACCAACAACAACGCCCTTCTGTCGCGCATGAAGAAGAAGGGCTCGATCAAGCCGGTCAGCGGCGGCCGCACCATCGTGCAGGAGCTGGAGTACGCCCAGAACGGCACCTACCAGCGCTATGCCGGCTACCAGGTGCTGAACATTCAGCCCTCGGACGTGTTCACCGCCGCCGAGTTCGACTGGAAGCAGGTGGCGGTCGCCGTCACCTGGAACGGGCTCGAGATCGACGTGCAGAACACTGGCGACGAGCAGGTGATCGACCTGTTGGAAAGCCGCATTTCCAACGCCGAGAAGACGATGGCCAACAACCTGTCGTTCGATCTCTATTCCAACGGCACCGCCGACGGCGGCCTGCAGGTGGGCGGCCTTCAGCTGTTGGTCGCCGACGCGCCGGCCAGCGGCGTGGTGGGCGGCATCGACCGCAGCCAGTGGCCGTTCTGGCGCAACCAGAAATTCTCCGGCGTGGCCGACGGCGGCGGCGCCGTCTCGGCCGCCAACATCCAAGGCTACATGAACCAGCTGTGGCTGGCCACCAAGCGCCAGAACGACGTCGCCGACCTGATCATCGCCGACAACGCCTACTTCAACTTCTATTGGTCGAGCCTGCAGGCCATCCAGCGGATCGCGTCCGAGGACGAGGGCCAGGCCGGCTTCCAGCGGCTGAAGTACATGGGCGCCGACGTGGTGGCCGACGGCGCGATCGGCGCGGCCTGCCCGGCCAACCACATGTACTTTCTGAACACGGACTATATCAAGTACCGGCCGAGCTCGAAGCGGAACATGGTTCCGCTCGAGACGGTCGCTTCCATCAACCAGGACGCCTCCGTGCGGCTGATCGTCTGGGCAGGGAACCTCACCCTGGCCAACGCCTCGCTGCAGGGCGTGCTGATCGCCTAGAAGGAGCGAGCGATATGACTGTTTTTCAGGGCGACTTCGGCAAGGGCGTCGCCACCGGCTCAGGCGTGTGGAGCGACCCGGGCGCCAACCCCTGCATCCTCTATGGCCCACAGGTTGCGGCCGGCGTCTCCAACCAGGGGACCCCCCAGCCGACCTGGCGCCTGGGCATGGTCGTCTCCGGCGACGTGGGGTCGGAGTTCGTCTACGCCAAGCTGGCGCTGGCCGGCGTCACCGACCTCTTGCCCGGCCAGGCCTACCAGCTGGACAAGGACTACAACGCCACCCTGCTCACCACCGCCAACTCGGTGCTGAACCAGGAGGTGGTGGTCCTGAACGTCTGGGCGCCGCAGACGGCGGTCGGCAGCTACTTCGGATGGTTCCAGCGCGCCGGCCGCGTCGCGGTGCAGACCGCGGCCGCCTCGGTGGCCACCGGCTTTGGCGAGACGACGGCCACCGCCGGCCAGCTGAAGTTCCCGGCCTCCGCCACCGTGGGCGCGAAGTCGGTGTCGCCCAGCTCCGCCTACCAGGCCTCGTCGGGGATCACCTTCGTCGGCAACACGGTTTCCGGATCGCCCACCATCACCGGGATCGCGTCGATCAACGACCTGCAGCTGGGCCAGGTGATCACCGGGACCAACCTGCCGGCCAACGCCATCGTCGCGGCCATCCGCCGCAGCGGCGCGACCTGGTCGATCGACATCGGCACCAACACCGCCGGCAGTTACGCCACGCCGCAGAACGCCACCGGCACGGCCGCCGGAACCACCTTCACGGTCACCAACATGGTGACCGTGAACTGGGACTGGCCCACCCTCAACAAGCAGAACTAGATCGCGAAGAGAGAGCGCGGAGTGGCCGGGGCTCTCCGCGTCTCTTGTCTTCTCCGCATACTCCGCAGTTAAGTCCGTATAAGGCGCATTATGAGTGAAACCGACTTCCGCGATCCGTCCGGGCCCAAGCCACCGGCGATCCCGCGCTTCAAGACCGAGGCGGTGCACCTGCCCTTCCGATCGAAAGAGGCGGGCCGGCCGATCTACGAGGATCGCGAGTTCGTCGAGATCCTCATCCCAGGCGACCGCCGCTCGATGGCAGTCGAGGCGGTCAGCGACGGGCACAAGGCCCGCTGGCCCAAGGAGTACGCCGCCTTCCGCGCCGGCCAGGAGCCGCCGCTGGAAGGCACGCCGCTGGCCGACTGGCCGAACTCCAGCCTGACCCGCGCGCGGGTTGAGGAGCTGGCCTACTTCAACATCCGCACCGTCGAGCACCTGGCGCAGGTGAACGACGCCCAGCTGGCCAACCTGGGCATGGGCGCCCGGCCCTTGCGCGAAGCGGCGCGCAAGTTCCTCGATGTGGCCCGGCAGGGAACGGGCCCGCTGGAGCGGCTGGTGGCGGAGAACCTCGCCCTCAAGGACGAGAACGCGCGCCTGGAACGCGCGCTCGCCGAGGCAAACGCGCGCCCGGCCCCGCCAGCATTCACGGAGACCCCCCATGCCCATGCTTGAACGCCGCATCTCGCTGCGCGGCCCGCGCTTCTGGCGCGAGGCCGGCCGGTTGATGTTCGCCCGCCAGATCGA
>DATGIN010000295.1:0-5026 GCA_035295705.1 Caulobacteraceae bacterium
AAGGCCCTGTCCGCTTCTATCGAAGGACGAGCGAGAGATAAGAGCGGAAGGAAGTGCGCGCATGCCCTCGATCAGCGCCGTCGACGAAAAGACCGGCCGTAAGTTCTACCTCGACGATCCGGACGACCTCAAACCGGGCGAGAAGGTCACCTTCCTTCTGAACCTGCACGGCGGCGGCTCGGTCGGCGCCTGGCAGAAGGCCTACTTCCCGGCCGTCGACTACAAGAACAAGTACCGCCTGGTGGTGGCGACGCCATCCGCCGCGACAAAAGTTCCGGCCAGGCGCTGGATCGGCGAGGCGGACGATGCGCACCTGCACAACATCGTCGAGTACGTGTTCGACAAGTACGGCGTCGAGAACATCGCCGCCTTCTGGCTGGTCGGCCACAGCCAGGGCGGCATGACCTCGAGCCGCCTGCTGCGCGAGGACCCCTTCTTCCAGGAGCGGGTCGACGGCTGGCTCAGCCTTTCCGGCGGCCGCATCGGCCCGGCCGAGCGGGCCGAGGGCGCCGGACGACCGGCCCGGCCCGGCGAGCAGCCCATGCAGATGATGCGCCCGGCGCCGACGGAGCCCCCGCCGGTCGACATGTCGTTCATCTTCGCGGTCGGCGAGCACGAGATCAAAGCCCTGCCGGAGACCTCGCCCTGGGCGGAGAAGTATGGCGCGGGGCCGAGGCAGCGCCGCGCCGACGTCGTCGACGTCGAGCCCGGCCAGACCCACGACAGCACGAGCCAAGAGAACCCGACCAAGCAATGGGGCCGGCTGCCGCGCCCCGGAACGGCGCAGGTCTACGTCTACCCCGGCGCCCGCGACGGGCGGGTCATCGCCGACGTCGTCAGGCTGGACAAGGGCCACACCGAGGGGTTGGAGCCGAAGGTGACCGAAGAGCTGATCAAGCTCATCGTCTCCGCAGCCGGCGGCAAGGCGCGCAAGGCCGCCGCCGCCACCGCGCACGCCTGAGGGCCACGCCGCGTGCAAGCCCTTGTGCTCGACGGCGAGGCCGGCATCGAGAACCTGCGGCTGGTCGACCGGCCGCCGGTCGATCCGGGCCCCGGCCAGGTGCGGGTGGCGATCCAGGCCGCCTCGCTCAACTTCCGCGACCTCGCCACCATCCAGAGCCCCGGCATCAAGCCGCGACTGCCGCTGGTGCCCTGCTCCGACGGCTGCGGCGTGGTCGAGGCGGTCGGCGAAGGCGTGACTCGCGTCGCGGTCGGCGACCGCGTGGCGCCGCTGTTCTTCCAGGGCTGGATGGGCGGCGAGCCCACGCGCGCAGCGCTGGCGACCGCGCTCGGCGGGGCGCTGGACGGGGTGGCGCAGGAGCGGATCACGCTCAGCGCCGAGGGAGTCTCCAAGGTCCCGGACTCGCTCAGCGACGAGGAAGCGGCCTGCCTGCCGTGCGCGGCGCTGACCGCCTGGCGGGCGCTGATGGTCGAGGGCAAGGTCAAGCCCGGCGACGTCGTCCTGGTGCAGGGCACCGGCGGCGTCTCCATCTTCGCGCTGCAGTTCGCCAAGGCGGCAGGGGCGGTGGTGGTCGCCACCTCGTCGTCGGACGCCAAGCTCGAGCGCGCCAAGGGGTTGGGCGCGGACCACCTCGTCAACTATCGCGCCACCCCGGACTGGGCGCGCGCGGCTCGCGAGATCACCGGCGGCCTTGGCGTCGACCATGTGATCGAGGTGGGCGGCGCCGACACCTTCGCGCAGTCGATCCAGGCGGTGCGGCTCGGCGGCCACGTGCACGTGATCGGGGTGCTGTCCGGCTTCACCAAGGACGTGAACGTGGCGGCCATCTTCGGCGCCAACGCGCACGTCAGCGGCATCACTGTCGGCAGCCGCGAGCAGTTCGAGGCGATGGTGCGGGCCATCGAGGCCAACGGAATCAAGCCGGTGGTCGACAAGCGCTACCCGCTGGCCGACGCCCAGGCGGCCTTTCACGCCATGAAGGCCGGCGAGCACTTCGGCAAGATCGTCCTGGAGCTCTGAAGACCGCCGGCCGAACGCTCCGGGCCGGGCCTGGTCGGTTCTAAGGATCGCAACGCCCCGGCACTAGGGGCAGCCGATGAGCGGCGGTCATCCGAACGCCCAGGCGGCCATGCGCGGCAGCTCTTCGCGCCAGAACGCGCCGCCGTGGGTTCCTTCCCGCTCGGCCATCACCACGTCCACCCCGGCCGCGCGCAACGCGTCGGCCCAGCGGATCGCATTCGCGAGAAAGAAGGGCTCCTGCGTCCCGCCGACGAGGTACGCACGCGGAAGCGGGCTCGGCATCGCCGCCGGCGGGCGGTAGCCGGCCCCCGGCGAGGCGCAAAACAGCGAGCCGTAGACGTCCGGATGACGAAGCCCGAGGGCGAGCGCCAGCTCCCCACCGGCCGACACGCCGAACACCGCCGTGCGCTCCTTGGGCGTCTCGACGCCGAAGCGGGACCGCGTCCACGCGCGGACGTCGTCGACGAAGAACGCCTCGTGGGCCGCGAACCGCTTCGGATCGAAGCCCGGCGAGTACTCATGCAGCCGCCGCGTCTCGTCGGCCAGACGGTGGACGCCGACGATCATGACCGATGGGGCGCCGGCGGCTGCGAGAAAGTCGCCCCACGGAGCGATCAGCTGACCGTCGGCGGCGAACACGACGGCGCTCGGCTGGACCGGCGGGACGTAGGCCGTGACCTGCCGCCCGCCATCGTAGGCAAGCGTCTCGGTGACCAGCTCGCCCTGTTTCAAGCCGGGTCGTTGGTCATGAACCAAGCCTCCTCCGACTGGGGCGACGTTCCGAGCCCGCTGTCGGCGTCAGCGCATCGCCAGCGCGTTTTCCTTGTTGGGGTCGGGCAGGCCGAGGATGCGGCGTGAGATGATGTTCCACTGCACCTCCTGGCTTCCGCCGGCGATGCCGCCCGCCTTCGAGGAGCAGACCAGGCGGGTGTTGGCGAGCTCGGCGGCCGTGAAGCCCTCGCCCTCCCAGCCGAGGCCCTGGTGGCCCATGATCTCCATGGTGAGCTCGGCCCCGTCGCGGCGCAGGAACGAGCCGACGTTCTTGATGATCGAGGTCGTCGCCCCCGGCCCACGGTTCGAGCCGCGCGCCTCGGCCTGCGCCCGCGCCAGCGTCTGTTGAAACGCCTTGGCGTCCATCTCGTAGTTGATGATGCGCTGGCGCAGATCCGCGTCCGCGATGCGGCCGGTCTCGTCCACGCCGACGTATTGCTTGGCGAGGTTGGGAAGCTGGGTCTTCGGATCGGCGCGGGCGGTCGCCTGGCCGGAGCCGATGCCGTTCCGTTCATGCTGCAGCAGGCGCTTGGCGATGGTCCAGCCGCCGTTCAGCGGCCCGACCAGGTTCTCCTTCGGCACCTTCACGTCGGTGAAGAAGGTCTCGCAGAACGGCGAGGCGCCGGAGATGAGCTTGATCGGCCTGGGGTCCACTCCGGGCGTGCGCATGTCGATGAGGAGGAAGCTGATCCCCTCGTGCTTCCTGGTCTGGTCGGTGCGCACCAGGCAGAAGCACCAGTCGGCGAGGTGCGCGCCGCTCGTCCAGATCTTCTGGCCGTTGACCAGGAAGTGGTCGCCCTTGTCCTCCGCCTTCGTCGAGAGGCCCGCAAGGTCGCTGCCGGCGCCCGGCTCGGAGAAGCCTTGGCACCAGCGGAGCTCGCCCTTCGCGATCGGCGGGATGTGGCGCTTCTTTTGCGCCTCGTTGCCGTACTCGAGCAGGGTGGGGCCGAACATCATGACGCCCATCCCGCCGATGGGATTCCACGCCCCGATGCGGTTCATTTCCTCGCGGAGAACGACCGCCTCGGCCTGGGTCAGGCCGCCGCCGCCGTACTCGACCGGCCAGGTCGGCACGCCCCAGCCGGTTTCGCCCATGCGCTGGCGCCAGAGGTCGTCGTCGGCCGTCTCCTCGCGGTCGCCGCCGATCGCCTGCGGGCCGCGGGCCCCCAGGCCGCGCAGGCTCTCGGGGAAGTTTTCCTCCAGCCAGGCGCGCGCCTCGGCGCGGAAGGCCTCAACGTCGCCGCCAAAGTCGGCCATGGCGCTTCTCCGTTCTTCGTCTTGTTCGCTCAACGCTAGGACCCCGCCTCGCGCGGCGTCAACGGCCGCCCTTGACGAAGCCGTCGTCGGGGACTGCACTGGCGGGATCAAAGGACGAGGAGACGGCCATGGGCGAGACCACGACGGTGCTCGAAACCGAATTCAAGAGCCCCCGCAACATGTTCCAGGCCAACGTGGCCGAGGCCCGCCAGGCGCACGATGCGGAGCGGCGGGGCGCCGGCTCGATCCACGACGACGCCGTCGCCACCAAGCTAGGGTTCAAGGGCGGGACCGTGCCGGGCTCGGTGCACATGAACCAGCTGGCGCCGCTGATCATGCAGATCTACGGCGAGGCGTGGCTCGAGCGCGGCAGCCTCTCGTCCTTCTTCACCCAGGCGACGGTCGACAACGAGCGCACCCGCGCCGTGGCCGAGCGCGGCGCCGAGCGCGCGCGGCTGCGTCAGTACAACGAGGCCGGCGACCAGATCAGCGAGAACACCGCCAGCCTCGATCCGGAAGATCCCGGCGCCGAGCTCGTGCGCCGGATGGCGATGCAGGACCCGCCCGCGGAAGGGCGCCTGCGCATCCTGGCCGACTTCAGGATCGGGGACGAGACGCACGGAACGCCGGTGAAGGTGACGCGCGAGGCGCTGCTGAAGGCCCTGGAGACCATCACCGAGGACCTGCCGATCTATCGTGAGAAGGGCGTCCTGCCGCCGGGACTGGTGGTGCACCTGGCGCACATCACCCGTCCGACGGTGCTCGCCCGCGCGAAGAACGCCGTCGGCCTGTTCGGCGCGCTGGAAATCCGCAACCTCAAGGGGCCGATCCTTGCCGACGTCGACTATGTCGCGCGCACGAAGATCCTGAAGCTGTCCGAGAGTCCGAAGACGGAGAACGTCTGGTACGACGTCACCATCTCCGATCCGAAGACCAAGGACGATGTCGGCGTCGTTCGCTTCCAGATCCGGCTGATGAAGGGCTCGTCCCCGCTCTGGGCGGACGAGATGAAAGCCA
>DATGIN010000296.1:0-2163 GCA_035295705.1 Caulobacteraceae bacterium
CTAGCCGCCCTTTGGGTGGCGCTCACCCACTCGGGCGGTCCGCCGAAGGCGCCGGAGCCGGTGCGCTGGCCGCTGGTTTTTGCGCTGACGTCATGGGTGGCGTGGTTCGCGTCGTGGATCGCCGCCGCGTTCTGGTCCAAGCGGGCCGAGGCCCGGGCGCAGCGGAGCGCCGAGTGGGTTTACTCGGTCCTCGTCTACGCGGGGTTCGCGCTTCTGGTGCTGCCGACCCTGCGCGCCAACTACGGGCCGCGGCTGTGGAATCCGCCGGAGGCGGTCAAATGGGCGGTCGCCGCGCTCGTCCCGCTCGGGTTCGGCCTCGCCTGGTGGGCGCGGATCCATCTCGGCCGCGACTGGTCGTGGAATGTCAGGCGCAAGGAGGACCACCGCCTGGTCGACACCGGCCCCTACGCCGTGGTGCGCCACCCGATCTACACCGGCATCCTCCTCGCCAGCGTCGCGACGGCGGTGCTGGAGGCGAAGTGGCCATCGTTCGCCGGGTTGGCGCTCTTGACGCTGGGGCTGTGGCTGAAGGCCAGCCTCGAGGAGCGCTTCCTCAGCCGCGAGCTCGGCGCAATCGCCTACGGCGACTACGTCGCCCGCACCGGAAGGCTACTGCCGCGCCTCTGAGGTCAGGCGCGTCGCCACGTCGGTCGCCGCCGGAGCTTGGGCCTGCAGGTCCGCCTCCTTCGCCTGGTCCGCTTCCTTGGCCAACTCGGCCTGGGTCGCCTGGGCGAGGTCGGCCGGCGTAACCGGCGTCGCGCCGCCGGCCCGCAGCGCCAGGTAGAAGGACTCCGGCACGAGGTCGACGGCGACGCCGGCATGGAAGCCGCCCGCGGCCAGCACCTCGGAGGACCAGTGATTGCAGTTGTGGAGCGCCTGGTAGATTTCGCGGCTGCGGTACATCGTAACGCCCGGCGCCACGCCGTTCTGCTCGCCCAACACCGGGGAGCCGTCCGGCGCGGTCTCGATTGTCGCGGAGATGCGCTCGATCGAGCGCTGCAGCCCTTCGGGCGACATGGGAACCGCGAGCAGGAACATCGTCCCCTCGAATTCCAGCGGCGCGGGCCCCGGTTGGTCGAGCGCCGCCACCCGCAGCCGCGAGCTCAGCTGCGGGAAGATGGTGGTGACGACGGCGTTGACGCCCAGGACCGGCTGGTCGTGGAAGGGACCGCCCTTGGTTTCGCGGCCGAACCAGTATGGGCCCCAGCCGAAGATGATCCAGGGCCCGCCCTTGGCGGCGTCGACCACCTTGCGCATCTTCGGCGACGCGTTGGCGAACGCCGAGCGCGGGATGATGATGTCGGAGTGGATGGGGCCGGAGGTGACGTAGACCATCACCTTGTCGGCGGACGGCGCAGCCGTCGTCGCGTCGGCCGCAGCGCCTGCGAGCGCGGGTCCAGCGGCGAAGGAGACGCCGGCCAGGACCGCCGAGGCGGCGAGCAGCGTGCACAGGAAAGCGGACCGGCGACCCATTACCCACACCTGTCGGTTAGTTGAGGACCCGTTGCGAAGACGCCCCTTCTGAAGGCTTTCGGCCGCGGGCGCGGCGACCATAAACATCCAGAAGCGTTAGCGGCAAGCTTATCCGCCTCGCTTGCGGCCCATTCATGGCGCGCCGCCTTGTCGCGGCGCTCCGGCGAGGTCGACCCGAACGCCGGGCTTGACCAGCCGCGCGGCTCGCGTAGGCCTTCCGCCAATGCGTCGGGTGTGCGGGTTTGCAGGCAGTCTGGTCGCCGGAGCGGGCCGGCCGCGCGCGGCGCTCGTCATTCTCGCTCTTCTGGCCGCCCTTTCGCTGGCTGGCCATGCTCGCTCGCAGCCGCAGCAGGCGTCGCCCGCCGCCTCGGGGCCCCGCCTCGAGGCGGCGGCCTTCGTAAGCTCGGACGGGGCGAGGCTGCCGCTGCAGCAGTGGGGGCCGCGGGTGGGCGAGCCCTGGGCCGTGATCGTCGGCGTGCACGGCATGAACGACGACTCCAACGCCTTCGAGCTGGCCGGGCCTTACTGGGCCAGGGACGGCATCCTGACCATCGCCTACGACCAGCGCGGCTTCGGCCGCTCGCCCCGGCACGGCGTCTGGGTGGGCGATGCGGTGCTGGTCGAGGACCTGCGGACGCTGATCTCGCTCGTCCGCGCCCGCTACCCGCACGCCATCCTCGCCGTGGCCGG
>DATGIN010000297.1:0-5765 GCA_035295705.1 Caulobacteraceae bacterium
GGAGCGGCGCTCCTCGACGATCACGACGATCTTCGTCGGCTTTCCGGCCGGCGGCGCCTGCGCCTCGCTGATCACGCTCGCGGTCCTGGCCGGCGCCTTGCCGAAGACCTTCGACTGGCGGCTCGTCTACCTGATCGGCGGCCTCGCGCCGCTTCTCATCGCGCCGATCGCGTTCGCCACGTTGCCAGAGACGCGTCCTGACCACTCAGGTGAGCGACGCGACCTCGTGAACGTGCTTTTCGGCGAAGGCCGCGCTGCCGGCACGGTCTTCCTTTGCCTTGCGTTCGCCTGCACCACCGTCCTGCTCTACCTCATGGTCGGCTGGCTGCCGCAGCTGGTGGTCGGCGAAGGGCGTTCGCGCGTCGACGGGGCGCTCGCTGCCCTCTCTTTCAACGTCACCGGCGCGGCAGGGGGCATCGCCATCGGAATGGCCGTCGACCGGTTCGCGCTTCGGCGGCCGATGATCGCCAGCTATCTCGGGCTGCTGCTGGGCATGGGCGCGCTCGCCGCCAGCTCCGCCTTCGCAGCGATCCTGGTGTTCGCGGGAGTCGCTGGATTCTGTGCAATCGGCGCCCAGTACTCGCTCTATGCGATCTCGCCGGTCTGCTACCCAAGGACGGCTCGCGCGCTCGGAGTCGGCGCCGCCGTCGGGGCGGGCCGGGTCGGCTCGATCATCGGGCCTTCGCTCGGCGGGGTCTTGCGCGCCGCGCATGCGAGCTCGAACCAGGTCCTGGCCGTGACTCTGCCGGTGATTCTCGTCGGCGGGGCCGCCGCGATTGCGCTAAGCGTGTTCGGGAAGACGCACGAAGCGTGAGGAAGAGAGAAGATGCTGGCGCTGAGGCCAAACTGCGAGTGCTGTGATCGCGACCTGCCGCCGGACAGCACCGAGGCGATGATCTGCTCGTTCGAGTGCACCTTCTGCCGCGACTGCGCGCAGGGGGTGCTGGGCGGGCGATGTCCGAATTGCGGCGGCGGCTTCGCGGCCCGCCCCGTCCGACCCGCCGCGCTGCTGGCCAAGTTTCCGCCGCAGGCGGAGCGCGTGTTGAAGGAGGGCGGCTGTCCGGCCGCAGCCGCCTAGATCGGATGAAGCGACCCTTGCAGCGTTCGCACGGAGCGCCCGCGTGATCCGCGCCGCCTGCCACTGCGGCGCGGTGCGGTTCGAGATCGCCCAGCCGCCCGCTTGGGTGCTGGACTGCAACTGCACCGTCTGCAGACGATATGGCGCGCTCTGGACCTACTTCAGCGACGACGAGCAGAAGAATCTCCTGATGACCCCCGAGAAGGACGCGACGGCGACCTACGTCTGGGGCGATCGCGGGCTTGCCTTCCACTTCTGCAAGACCTGCGCCTGCGTCACCCACTGGTCGGCCCTGCCGCCGTATCCGGAGCGCATCCACGGCGTGAACGCGCGGATGATGGCCGGCCTCGATCCGGCGAACGTCACTGTCCGGCGGATCGACAACAGCCACTCCGGGTTTTTCTGGACGCGGCCGGACGAGCCGGTCATCCCCGGGCGCCACCCGGCGATGCCGCCGCCCACGTTCGACGACTGGCGATAGGGCGCCGCCCTACGCCTCGGCGGCCACCTCGTTCTTGAGCAGGCCGACCCCGTCGATCTCGACCTCGACGCTGTCGCCGGGCTTCATCCAGAGTGGGGGGTTGCGCGCCGCACCGACGCCGCCCGGCGTGCCCGTGACGATCACGTCGCCTGGCCGAAGCAGCGTCCAGAGCGAGAGGTATGCGATGAGCTTCGGCACGTCGAAGATCATGTTCTCGAGCTTGGAGTCCTGCACGACCTCGCCGTTCAGCCGCGTTCGGATCCGCTGCGGGCCGAGCGGCCCAACCTCGTCCGACGTCGTGAGGTAGGGGCCGAAGGGTCCGGACCCCGGGAAGTTCTTGCCAGGCGTGAACTGGGTCGTGTGGCGCTGGAAGTCTCGGATCGAGACGTCGTTGTAGCAGGCGAACCCGGCGACATGGCTCAGCGCATCGGCCTCGGCGACGTCGCGCGCCTCGGCCCCGATCACCACCGCAAGCTCGCCTTCGTAGTCGACGGTCTCCGACGCCTTCGGTTTCAGGATCGGCTGCCCGTGGCCGACCTGGGTGTCGGCAAAGCGGGTGAACACGGTCGGATGCGCCACCGCCGAGCGGCCGGTCTCGGCCCGGTGGTCCTCGTAGTTGATGCCGATGCAGATGATCTTGTCGGGATCGGGGATCACCGGGTCGAAGGCGACTGCGCTCCAGGGATGGTCCGGCGCGGAGCCGGCGAACGCGCGTGCGCGTTCGAGACCGCCCGCGCGCAAGAGGGCCTTGAGCGAGGCAACGCCCAGACGAGCCTTCAGATCGACGACGCCGCCTTCGACCGCGAGGCCGAAGCTGGCCTCGCCGCCGGCGCAATAGCTGAGCAGCTTCATGCCGGAGCCTAGACCAACTCGGCCGGCTCGATGTTGAACTCCTTGAGGAACGGAGCGGCGTGGTCGATGCGGCCGGTCAGCGTTTTCACGTCGCCGGAGGCCAGCTGGTACACCGCCTCGGCGATGTACTCGACCGGCTGCACCCGATCGCGGGTGGCCTCGGTGATCAGCCCGTGCACCGCAACCCCGGGCGTGGCGACCAGGCCCGGCGAGATGACGTTGACGGCGACCCCGTCGGCGGCGACCTCGGACGCAAGGCCGGTGGTGAACCGCTCAAGCGCCGCCTTGCACATGCCGTAGACAGTGCCGCCGCGCGCGGCCGGCCCATAGGGCGGCTTGGGATGGAACGCGGCGCCGGACGAGATGTTGACGATCCACCCCTGATGCCGCTCGCGCATCGAGGGCAGCACCAGCTGCGAGAGGTGGAAGGGCGCGTAGACCTGCACCTCCATCATCAGCTTGAAGCGCTTCTCGGGAAAATCGGCGACCGGCATGAAGTAGGTGATCGCCGCATTGTTCACGAGGATGTCGACCGGTCCGTAGGTGGCCACGGTGGTCTCGACCAGGTTCACTCGGTCGTCGTGCTGGGCGAGGTCGGCCTTGATGAAGGTCGCTTCGCCGCCCGCGCGTTTGATGCGATCGACCGTGTCATGCAGCGTGCCGGGCAGCTTGCTCTCGCCCTCCTCGGCCGTCCGCGCCGAGGCGACCACGCGCGCGCCTTCCATCGCAAGCCGGGTCGCCACCGCCTCGCCGATGCCGCGGCTCGCGCCGGTGACGATGGCGGTCCTGCCCTTCAGGGGCCCGTTCGGATTGACCTTGGCTCCGCTCATCGAAGCGTCCTTTCTTCTCGTTTTCGAGATCGGCGAAACCCTTCCCGCCAAACCGCCGCCGGCGCAAGGGCGGAGCGCGGTTTGACCGCCGCAGGCGCCGGCGCCAATGATGATCGCCGATCACCCACGCCCGCAGCTCACCCTACGGAGACGGCCTTTGGCCACGCTCAGTGAACCCCTTCCGCGCAGCGCCGCCGCCATCGAAGCGGCGCTTGCCGAGGCGCATCTGCCAACGCTGATGATGTCCGTGGTCCACCTCACCGGCGACGCCTCGATCCTCGCCGACGACATGAAGCCTGCCTACGATCCGTTCGGGGACGGCAGGCTGGGCGGTTTCGACGAGGCGAAGCAGGCGCGGATCCGCGACCGCGCCCGCGAGGCGATCAGCGCCCACCTCGCCGGCGCGAAGTTGCCCCCGCCGCCCTCGCCGGCCACGGTCCGGCGGATGATGGACTTCATCGTCGGCGGCCAGGTGCCTGAGCGCTACCTCGACATGCTGATGGAGGAGCTCTCGGTCGATGGGGTCGACCAGAAGCAGCCACATTGGGACGCCCCCAGGCTCAAGGCCGCGGCGGCTGCGATGAAGGTGGTGATCGTGGGCGCCGGCATGTCTGGCCTGCTGGCGGCCATCCGCCTGCAACAGGCCGGAATCGGCTTCACCATCATCGAGAAGAACGCCGACGTCGGCGGCACCTGGCTGGAGAACACCTATCCGGGCTGCCGCGTCGACAACCCTAGCCACCTCTACGGCTATTCGTTCGAGCCGAACCACGAATGGCCGATGCACTTCTCGACCCAGCCGGTGCTGCGCGACTACTTCATGGGCTGCGCTGACAAGTACGGCTTGAGGCGGCGCATCCGCTTCGAGACCCACGTGCTGGAGGCCCGGTTCGACGAAGACGCCAAGCTCTGGCGGGTCAGGGTCAGGAACCCCGACGGGTCCGCGGAGACGCTGAGCGCCAACGCCGTGATCAGCGCGGTGGGGCAGCTCAACCAGCCGCGCCTGCCCGACATCCCCGGCCGCGACAGCTTCGCGGGCGTCTCGTTCCACTCCGCGCGCTGGCGCCACGACGTGGACCTGAAGGGCAAGCGCGTGGCGTGCATCGGCACCGGCGCGAGCGCCTTCCAGTTCGTGCCGGCAATCGCACCGGACGTCGCGCAGCTGTACGTATTCCAGCGAACGCCGCCGTGGCTCGGGCCGACGCCCGACTATCACCACGAGGTCACGCCGGCCGAGCGCTGGCTGCTCGAGCATGTGCCCTTCTATGAGAAGTGGTACCGCTTCTGGCTGTTCTGGATGCTCACCGACGGCCTCTATGAGGGCGTTAAGGGCGACCCCAACTACAGCGGTCCCGGCACGGCGGTCAGCGACGCGAACGCCATGATGCGCGCGATGCTGATCGAGGTGATCCGCCCACAAACGGAAGGCGAGCCTGACCTTCTGGACAAGATCATCCCTCAGTATCCGCTGGGCGGAAAGCGCGCGGTGCGCGACAACGGGGTCTGGATCGCGGCGCTCCGCCGACCAAACGTCGAGTTGGTTACCGACAAGATCGCCGAGATCACGCCGACGGGGCTCGTCACGGCCGACGGGACCCTGCGCGAGGTCGACGTCATCATCTACGGCACCGGCTTCACCGCCAGCGAGTTCTTGAAGACCTACAGGGTCTACGGCAAGGGCGGGGTCGAGCTGCACGAGCAGTGGGCCGGCGACGCGCGCGCCTACCTCGGCATGACCGTTCCGAACTTCCCCAATCTGTTCCTGATCTACGGCCCGAACACCAACATCGTGGTCAATGGCTCGATCATCTTCTTCTCCGAGTGCAGCGTCCGCTACATCGTGGAGTCCCTGAAGCTGCTGGCGGAAACCGGCGCGGCGACCATGGAGCCGAAGAAGGACGTGCACGACGCGTTCAACGACAAGGTGGACGAGGCCAACCGCTGGATGGCGTGGGGCGCTCCGCAGGTGACCAGCTGGTACAAGAACGCCAAGGGCCGCGTCAGCCAGAACTGGCCTTTCCCGCTCGTGGACTATTGGACCGCGACGCTGAAGCCGAATCCGGACGACTTCGTGCTGAGCTGAGGCATCGTCGAACCGGCTTCCCGCGACCGCCGCGGCTTAAGCCTCGGCCTTCGCCTTGGGCGGCGACGGATGCATGCCGCGCTGGAAGAAGATCCAGACCGGGACGAACAGCGCGATGAGCACGAACGGCGTGATGTCCTGCGGCAGATGCACGCCCATGGTCGCGGCCAGCATGAGGCTGGGCGCCACCACCGGCACCAGGAAGCCGATCCAGCGGGAGCGCCCGCGCACGCTGGCGAACACCAGGCGGCGAAGGACGGCGTAGGCCCACAGGAGGCCAAGGGCGAAGCCGATGAGGATCACGAGCGCGGCGTAGAGCGCCTGGGCGGAGAGGTCGTTGTGGCTGCTTTCGGAGATCGAGGTGGCCGCGGGCGCCAGCGCCACGAGCCCGAGCACCAGAAGGTTGATGGCCGTGGCCGGTCCGTCGACGCGCGTCATCAT
>DATGIN010000298.1:0-5420 GCA_035295705.1 Caulobacteraceae bacterium
AGGCGAGCATCGCCCCAGCCCGGTGGCCGGCGTCCTTGCGGTCCTCCGCGACCGGCGCGTCGTCGTCCTGGCGATCGCGATGGGGCTCTTTTCGCTGCTGGACGAGCCGCTGGCCGGCTTCCTCATCGCGTTCAACGAGCACGTCAGGCGCGAGACGGTGGTGGTCGCGAACGCGGCCATCCTCGCCTGGACGCTCGGCCAGCTGGCCGGTTTCGCGGCCTATGACCGCATCACCGGCGAGCGCCGGCCCGAGCTGGTCGTCCTTGTGTCGGCGGTCATCACCGGCGTGGCGCTGCCGATCGCGGTCTTCGCGCCCTGGCTTCTGCTCCGCATCGCGGCGATGGCCGCGTTCGGCGCCGCCGGCGCGGTCTTCTACGTGACCCTGAACGCGAAGGTCCTCGCGCTCAGGCCCGGGCAGGTCGGCTCGGTCAGCGCGGTCGTTTCCCTGATCGGCATGGTCGGCATGGGGTTTCCCGGCGTCGTGGGCGCGGCGTGCGACGCCTTCGGCCTCGCCGGCGGGCTTCTGCTCTACGTCGCGGTCCCCGTGCTCATCCTGCCACTCGTGGCGAGGAACGCGCGGTAGCAATGCGCCGCACCCTGGCGTCCGGTTGCGCCGCGTGCGAAGCGGTCGAAGGTCAGGGAAGAGGGTTCCATGATCGGCTCGACGCGGCGTGACGTGCTGGCGACGGCGGGCCTCGCCGCAGGCGGTTTCTTGCTGCCGGGCGCCGTCGCCTTGGCGGAACAACCACCGGTGAGAAAATTGAAACTGCTGATCCTGGGCGGCACCGGCTTCATCGGGCCGCATCAAGTCCAATACGCGCTCGACCGCGGGCACGAGGTGAGCGTGTTCAACCGCGGCCGCCAGCAGGTGGCGTGGCGCGGCCACGTCGAGGAGCTGTTGGGCGACCGCGACAGCGGCGACCTGAAGGCGCTGCAAGGCCGTTCGTGGGACGCCGTGATCGACAATCCAACGACGCTGCCGAAGTGGGTGCGCGACGCCGGGCAGGTCCTCGCGGGCCGGGTCGGTCAGTACATCTTCATCTCGACCATCTCGGTCTACGCCTCCAACGCGCACCCCGGCGACGACGAGACCGCCGCGCTCGTACCCTATCCGGGCAAGGACCCGTTCGCCGAGACCATCGAGACGATGCGCTCCACCCCGGTGCTCTACGGGTCGCTGAAGGCGCTGAGCGAGAAGGAGGCGCAGGCCCAGTTCCCCGGCAAGGCGACGATCGTGCGACCCGGCCTGATCGTCGGCCCCAACGATCCCACGGACCGCTTCACCTACTGGCCGGTGCGCATCGACCGCGGCGGCGAGGTCATGGCGCCGGGCGACGGGTCGGATCCGGTCCAGTACATCGACACGCGCGACCTGGGCGAATGGACCGTCCGCCTGGCCGAGCAGCGGACGACCGGCACATTCAACGCCACCGGGCCGGCCCGCCCGGAGACGATGCGCGAGATGCTCGAGGGGATTCGATCCGCCCTGGACGCCAGGGCGCACTTCATCTGGGTTCCCGACGCCTTCCTCGACGCCGAGAAGGTCTCCGCCTGGGGCGACATGCCGGTCTGGGTGCCCGGCCACGGCGACACCGGCGGCTTCCACCGCCGCAGCCTGGCGCGCGCCCACGCGGCGGGCCTAACCTACCGGCCGCTCGCGGTAACGGCGCGCGACACGCTCGCCTGGTTCAAGACGCTGCCGCCCGAGCGGCAGGCGAAGCTGAACGCGGGCCTGACGCCGGAGCGGGAGGCGTCGCTGCTGGCGAAGTGGAAGGCGAGCGAGACCGCCAAGGCTTAAGGGTCAGTCGAAGCCCATGAAGTTGGGGTGGGCGCTGATCGGCGCCGCCGCTCTCAGCTTCGCGAGGTCGGGGACCGGGCGCGCCGTGCGCTCGTCGCCGGCCAGAAGCGTCTCGAGCGCCGCGGCGGCGCCCAGCACCAACGCGTCGCCGCCCCTCGGTCCGACGATCTGCAGCCCGAACGGCATGCCGGCGTGGTCCAGCCCGACCGGCAGCGACAGCGCCGGGTGGCCGGCCAGCGTGACCGCATAGGCGCAGGCCAGCCAATGGAAGTAGGTGCGGGTCGGCTTCCCGTCGATCTCGGACGGATAGAGCTCCGTCCACGGACGCGGCGAGACGGTGATCGCGGGGGCGAGGATCAGGTCGTGGTCGTCGAAGAACGCCTGCCAGCGGCGGTAGTAGGCGGTCTGCGCCGCCTGGGCGCGCGAGACGTCCTGGGCGGAATAGCGCAGCCCCTCCTCGACGTTGCGCGTCACGTTCGGCCCGACGTCCTTTGGGCGCGTGCGGACGTTCTCCAGGTGCGTCGTCAGGTAGCCCAGCGAGCGCAGAATCTCGAAGGTCTCGTCGGCGCCCGCGCAGTCGGGCGTCGCATCCTCGGCGCGGGCGAAGACGTGGCGGAAGAGCGCCGTCTTCTCCGCCAGCACCTCGGCGATGTGGCGCTCGGTGGGGGCGAAGCCGAAGTCGGGCGTGACGGCGACGCGCAGCGCCGAAAGATCGATCGCCGGCGGCGGGTAGACCTCGCCCGGCCGGCGGACGGCGCGGCCATGGATGGTCGTCGCCAGCGGGTCACGGCGGTCGTCGCTCACCATCGCGGAGAGCAGAAGCGCCGCATCGGCGACGGTGCGGCCCATCGGCCCAAGCACGGAGAGCGGGTTCCAGCCGGCGGCGCGCTTCTCGCTCGGCACGAGGCCGGGCGTCGGGCGAAAGCCGACGACGCCGCAGAAGGCGGCGGGGTTGCGCAACGAGCCGCCGGTGTCCGACCCGGTGCACAGCGGCGCCATGCCGGTCGCCAGCGCGACCGCCGAGCCGCCCGACGAGCCGGCCGCCGACTTCGCCGGATCGAAGGGGTTGCCGGTCGCGCCGTAGACGGCGTTGCGGGTGTTGGCGCCCGCGCCCCACTCGGGCGTGTTGGTCTTGCCGATGACGATGCCCCCGGCGGCTCTGACGCGCGCGACGGAGCCGAGGTCGGCGTTCGGCGTATGGTCGCGGAAGATGACGCTGCCATAGGTGGTGCGAAGGCCCGCCGTGTCCTCGAGATCCTTCACGCCCACCGGCAGGCCGTGCAGCGGCGCGAGCGCCTCGCCGCGCGCCGCCGCCTCATCGGCGGCGAGGGCCGCGGCCTTCGCCCGATCGAAGTCCCGCGCCACCATCGCGTTGACGGCCGGGTCGATCGCCTCGATGCGGGCTATGCAGCTGGCCACGAGCTCGCGCGCCGACAGCGTCTTGCATCCCATCATCGCCCGCGCCTGCGTCGCGGTCAGGTCGCACGGTTCGCTCATGGGGGCTCCTCCGCTGGCGCGCACGCCGCGCTCGACTCGCCCTAGCATGGGACCGGTGGCGATTTCAGGAGGGGCGGGCATGAGCCTGGACGAGGCCTTCGACGACGTGCGGGCCTTTCACGTCGCGTTCGGGGCGCCGATCGGGCTCGGCCCGAGCGCGCTGGCGAGGGACCGGGTCCTTGGCCGGGCGGCGTGGATCGAGGAGGAGGCGCAGGAGCTCCGCGAGGCGACCACGCTCGCCGAGCAGGCCGACGCCTTCATCGACGTCATCTACTTCGCGCTCGGCGGCCTGGTGGAGATGGGGATCGCGCCGGGGCCGCTGTGGGACATCGTCCAGCGCGCGAACATGGCCAAGCTGTGGCCGGACGGGCGGCCGCGCTACCGGGAAAGCGACGGCAAGGTGATCAAGCCGGAGGGCTGGCGCGACCCGGGCGAGGCGCTCGCCGCCGAGATCGAGCGGCAGACGGCGGCGGCGGACGGCGCCGAGCGGCTGCGCGCCTCGATGTACCGGTAGGCGAGGCGGCGGGCCACTCTGTCGGCGCGGCAAGACCCTCCCCATCTTGCCGGAGGGCCTCTATAGGGCCTCTCTCACCTCTCGGTGGCGCCGCCCCAGTGGCGAAATGGTAGACGCGGCAGACTCAAAATCTGTTGTCCGCAAGGACGTGTTGGTTCGAGTCCGACCTGGGGCACCATCGGAGCGGATGCGGGTGCGCGGCCCATAGGGCGCGCCGGGGACTGTCCTGCCGGCGAGGCAGCCGCGGCCGCACGATACAGCGGCCGGCGCTGATTCAAGTGTCCCGCCGGCCGCGCTTCGGCGCGGCCGGCGCGGTTGGGGCCAACGGCTTCAGCCGATGGCGATCCTTCGCGGTTTCGCGGCGGGGCTCTTCGGCAGCGTGAGGGTAAGGACGCCGTCCTCGAGCCTGGCGCCGATGTTGTCCTGATCGACCTTGTCGGAGAGGGAGAAGGAGCGGGCGTAGTGCCCGATGTTGTACTCCGTGTAGACCGGCTCCAGGCCCCCGTATCGCGCCACATCCAGGCGGCCCTCGACGGTGAGGACGCCGTTCTCCAGCGACACGTCGAGATTGTCGCGGGCCACCCCCGGCATCTCCATGACCAGGGTCAGGCCTTCCTCGGTCTCATAGACGTCGGTCGCCGGCACGAAGAAGCGGCCGGGGACGGTCTTTTCCTCGCCGGCGACTTCCTGCTTCTCCCGCACGGCCAGTTCTCGGGAGCTGTCGGTTGCAGTCCCTTTGACGGTTGCATCGTTCATGGTCAGCTCACCTTGATGGTCTTCGGCTTCTCATGCTCGGCGCGGGTCAGAAGCACGGCCAGCACGCCGTCGCGGCACTCGGCCTGCACGCGCTCGGCATCGATGTCGAACGGAAGGCTCACGGCGCGATCGAACCGGCCGGCCAGGCGCTCGCGCCTGTGGACGGCCGAGCCTTGCGGATACTCGACCGACTTGCCGCCCGATATCCGCACCGTTCGGCCTTTCACCTGGATCTCGATGTCCGATTTGGCGACGCCCGGAAGCTCGGCGATCAGCGCCACGTCGTCACCCTTGCGGAAGACGTTCACCGGCGGATACGCGCCGCCCCCGCTCAGGCCTGCGCCGTCGAGCCAGGAGCTGGTCCGGTAGTTGTCGAGGGCGCGCTGCAGGCCGAGCAGCGTGTCAAAGGCGGATGGAAGTCGGGCCATGGCGCTACTCCATCGCCATTTGTTTCGACCGGCCCAGCGCCGGGTCCAGGGCCGTCAGCGCCTCTCGGACCTCCGCGAAGGGAACGGGCTCTGGCGTTCCGGCCAGCCACCGCAGGTGCGGCTCGTCCGTCACGCTCGAGGCGTCCGAAGCCCAGGACGCCAGGACCTCCCGCTTTTCATCGAGGTCCAGGAAAGGGTCTTTCAGCACGTCGCGCGGACGCGCAAATCCAACGGCGGGGCGCAACCATCGCTCCAAAACAGCCCCAAGTCCTTGCGTTTCGAAGATGCTCTCCGACGTCGCCAAACGCATGGCTTGCCTCCCGAAGTCTGCCTGCCTTTCTCCAACTTGCCGCCGCGGTCGCGGGCGGAGCGCGATTGATTTTGGAACTGAACCGCGAGGTTTCAAGGGCCGGCGCCGGCGGGTGGC
>DATGIN010000299.1:0-3107 GCA_035295705.1 Caulobacteraceae bacterium
CATGCCCTTGCGGAACAGGTCGTCGCCCAGCAGGATCTTCAGCATACGGATGACTTCCGCGCCCTTCTCGTAGATGGTCGCGGTGTAGAAGTTGTCGATCTTGATGAAGCTGGCTGGCCGCACCGGGTGGGCGAGGGGGCCGGCGTCCTCGGCGAACTGCCGCGCGCGCAGCACCCGCACGTCCTCGATGCGCTTGACGGCATGACCCCGCTGGTCGGCGGAGAAGCTCTGGTCGCGAAAGACGGTCAGGCCTTCCTTCAGGCACAGCTGGAACCAGTCGCGGCAGGTGATGCGATCGCCGGTCCAGTTGTGGAAGTACTCGTGCGCGACCACGCCTTCGATACGCTCGTAGTCGCTGTCGGTCGCGGTCTGCGGATCGGCAAGCAAGAGCGAGGAGTTGAAGATATTCAACCCCTTGTTCTCCATGGCCCCAAAGTTGAAGTCGCGCACGGCGACGATCATGAACAGATCGAGGTCGTACTCGCGGCCGAACGCCTCCTCGTCCCACTTCATCGCCCGCTTGAGCGAATCCATCGCATAGAGCGCGCGCTCCGCCATGCCGGTGTCGACGTAAATGCGCAGCTCGACGGTGCGGCCGCTCATGGTGACGAGGCTGTCTGCGAGCTCGTCGAGCTCGCCGGCCACCAGCGCGAAGAGGTAGCTGGGCTTCGGGAAAGGGTCGTTCCAGACCGCGAAGTGGCGCCCGCCCGCAAGGGCGCCTTCCTCCACGCGATTGCCGTTCGACAGGAGGCGCGGATAGCGCTCCGCGTCCGCCTCCATCCTGACGGTGTAGCGCGCGAGCACGTCCGGCCGGTCGGGGAACCAGGTGATCTTGCGGAATCCCTCCGGCTCGCACTGGGTGCAGAAGCGCCCGGCGGACATGTAGAGACCTTCCAGCGCCAGGTTGCCGGCCGGATCGATCTCGACCTCGGTCTCCAGCACGAATGCGTCCGGCGCGTCGGCGATGGTGAGATGCTCGTCGTCGGCCGCGTAGGCGCCGGCCTCGAGCGGCGCGCCGTCGATGGCCACGCTGATGGTCTTCAGCCGGCCGCCGTCCAAGACCAGCGGCTCGGTGTGTTCGCCATTGCGCCGAACCGCGAGACGGGCCTTCACCCGCGTCGCCGAGGGCTCGAGGTTGAAGTCCAGGTGGAGCTCGTCGACCAGGAAAGCGGGCGGCTTGTACTCAGCCAGACGGACCGGCTGCGGCGTTTCTGTGCGCATGGCGGCATTTAGCCGCCCGCGACGGGCAAGGCCAGCGCCCGCTGGACCTGCGCGCTCTTGCGCTATGCTGGCGCCGGCATGGAGTTGATCTGCTACCTGCATCCCGGATGGGCGCCGCTCATCCGCCCGGCGCCGGCGACCCGCGCGTGGATGGACGAGACGCAGGAGTCGTTCGCCCGCCGCTGCCTGCCGCTCAACATCGCCAACGCCCACGGCTGGGAGGTGCTGAGCCCCGCGGGGTTCGAGGCCGCGTGGAACGGGCAGGCGGGGCCGGAGGCGGTCGAGATCTGGCTTGACGAGGGCGCCGAGCAGCGGCGCGCGCCGGTTTCGCTGTTCGGCCACGGCGTCCTGACCTTCCACATCGAGGGGATCTTCCGCACGCCGCCCGGCTGGAACCTTTGGATCGGTCCGTCGCCCAACCGCCAGAAGGACGCCATCCAGGCTCTGACCGGCGTCATCGAGACCGACTGGTCGCCGTTCACGTTCACGATGAACTGGCGCTTCACGCGGGCCGGCGCGCGGGTGCGGTTCGAGGCGGGGGAGCCGATCGGGTTCTTCTTTCCGGTCGAGCGGGCGGCGCTGGAGGGCTTCGAGCCCGAATTCCAGTCGCTGGAGCGGGACCCCGAGCTCAAGCGCCGCTTCCTCGAGTGGAGCGCCTCGCGCGACGCGTTCCATCGGCAGGTCGCCGCCAATCCGCCGAAGGCGCCGGCGGATCGCTGGCAGAAGCACTACTACCGCGGCGTCGACGCGGCCGGCGAAGCGCTGATCGACGACCACCGCAGCAAGCTGCGCCTGAAGCCGTTCGATCGAAGCCGTGCGCCCGAGGTTCCGGCTGCGCCGCTCATCGATCCGAGGGAGCGCGCCGTGCGGCGCGCCGACATTGCGGCGCAGGCGCTCCGCAAGCGCGAGTGGCTGCTGGAGACGATGGAGCGCCAGCGCGCGCTCGCGCCCGCCGCGACGGCGATCGAACGGCGCGCCGGCCTGAGCGGCGAGGAGTTCCTCGAGCGCTACTACGCCACCGGCCGCCCGGTGATCCTGACCGGCGAGATGGCCGCCTGGCCGGCGCTCGCGCGCTGGACGCCGGCCTACCTCGCCAAGGCGGTCGGCGAGCGCGTGATCGAGTACCAGGGCGGGCGCAGCGCCAATGCGCGCTTCGAGGAGGCGAAGGATGCGCACCGCCGCACGGCGCCGTTCGACGCCTTCCTGGCGACGATCGAAGAGGATGGCGACGGCAACGACGCCTACATCACCGCCTACAATTCGGCCCGCAACGCCGAGGCGCTCTCGGTGCTCGCCAGCGACCTCGGGCATCTGGACAAGTTCCTGACGCGGGAGGCCGCCGCCGGCATGATGTGGATCGGCCCGGCCGGGACGTTCACGCCGCTGCACCACGACCTCACCAACAACCTGATCGCCCAGGTCGTCGGCCGCAAGCGCGTCAAGCTCGTTCCCGCCGCCGAGGTCGGGCGGCTCTACAACCACCAGCATGTGTTCAGCGAGATCACCGACCTCGACGATCCGGCCCTGGATTTCGCCCGCTTCCCCAGGCTCGCGGGCCTGCGCGTCCACGACGTGGCGCTCGAGGCAGGCGAGATCCTGTTCGTCCCCGTGGGCTGGTGGCACCAGGTGCGGGCGCTCGCCTTCAGCGTCACGCTCACTTACGTGAACTTCCTCTGGCCGAACGATGCGTTCACCACCTACCCGGGCGACCAGCCGTGAATTCCGTGGTCTCGAAGCACAGCCGCCAGGCTTTCGACGTGGTCGTGGTGGGGGCGGGGTTCGCCGGACTCTACCAGCTGCATCGGCTGCGAAAGCTGGGCTTCTCGGTCTGCGTGCTCGAAGCCGGCGCCGAGTTGGGCGGCGTCTGGTATTGGAACTGCTATCCG
>DATGIN010000300.1:0-3929 GCA_035295705.1 Caulobacteraceae bacterium
CCCCCCATGACCTTCACCACCCACACCGTCTCCCACTGGGTAGGCCCCTGCTGAGCCGACCCAGCTGCGCTGTCGGCGTGGCTTTTGCGCGATCCTCCCCCGTAGGGGGAGGGGGACCATGCGCAGCATGGTGGAGGGGGAGCGGGGCAAGGTCGCGCCCGTCGGCGCTTTCGCACGAGCGGATTTGCCTGAACCCGGCCGCGCTTGGCGGCGAGCCCCCTCCACCACCCTACGGGCGGTCCCCCTCCCCCTACGGGGGAGGATCTAAGGCGGCACGAATGGTCTCCACGGCGTCATGGAGACTCCGCAGGACGTAGCGGGCGGGCAAACGAAGAGTTCTGACGCCTCGCTCGGCGAGCCAAGCGTCGCGTTCCGCGTCATGTCGCGCCGCCCTGCCGAACGCATGCAATTCCCCGTCGACCTCAATCGCGAGCTTGGCGGCGTCGCAGTAGAAGTCGAGGACATAGGGCCCAAGCGGATGCTGGCGCCGAACGCGGCGGCCGAGCTCGTCCCGGCGAAGCGCCCGCCAGAGCAAGGCCTCAGGCAGCGTCATCCGCCGGCGAAGGCTTCTCGCCCTCGCCTGTGTCTGCTTCGGCGCCTCCAAGGGCGCGCGCCGTTACCAGCCTACTTCGCCAGTTCTTCTTCGATGGCGCCGATGAGGGTGGGGTCTTGGGGCTCCAGCCGGGGGGAGAAGCGGCGGGCCACGTGGCCGTCCTTGGCGACCAGGAACTTCTCGAAGTTCCAGAGGATGGACCCGTCCGGCGCGGCGCGGTCGCCGACGCCCTCGGCGGCCGGTATCGCCTTGGTGAGCTTGGCGTAGAGCGGGTGCTGACCCTCGCCCTTGACCACGATCTTCTCGAACATCGGGAACTTCACCCCGAAGTTGGTGGTGCAGAAGTCGGCGATCTCGGAGTTGGTCCCCGGCTCCTGGGCGCCGAACTCGTTGGCGGGAAAGCCGGTCACCACCAGGCCCTTGTCCTTGTAGTCCTCGTAGAGCTTCTCGAGCCCAGCGTACTGCGGGGTGAGCCCGCACTTGGAGGCGACGTTCACCACCAGGATGACCTTGCCCTTGTAGTCGCCGAGCGAGGCCGGCGTGCCGTCGATCTTGTTGACGGGGATGTCGTAGAGGCTCTCGGCCATGGCGGTTCCTTCCTGAACACCGTTTCCTCAACCCTTAAGGGAGCAAGCGGAGCGGCTCAAGCGCAGCCCCTTTCCAGAAGCCCCGCGACCAACCCCGTGACCCCCCGCCGGAGCGAAGCGGAGCGGGGGGGACCCAGAGTTCCTGGGTGGCCCGGACAAGCCGGGCCATGACGGGTGTTTGTCGCCCGTGAAAGGCGTGGCCCGCAGCTGCGGGCCACGCCCTGGTTTGGCTTTAGCCCTTGATCTCGATCCGGGAGCGGCGCGCGGTCGCGGCGGGGTCGCGGGGCAGGGTGATCTTCAGGAGCCCGTCCTTGAACTCCGCCTCGATGGCGCTGCGCTGGACGTCGGGCGGGATGGGGAAGCTGCGCTCGAAGCGGCCGTAGCGCCGTTCGCTGACGCGGTAGGCCGTCGAGCCGTCCTCCCGCTCCTCGCTCTTGTGGCCGGAGACGGTGAGCACGTCGCCGTCGAGGGTGATGTCGACGTCGTCGCGCGAGAGGCCCGGGAGCTCGATCGCCAGCACGTGCGCCGCGTCGGTCTCCTTCACGTCGGTGGCTGGCAAGCCGAACAGCGGGGCGGGACTGATCCCCGCGAACGGCCGCGCGGCGCGCAGCGGCGACGGGAACAGCCCGAAGCCGGCGAACTGGCGGAAGGCGTCGTCGAACAGGCGGCTGAACTCCATCTGCATCGCCTGGAACGGCTCGAACGAGCTGCGCCAGGATTCCATCACCTCGCGGCCGGCCCGGCGGCCGGTGTCGGCGAGCTGCCGCCCGGCCTCGCCGGCCTGGCGGATGCCTTCGGCGGCGGGGGATTCGCCCTCGCCGTCGCCGCGGAACGAGCGGGGCTCGCCCTCGACCGTCTGCTGGCTTTTCTCCTTGGCCTGTCGTTCGGCGCGCGCGTGGGCTTCGCTCTGGGGAGTCTGTGGGGTGTCGGCCATGGCCGTCTCCGTGGCTTGGGTTTTCGAAGGGTCGTCGCGTCGCTTCAGCCCCCGCGCCCCAACGCGACAATCGCCGGGAGCGGCGCCTGTTCCGCGACGGCAGGATCAAGTTTTTGCGACAATGGGAACCCGCCGACGGCATAAGGCGGCGATGGCCGAGCGCGCCCTGCAGATCATCGCCAGAGGCCCCCGCTCCGACGCCGAGGCGGCCGCCGCGGCGATCGACGCCGACCCCATGCTCGAGGGCGCGACCTACGCCGTCCTCGAGGAGGACGAGGCGCGCGGGCGCTGGCGTATCGACGCCTACCCAGCCTCCGGCGCGGAAGCGGCGGCCCTGCACGCGGTGCTGGCTGCGCACGCCGGACTGAGCGTCCGGTCGGAGCCGCTGGCCGACGCCGACTGGCTGAAGCTGGCGCTGTCCGGGCTGCCGCCGGTGCGTGTCGGGCGCTTCTTCATCCATGGCGCGCACGACGCGGGCCTCGCGCCGGCGAACGCGATCGCGCTGCGCATCGAGGCGGGTGCCGCGTTCGGCACCGGCCACCACGGCACGACCACCGGCTGCCTTGCCGCCTACGATGCGCTGCTGAAGTCGCGCCGGTTCGCCCGCGTGCTGGACCTCGGGACCGGAACCGGGCTTCTCGCCATCGCCGCCGCCCGCACCGGCGCCCGCGTCGTGCGCGGAACCGACATCGATCCCGTCGCCGTCCGGATCGCCGCCGAGAACGCCCGCCTCAACCACGCCGCGGCCCGTTTCGTCCGCGCCGACGGGCTCGCCGCCCGCGCCGTCGCCGAGGCTGCGCCCTACGACCTGGTGTTCGCCAACATCCTCGCCCGGCCGTTGATCCGCCTTGCCGGCCCGATCCGCCGGGCGCTTAATCCCGGCGGGCAGGTGATCCTCTCGGGCCTCCTGCGCGTACAGGAGCGCGAGGTCCGCAGCGCCTACCTCGCCCACGGTTTCGTGTTCGAGCGTCGCTTGTATCGCGACGCGTGGGCCACAATTGTGATGGCGCGACGGTAAGGCCGGCGTCGAAAAGCGTCCGGCGTGGCCGTCTTAAGAGTCGGGTCGCGGGCGAGTCCCGCCGCCAGGATGATCGAAGGAGACCCCGATGGGTTTCGGATTCGGGCTCGCCGCGCTGGGGATGATCGTCACCGGCATCGTGATGCTGGCCTACGTCGCCAAGATGCGCAGCAACCGCTCGGAGATGCACCACGTGACCGAGCAGGTCGGCGCGGTGGTCGCGCTCATGCTGGGCGTCGCCGCCTTCTTCCTGCAGCCTGGGATCGGCGGCGCGCTGCTGGCGGTCGTCGCAATCGTCCCGTCCGGCCTCTTCCTGATCAGCCTGCGCCTGTCGCGGGAGCCGGACCAGGCGCCCAACATGGTCATCGGCCAGCACGCGCCGGAGATCAAAGGCGTGGCCGCGGACGGGACGCGCTTTCGTCTATCGCACCTGCGCGGCCACCCGGTGCTGTTGAAGTTCTATCGCGGCTTCTGGTGCCAGCACTGCCTGGCCGAACTGAAGGAGCTCGCCTCGCTCGCCGGTGAGTTCGAGCAGCTTGGCGTCCAGCTCGTCGCGGTCAGCGCCGACGACGAGGCGGAGACCAAGCGCTTCGCCGCCAAGCGGCGCTTCCCGATCCAGCTGGTCTCCGACCCCGACCTCGAAGGGCACAAGGCCTATAACGTGCACCATCGCAAGTTCACGCCCACGCGCGGGCCGTTCCGCGAGCTCGCCATCCCGACCACGGTGCTGATCGGCGCCGACGGGAAGGTGCTGTGGTACGTGCAGAGCAAGGACCATCGCGTCCGCCCGCACGCCGACTGGGTGCTCGGCATGATCGCTCCCTTCGTCCAGAAGAA
>DATGIN010000301.1:0-26191 GCA_035295705.1 Caulobacteraceae bacterium
GGCGTCTGGGCGCTGTTCGCCCGCTTCGGCCAGGTGCTCGGCTGGCGGTTCGGCGACATCTGCATCTTCTACGCGGTGGTGACCTTCACCTTCGCGATCGCCGACACCATCACGCGCGGCTTCGACATCTTCGGGACCGAGTATGTGCGCACCGGCGCCTTCGACCGTCTGCTGCTCCGACCGTTGCCGACGGCCTTCCAGTTGCTCGGCCACGAGGTGCGGCTCTCCCGCGTCGGCCGTTTTGTCGAGTCGATGCTGGTGTTCGTGATCGGGGCGAGCCTCCTGCACTGGACCTTCGGGCCGGCCGCGGTCCCGCTTTTGATCTGGGCGGTGATCGGCGGTGCGGCGCTCTTTTCAGGCATCATGATCCTTTCGGCGACGCTGGCCTTCTGGACCGTCGAGAGCCTCGAGATCGTCAACGTCATCAGCTATGGCGGCGTCGAGGCGGCGCAGTACCCGCTGAACATCTATGCCGCCTGGCTGCGCGAGTTCCTGATCTTCGTCATTCCCATCGCATGCGTCGCCTACTTCCCCGTGGTCGCGGCGCTCGGCCGGCCGGATCCGCTCGGCGCTCCCTTCTGGCTCATGGCCGCCAGCCCCGCCGTCGGCTTCCTCTTTCTCGGCGTCTGCCTCTGGATCTTCGGCTTCGGCGTGCGCCGCTACACTTCGACCGGAAGCTGAGCGGCGGGCGAAAAGAGAGCTATCGTCGGGCGCGCTGGCGGAGCCAGCGCTCGACGGCCGCGCGCGCATCCTGGCCGGTGTCGACGCCGCCCGGAACCAGCGCCTGCGCCACGAAGTCCGTCGTCCCCACCGTGTAGGTCTTGGCCGGATCGAGATCGGCGGGCGCGATCGTTGCGTGCATCAGACCGCCGATGGGGCTGGTCTTGCCGATCACCGCCGCAAGCTGGCCGCCGGTGAGCTGACCCCGCCACACGGTGTCGTGGAACGGAACGATGGCGTGGACCTGATAGCGGGTGACCTTCGCGCTGCGGAAACTCTCGAACATCGCGCCCTCCGGCTGCAGCCCGACGTCCGCGCCGGCCGCCGCCTTCCAGGCCTCGGCGAGATCGACCGCCGTCATCCGGGTTCGCTCCGCGGGCGTGGCGCCGACCGCATCTAGGGTTCCGACGACCACGTCCAGCGGGTGCGCGTAGCGCTCCACCAGGGCGGCCACGTCCGGGCTCGGCGGGATCGCGGCGTCGACCGGAACGAGCTCGTCGGCGGCCCGGCTAATGCGCCAGCCGCTTGCCTTGTCGCCCGTCATCGTCAGGGCGAGCACGCCCAGGCGCACCCCGAACTCGCCGTCCTGCACGATCGTTATCGGCTGGCCGTCGAGGTTGCCCTGGATCACCGGCGTGTAAAGGTAGGTGTGGGAGTCGCCGCCGATGATCGCGTCGATGCCGCGCGTGTTCTTCGCCAGCCGCACGTCGTCGGGCACGCCAATGTGGGTCACGGCGATGACAATATCCGCCTCGGCGCGCGCGCGAGGGATCCAGGTCTTCGCCGCCTCGACCGGATCCGTGAACGTCAGCCCCTTGGTCTGCGGATAGCTCTGCGAGCGGGGCGCCGTGAGGCCGAGGAACGCGATGCGCACCTGACCTACCCGTTCCACCACATAGGGCTTCACCCCCGGAAGAAGATCGCCCTTGGAGTCGGTGACGTTGGCGCAGATCCAGGGGAAGCGGGAGAGACGGATGAGCCTTTGCAGGTCCGCCTGCGCCCCACGCCAATCCCTGATGTCCGCCGCGTCCTTTAGCTTGAACTCGTTGTTGCCGACCGCGGCGAGGTCGTATCCGATCATGTTCATGGCGGCGATCTCGTCGACGCCCTCGTATTCGGTCGCCAGCGGACCGCGCGTTGTCGTGTCGCCGGAATCGACCACCAGCACCGGCTCCGACGCGCGCCGGCGCAGCCGGCGGATCAGCGTCGCCCGCCGCGCCGCACCGCCGGTGTCGCAATGCTCGTCCTTGGTCTTGGCGACCTCGACGTAACAGAACGAGCGCAGGTGACCGTGGATGTCGTTGTCGTGCAGGATCAGCAACGACTGCGTGGCGCCCAGCGCATCGCCCGCGAACGCGAGCGCCAGCGCGACGCCCAAGACCGACCAAACGCGCTTCATCGAACCCCACCCTTCGCCCGGGAGCTTCTTAGGATGGAGTGTGGGGCGGCGCCAAACAGAGAGGGACGGAGCAGCCTTCAGGCGCGCCCCGCCCTCCGGAATCGCGCTAGGGTCGGCGGCATGCCGATCCGCCGCCTGCCGCCGGAGACCGTCAACCGCATCGCCGCCGGCGAGGTGGTCGAGCGGCCGGCGAGCGCGGTCAAGGAGCTCGTCGAGAACGCCATCGACGCCGGCGCGCGACGCATCGAGGTGCAGGCCGACGGCGGCGGGTTGACCCGCATCCTGGTCGCCGACGACGGCGCCGGCCTTGCGCCAGATGAGCTGCCGCTGGCGCTCGAGCGGCACGCCACGTCCAAGCTCGTCGCGGACGCCGACGGCGGCTTCGATCTCGTGCGCATCGGCACGCTGGGTTTTCGCGGCGAGGCATTGCCGTCGATCGCCTCGGTCTCCCGGTTGGCGCTCTCGGCCCGCGCCGCCGGCGCGGCCGAGGCGTTCGCCGTCGAGAGCGACGCCGGCGCGACCAGCGGCGTCCGCCCGGCTGCGTTCGCCGGCGCGTCCGGCGCGCGCGTCGAGGTGCGCGACCTCTTCTACGCCACCCCGGCGCGGCTCAAGTTCATGAAGTCCGAGCGCGCAGAGGCGATGGCGATCAGCGAGGAGGTCAAGCGCCAGGCGATGGCGCACGAAGACGTTGCCTTCTCGCTCGACATCGACGGCCGCCGCGCGCTGCGCCTCCCGGCCGATTCCGCAGGGCCGGAGGGCCGGCTGAAGCGCCTCGCCCAGGTGCTGGGCGGCGACTTCGAAGCCAATGCGCTGAGGATCGAGCAGGAGCGCGAGGGGGTGCGCCTTTCCGGCTACGCCGGCTTGCCCACCTATTCACGCGGGAACGCCGCGCACCAGTACCTGTTCGTGAACGGCCGTCCGGTGCGCGACCGGCTGCTCGCCGGCGCGCTGCGCGCCGCCTATGCCGACTTCCTCGCCCGCGACCGGCATCCGACCGCGGCGCTATACGTCGACCTGCCGTTCGACGCGGTCGACATCAACGTGCATCCGGCCAAAGCCGAAGTGCGCTTCCGCGACCCGGCGCTGGTGCGCGGCCTGATCGTCGGCGCGCTTCGCCACGCGCTCGCCGGCGCCGGGCATCGCGCCTCGACCACGGTGGCCGCGGCCGCGCTGGGCGGCTTCCGGCTCGGCGCCAGTCCGCGCGGCTTCTCTGCCTGGAGCGCCGGGGGCTGGTTGGCCGAGGCGCCCAACCTGCCGGGCCTGGCCGAGCCCTCGGCGCGCGCCGAGCCGGCTTTCGAGCCCGGCGCCTCCGCCGAGATCATCGACCCCACCGCCTTCCCGCTGGGCGCGGCCCGAGCCCAGGTGCACGAAACCTACATCGTCGCTCAGACCTCGGACGGAATCGTCATCGTCGACCAGCACGCCGCTCACGAGCGCCTGGTCTACGAGCGGATGAAGGCGGAGCTCGAGGCGGGCGGCGTGCAGCGGCAGGTGCTGCTCGTCCCCGCCGTGGTGGAACTCGATCCGGCCGAGGCGGATCGCGTCGGGCGCGCCGCCGACGAGCTTGCGGCCCTCGGCCTCGTCCTCGAGCCGTTCGGGCCGGGGGCGGTGCTGGTGCGCGAGACGCCGGCGCTGCTGGGCGAGGTCGATGCGGCCGGCCTCGTCCGCGACATCGCAGACGATCTTGCGGAGAACGGCGCGGCGCTCGTGCTGGCCGAGCGCCTGCAGGCCGTCTGCTCGACCATGGCGTGCCACGGCTCGGTGCGCGCCGGCCGCCGGTTGGCGGCGGCCGAGATGAATGCCCTGCTGCGGCAGATGGAGGCGACGCCCCACTCGGGCCAGTGCAACCATGGCCGGCCGACCTATGTCGAGCTTAAGCTGGCCGACATCGAGCGGCTGTTCGGGCGCAGATAGGGCCGATGAACCGACCCGGTGTTTCGCTTTTGTTCTATGCGTCGGCGCGCGGGATGCTAAAGCTTCGCCCATGCAGACTGGCCAGCCCAGCCGAACCGCGCTCGCCGCCGCACGCCACCGCGCAGCGCACCAGCTACTCGAGCATCGGCGCGTCTTTTCGGATCCCCTGGCGGTCAAGATCCTGGGCGAGAGCGCCGAGGCCGTTGCGGCTGAGGCCCGCGCGCACGTTGAGCGGCGGGCCATGCGCCTCTTTATCGCGGCCCGCAGCCGCTTCGCCGAGGACGCCCTCGCCAGCGCCGTAAGCCGCGGCGTCGACCAGTTCGTGGTGCTTGGCGCAGGTCTCGACACCTTCGCCTATCGCAATCCGCATCCGGACCTTCGGGTGTTCGAGGTCGATCACCCGGCGACGCAAGCCTGGAAGCGTGAGCGGCTGGCCGCGGCCGGAATCGCAACACCGCCCAGCGCCCGCTTCGCCGCCGTCGACTTCGAGCGCGTCGGCCTGGCAGAGGGGCTGGCGAAAGCGGGGTTCGACGCTGGCGCGCCGGCCGTCTTCAGCTGGCTGGGCGTCGTGGTCTACCTGACCGAGCAGGCGGTCTTCGACACGTTGCAGTTCATCGCCGGCATGCCGGCCGGCAGCGAGGTGGTGCTCAGCTATTCGGACCCGCCGGCGTCGATGCCGGCGGCTCAGGCGGCCGCTTACGGGCGCCGGGCCGCCCGGGTCCAGGCGCTCGGAGAGCGCTGGCGCACGCAGTTCGAGCCGGCGCGGCTGCACGCGCGCCTGAAAGCGCTCGGTTTCAACGAGATCCAGGACCTCGGCCCGACGGAGATCGACGTGCTCTACTTCGAAGCCCGGCCGGGCATGGCCGAGCGCAAAGGCGGACGCCTGCTGCGCGCGCGGGTCGGCAGGACCGCCTCAGGCCGCTGACCAGCGAAACACCTCCGTTTTCGCAGCGCCATAGCGGCGGCCGGCGAGCCGCTCGAAGCCCTCTATCTCAATCGCCGGCTCTCGTTGGCCGCGTTCGAGCACGCAGAGGGCGCCAGGCGTCAGCCAGCCGCCGTCGGCGAGCCCGCGGAGCGCGCGCTCGCCCATCCCGCCGCCATACGGGGGATCGAGCAGCGCCAGCCCGAAAGGCCCGACGCCGGCCCTGGCGCTGGGCCCCAGCGCGGTCGCGTCCCGACGCAGGATGCGGCTGCGGCCGGCGAGCGAGCCGCTGGGATCGAGCGCGTCAAGGTTGTCGCGGATCGAAGCGCGCGCCTGTTCGTCCGCCTCGACGAAAACACACAGCGCTGCGCCCCGCGAAAGCGCCTCCAGGCCGAGCGCGCCCGAGCCGGCGAAGAGGTCGATGACGGCCACGCCCGACAGGCCGGGCGACCAGGCGGCATGCTCCAGCTGGTTGAATATGGCCTCGCGCGCGCGATCGGAGGTCGGGCGTGTGGCCGCGCCCGCCGGCGCCCGGATCGTCCGTCCGCGGAAGGCGCCGCCGACTATGCGCACCGGTGAAATCGCCTGCGGCGGCGAGCCGCCGCCGACCGCCGTATTGACGCAGCGTCCCGCAACCGGAAGATGGCGCCGCCGTTCGGGGGAGTCCGCCCAATGTTCCGCGTCTTCAGCCTCATCGTCGCCGCCGCCTGCCTTGTGCTCGCCACACGTTCCGCCGCCGCTCCGCCGCTCGAGGCGTACGGCCATCTGCCGGCGGTCGAGGCGATGAGCCTGTCGCCGTCGGGCGACCGCCTGGCCTTCATTGGCGTCAACGGCGAGCAGCGCAAACTCTATGTCGGAACCACCGAGGGCAAGGCGCTGCTGCAGGCGGCGACCGGCACCGCCAAGGTGCGGGGCCTGGTGTGGGCCGGCGACGACCACCTGCTGGTGCTGACCAGCGCGACGATCCCCATGGTTGGGTTCACCACTGAGCGCCTCGAGCTCTACACGATCGTTGCGATCGATGTCCCGGCGCACAAGAGCGTCGTGCTCCTGAGCGACGCCAACAAGTTCGTGCCCTACGCTTTCGGCTACAACGGCGTCGCCCAGGTCGGCGGACGCTGGTACGCCTACCTTGGCGTGCTCGTGCGCGAGAACGGTCGCGGCGAGCAGAAGTGGATCGAGAACGAAGCGCCGGATCTCTATCGGGTCGACGTGGATACGGGCGATGCCGTGAAGGTCGCCGCCGGCGGCGATACGCTCGGGGACTGGCTGGTCGATCCGGCCAACGGGCAGGTGATTGCGCGGACGACCTACGACCAACGCTCGAGCGAGTGGCGGGTGATAGCCGGCGCCGAAGGCGGACTCGTCCTGGCGTCAGGGCGCGGAAAGTACGGCGGGGCCGAACTCCATCGCGGCCGCACGCCCGACGAGGTTCTGATCGGCGAGCCGCGCGAGGACGGCGGCACCAGCTGGCAGGACATGTCTCTGAGCGGCCGCGCGGTCGGCGCGGCGCTGGACGGAGACACGATCAGGCAGCCGATCTTCGACGAGACCACGCACCTTTGGATCGGGTCGGAGCTCACTGGGGACCGGCAGGAAGTCAGCATGTTCGCGCCCGATCGCGAAGCGCGGGTGCAGGCGCTCTTGAAGGCCTTCCCGGACAAGACGGTCATGCTCGAGTCCGCCGACGCGGACTTCAGCCACCTGATCGCCTTCACCAGCGGGACCGCCGACTCCGGGACGCACTACCTGGTCGACATGCGGACCGGGCATGCCGATGCGCTCGGCTATGACTATCCGACGATCGGGCCAGCCGACGTCGGCACGATCGAAATGATCGACTACAAGGCGGCCGACGGCATGCAGCTGCATGGGGTGCTCGACCTGCCCGCGGGGCGCGAGGCCAAGAACCTGCCGGTCGTCGTCCTCCCACATGGGGGACCGCAGGTGCGCGACTACCCGACCTTCGACTGGTGGACGGAAGCCTTCGCCTCGCGCGGGTATGCGGTCTTCCGGCCGAACTACCGCGGCTCGGGCGACCTCGGCACGCCGTTCCGCAACGCCGGCTTTGGCCAGTGGGGCCGCAAGATGGAGACCGACATCACCGACGGCCTTGCCGAGCTGGCCCACCGCGGCATCGTGGATCCGAAACGCGCGTGCATCGTCGGATGGAGCTATGGCGGCTACGCCTCGCTGGCCGGCGTGACGGTGCAGAACGGCTTTTACCGTTGCGCTGTCGCCGGCGGCGCCGTCTCGCACCCGGGCGAGATGATCGACAGAGCGCGCGGCGAGACTACGGACTCGTCCGAGCGGTACTGGGAAGACTATATGGGCGCGAAAAGCGCGACGCAGACCCAGCTGCCCGACATCACGCCCGTGACCCTGGCCCGGCGGGCCGACGCTCCGATCCTCTTGATCCATGGACGCGACGACACGGTCGTTCCCATGGTGCAGGAGCGCGAGATGGAGGCTGCGCTGAGGGGCGCGGGCAAACCGGTCGAGGTCCTTATCCTGCCGACCTCCGACCACTGGCTGCTGCACGAAGACGCCCGTGAGCAGGTGGTCAAGGCGTCGGTCGAGTTCGTCGAGAAGTACAACCCGCCGGATGCGGCGCCGCCTCAGACGCAGGCGCAGGTCAGCTCCGCCAGCGCAGTACGGTAGACTTCACGGGATTCTGGAATGGGCGGCCGGCCGCGCGGCTCGCCGTCCACTCGCGCTTCAGCGCCTGGTACCACTTGGCCTGGGCGTCTGCATCGTCGATCCAGATCAGCGTCGGGTCTGTCGTCAGGCCCGGCTTCTGCAGGTCGACCATCGCCCCGTCCTGACGCAGGAACTTGCGCGCCCCGGCGGCGATGAAGGGCCGCAAGAGCACAAACGCCGGGTGGTCGGACCAGATGACCTGGGTGATGCGGGTGCGGCCTTCGTCCAGCGGCGTGAGACAGGTCAGCGCCAGCACCTGCCGGCGGCCGACCTCGATGTGTTCCCAGCGCAGCCCCGGCAGGCGGAAGGTGATCTCGGTCGCCGGCGCGCCGCCCAGGATCCTGTAGGCATAGGAGTTCGCCGACGGGGCGTGGCGAACCATCGCGAAGCCGGCCTCGCGCGGCTCGAACGCCTTGGCCTTCTCGTGCTGCGACGCCGCCGAGCGCCACCACCAGTTCTGATGCACGTACGGCCCGTGGGTTGGGTCCATCAGCCCCACCACCGCGTGGTCGATGTGGGCGCCGAATTCCGTGCGGTCGACGAGCTTCGGACCGCCGCCGACCACGCCGGGAAAGACGGGCGGCGGCGCGTCAGGCTCGCCACCCGCTTCGCTCCCCATCCAGAGGAAGATCAGCCCCTGGCTCTCCACCGCCGAGTAGGCGCGCACGCGGATGCGCGAGACGTCGATGTCCTGCCCGTCGACCAGGGACGGGATGGCGGCGCAGGCGCCGTCGGTGCGGTAGCGCCAGCCGTGATAGGGGCACTCGACGAGGCTCCCCTCGACGATGCGCCCCGCCGACAGGGGCGCCGCGCGATGCGGGCAGACGTCCCGCAGCGCAAAGAGCTGGCCCGCGCGCGTGCGGCCGATCACGATTGGCTCGCCCAGCATCTGGAGGCGGCGGAGCCGGCCGGGGCGCACGTCGCTGCCGAGCGCCGCGAAGTACCAGATGTCGCGCAGGAACCCGCGCCCGAAGCGGCTCGCGGCATCGGCCTTGGCGGCATTCGTGCGGACTTCGCCGTCGGGCATCGGCGCCTTCTAGCCTAGGTCGCAGCGCGCCGCATGTCCTTCGGTCGACCTGCCTTGACCGAGCATCGGCTGCGCGGGCAGGGTGCGCCGCCCGTCAAACGAGCGTTCTCAAAGGGAAGATCTCGCCTATGTCCGCCGCTGTCGCCGACCCCGAAACCCGCACCGCGATGCCGGAGCTGTTCGACCTTACCGGCAAGGTCGCGATCATCACCGGCTCGTCGAAGGGGATCGGCAGGGCGATCGCCGAGCGCATGGCCGAGCATGGCGCCAAGGTGGTGATCTCGTCGCGCAAGGCGGGCCCGTGCGAAGAGGTGGCGGCGGCGATCAACACCAAGCATCCGGGCCATGCGATCTCCGTCCCGGCCAACATCTCGTCGAAGGACGATCTCCAGCGGCTGGTGGACGAAAGCCGCAAGGCCTTCGGCCACATCGACATCCTGGTCTGCAACGCCGCCTCGAACCCCTACTATGGGCCGATGAGCGGCATCTCGGACGAGGTGTTCCGCAAGGTCCTCGACAACAACGTCATCTCCAACCACTGGCTGGTCTGGATGGTGGCGCCTGAGATGAAGGAGCGGCGCGACGGCGCGATCATCATCATCTCGTCGACCGGCGGACTGCGCGGCAACGCGGTCATCGGCGCCTACAACATCTCCAAGGCGGCCGACTTCATGCTGGCGAAGAACCTCGCCCACGAGCTTGGACCGCACAATGTCAGGGTGAACTGCATCGCCCCTGGGCTCGTTAAGACCGACTTCGCGCGCGCGCTCTGGGATACCCCGGAGGCCGAGCGGCGCTCGTCGGCTGGTAACCCGCTCCGACGCCTCGGCGAGCCGGACGACATCGCCGGCGCCGCCGTGTTCCTGGCCGGCAAGGCCAGCGCCTGGATGACCGGCCAGGCGATCGTCATCGACGGCGGCGGCGGCGCCTAGATCGGACCGCTCAGAGCCAACAGGTTTCCATCCGGGTCCTTGAACCAAGCCACGCCCTGGCCTGGGACAGGCGACCAGACGCCCATCTCGTCCTGTTCGTGGCTGTCGGGGTAGCGCTCGAAGGCGACGCCGCGCGCAGCCAGTCCGCGCATCGTCTCGCGCAGGTCCCGCACGGTCCAGCTCAACGCGGTGCCGTGCGGCGGCTCCACCTTGTCCGCCTTCTGCAGCTTCAGGCCCGCCGAGCCCCAGTCGAACGTGACCAGATACTCATGCTCGCCGGTAAAGGTCAGGCCGAGCACGTCCTCGTAGAAGGCGCGCGCCCGCTTGGAGTCGGCGGTGCTCAGGAATGCAACCAGTCTCTCTTCTTTCAGCATCGTCATGTCTTTCCTCGCCTAGGCGACCTTGACCGTGAATTCGAAGCCGCCCTTGAACGGCAGCGTCAGGGTGCGGAGCCCGTTGTTCGGATCGTTCACGAACGCGAAGTAGCGCGCGTATTCCTCCGAGCGGTCGCCGCCGGTGTTGTCGGCGCAGACCACCGCGCCGATGCGCAGATGCGGCGCGATCAGCTCGATCGCCGGGCGGGGGATGTCGCCCCAGATGTCCATCAGCACGAAGTCGATCGGCCCTTCGAGCGACGTAAGCGTCTCGCGCGCGTCGCCTTCGCGCAGCTCGATCAGATCGGCCAGCCCCGCCTCGGCGAAGTTCGCGCGCGCCGTCTTTGCCTTCTCGGGCTCGTACTCGGTCGCGATCACCACGCCGCCGCCGTTGTCCTTGACGGCCTTGGCGAGCCAGAGCGTGGAAACGCCGTAGGAGGCGCCCACCTCGACGACGCGGCGCGCCTGCAACGCCCGACAGGTGAGGTAGCAGAAGGCGGCTTTGTCCGGCTCCAGCGCGACGAACTTGTCGGCCAAGAAGGCGCGGATCTGCGGCCAGCGGCCTCCCTCGGGTTCGGGCGTGTCGCCGAGGCTTGAGAAGAAGGCCCCCATCGCGCCGTCCTGGCCCTCGCTTTCAGCGTTCAGCCGCGCGAGTTGCGATTCCAGTTTCGGGTCTTCGAGCACGCTCCCCATGTGGCCCCTCCGTTCAATCGCTTGAGCGCTAGAGCGGCCGCGCGGCGCCGCCAAGTCGCCCAGCCTGGCGTTTCCGCGCCTTGGCGCGTGCGAGACATAAGTTGTCGCGATATCGTGCTGGCGACACGCCGCCGCACGCGTCAGTGTCCGGCCGGCAACCGAGCGGGAGCTGCCCGACATGCCTTTGCCTATCCGCCACCTCGCGCTCAACGCCGACGACGTTCAACGCGCGAAGCGGTTCTACGAAACCGTGTTCGGCTGGCGCCTGCAGCCATGGGGCCCGCCGGACTACTACCAGCAGCAGCCGACCCGGGAGGGCGAGCCGATCATCGCCCTGCACGGCCGCCGCGAGTTCGAGCCGGGCGCGCGGATGCTGGGGCTCGAGGCGACATTGGCGGTCGAGGACATCGCCCGGATGCAGGCGGCGGTGGAAGCGGCCGGCGGGCGGGTCGTCGCGCCCGTCTACTACATCGATGGCGTCGGCAAGTTGTTCTACTTCGCCGACACCGAGGGCAACGTCCTCGGCGCGATGCAGTACGATTCGGATCCCCATTGACCTACGGCGACGGTTACTGGGTCCGCTCGTCGGCGATCACCTACTACGACGGGATCGAGCCCGGTTGGCACGACCATCCGTGGGGCCAGCTGGCCTTCTGCAACAGCGGCGTGATGCGGGTGGTGAGCGAGGCGATGACCTGGCTCTCGCCGCCGACGCGCGCGATCTGGCTGCCGGCGGGCCTCCCGCACGCCATCGTCGCCCAGGGCGAGGTCGCGACGCGCTTTCTCTATCTCGCGCCCGAGCTCGCCGCGCCGCTGCCGCCGCAGCCGCGGGTCGTCGAAGTCGCGCCGCTTCTGCGCGAGCTTATCCTCCACATTCTCAAACGCCGGATGTTGCATCCCGACGCTCCGGAGGAGGCCAGGCAGGCGCTTCTGCTGATCGATCTCATTCTGGAGGCGCCCACCGAGGATCTCGCGCTGCCGTTGCCGGCCGACCGCAGGGCGCTGGCGCTCGCCGACCGCGTCCAATCCAATCCCTCCGAGCGAGCAAGCCTCGCCGGGCTGGCGCGACACGCCGGCGCGAGCCTGCGGACGCTCCAGCGCATCTTCCCGATCGAGACGGGCCTTTCCCTCGAAGCCTGGCGACAGAAGGCGCGGCTGCTTGCGGCGATCGCCGCGCTCAGCGGCGGCGCGCCAGTCGCGGTCGCGGCCGCCGACTGCGGCTATGCCACGCCCAGCGCCTTCATCGCCGCCTTCAAGCGCCAGTTCGGCGTCACGCCCGGACGCTATCGGCCCGCGCACGCCTGACCGCGACATCGCGCGCCTTCGCCAGGCGGCGGGCGCCCTCGTCCAGCGTCTCGTCGCGCTTGGCGAAGCAAAGCCGGATGATCGCGCTTACCGGGTCCGACTCGTAGAAGGCGGAGACGGGAATGGCCGCCACGCCCGCCTCACGCACCGCGAGATGGCAGAACGAGAGGTCGTCCATCGGAACGCCCGAGGCAGCCAGGTCGACGGTGAGGAAGTAGGTTCCCTCGCAGGAGAGGGCGGCGAAGCCCTCGGCGCGCAAGGCCCCGATCAGCCGGTCGCGAGACGCGGCGAGCGAACCTGGCATCTCCGCAAACCAGGCGTCGCTGTTCGCGAGGCCCCAGGCGACCGCCGCCTGCAGGTTGGGCGGCGTCGTGAAGCAGAGGAACTGGTGCGCCTTGGCGAGTGAGGCCGTCAGCTTGGGCGCGGCGCAGAGGAAACCCACCTTCCAGCCGGTCAGCGCGAACATCTTGCCGGCCGAGCCGATCTTCACCGTCCGCTCGCGCATGCCACGGCTGAGCATTGGCGAGCGGTGGCGGGCGGGCGCGAACACCACCTGCTCCCAAACCTCGTCGCAGACCACGACGGCGTCGTGGCGGAGGCAGAACTCGGCCAGGAGCGCCAGCTCGGCGCCGGTAGCGACGGTCCCGGTTGGATTGAGCGGCGTGTTCAGCACCACAAGGCGTGTGCGGTCGCTGAACGCCGCCTCCAGCATCGCACGGTCGAAGCGCCAGTCAGGCGGCGCGAGGCGGACGAGCTTCGGGACCCCGCCGGCGCGGCGCACCATGGGCAGGTAGGAGTCGTAGGTCGGCTGGAACAGGACGACCTCGTCGCCGGTCTCGATCAGGCCGAGGAAGGCGGCGGCCAGCGCCTCGGTCGCGCCGGAGGTCACCGTGATCTCGCTTCGCCAGTCGAACTCGAGGCCCTGGGTGCGGGCGTAGTGCGCGGCGATCGCTTCGCGCAGCTCGGGCCGCCCTTGCATCGGCGGGTACTGGTTGTCGCCCTCGACGGCTTCCATCGCCGCCCGCTCGCGGATGGCGAGGGGGCCAGGCTCGTCCGGAAAGCCCTGCCCGAGGTTGATCGCGCCGTGCTCGCGCGCGAGCCCGCTCATCACCGTGAAGATGGTGGTCGGCAGCGCCCCGAAGATCGCGTTCGCCATGGCGCGGCAACCCTTAGCACGCCAAAAGGCGCCGTCGAGCCAGGGCTCAGTCGGCGGTTTCGCGCATCCGCTTCTTGCGCATGCTTGGGTTCAGCACGGCCTTCCGCAGCCGGATGGCCTTCGGCGTCACCTCGACCAGTTCGTCCGCTTCGATGTAGGCGATGGCCTGCTCCAGCGTGAGGCGCCGCGGCGGGGTCAGCTTCACCGCTTCGTCCTTTCCGGCGGCACGGATGTTGGTGAGCTGCTTGGCCTTGAGCGGATTGACGTCTAGATCGTCGGCCTTGGCGTTCTCGCCGATGATCATGCCCTGATACGTCTTCTCGCCGGCGCCGACGAACATCACCCCGCGCTCTTCGAGGTTCCACAGCGCATAGGGCGACATGTCGCCATCGACGGTCGATACCAGGACGCCGTTCCGCCGACCCTCCAGCGCGCCTTTGTAGGGCTCATAGTGGGAAAAGAGGCGGTTCAGCACGCCGGAGCCGCGCGTGTCGGTGAGGAACTCCCCGTGGTAGCCGATCAGGCTCCGGGAGGGCGCCTCGAGCACCAGGCGGGTCTTGCCTCCGCCGGAGGGCCGCATGTCCTTCAGCTCGGCCTTGCGCGACGCCAGCTTGTCGATGACGACGCCGGTGAATGCGTCATCCACGTCGATCACCACCTCTTCGATCGGCTCGAGCCGATCGGCGTTCTCGCCGACCTGGTAGACCACGCGCGGGCGGCTGATGGAGAGCTCGAAACCCTCCCGGCGCATGGTCTCGATCAAGACGCCGAGCTGCAGTTCGCCGCGGCCGGCGATCTCGTAGGCATCCTTTTCGTCGGTCTCGGCGAAGCGGATGGCGACGTTCGCTTCCGCCTCGCGCATCAGCCGCTCGCGGATCACGCGGCTCTGCACCTTGTCGCCGTCGCGGCCGGCCAGGGGGCTCGCGTTGACCGAGACGGTGATCGAGATCGTCGGCGGATCGACGGGTTGCGCCGGCAGCGCTTGGGTGACCGGCGGCTCGCCGATCGTGTCGGCGACGGTCGCTTTCGAAAGCCCGGCGAGCGCTACGATGTCGCCCGCCTCGGCGGCGTCCACGCCCTGCCGCTTCAGGCCACGGAAGGCCAGCACCTTGGTGATCCGGCCGCGCTCGACCTCGCGGCCATCGCGGTCCAGCGCGCGCACGCTCATGCCGGGCGAAAACGAGCCTTGTTCGATGCGTCCGGTCAGCAGGCGGCCGAGGAAAGGGTCGGCCTCCACAAGCACCGCCAGCATCGCCGCCGGCGCGTCCGTCCGGCGCTCTGCGGCAGGCGGCGGGGTATGGGCGACGATGGCCTCGAACAGCGGAGCGAGGGACTCGCGCGGCTCGGCCAGGTCTCCGACCGCCCAGCCCTGCTTCGCCGATGCGTAGAGATGCGGGAAATCTAGCTGCTCGTCGGATGCGTCCAGCGCTGCGAACAGGTCGAAGGCGTCGCCCAGCACCCGGTCTGGCTCGGCGTGCGGCCGGTCGACCTTGTTCAGGACCACGATCGGCTTCAGGCCCACCTTCAAGGCCTTGCCCAGCACGAACTTGGTCTGCGGCATCACGCCTTCCTCGGCGTCGACCAGCAAGAGGCAGCCGTCGACCATGCCCAGGATCCGCTCAACCTCGCCGCCGAAGTCGGCGTGGCCCGGCGTGTCGATGATGTTGATGCGGGTCTCGCCGCTCTCGCCATGCCACAGCACCGAGGTGCACTTGGCCAGGATGGTGATCCCGCGTTCGCGCTCCTGGTCGTTCGAGTCCATGGCCCGTTCAGCGCGGACCTCGTTGGCGCGGAAGGCGCCCGACTGGGCGAGCAGCTGGTCGACCAGCGTCGTCTTGCCGTGGTCGACGTGAGCGATGATGGCGATATTGCGTAGCGACATAGGCGGGGCGAGCGGCTTCTAGCGAGATTTGGGCGCCGACGCCACGCCGCGGCGTCAGGTTCTATTGTGCGCCGCAGCGAACCCGCGGGTCCTATGGGCGATTACAAACGTGTAATAAAATCATATAGGTGCGCCGTGGTTCCGTGCAATGGTGACGCCTCGCTCAACTTTGCGCTTGCGCCATTGTGCGCTGCACCGTATACCTAGCGGCGTGAGGCGTCGCTGACGCCTCTGCCCTTCCTGGGCGTTTCCTCCCTATGAACTGGCCGCGCCTCCGGGCGCGGCCTTTTTCGTTGCGCCCTAGGCCGCGGATTGCCGCGCGAGGGTGGCGAGGGCGGCGAACACGCGCTCGAGATCTCGTTGCAGGCGGGCGTAGCCCTCGTGCGGTTCGAGGCTCGCCTCGTCGAGATAGAGGGCCCGGTTGATCTCCACTTGCAACGCATGCACGCCCGCCTGCGGGCGGCCATAGAACTCGGTGGTGTAGCCGCCCGCGTAAGGCGCATTACGCGCAACGCGATAGCCCATCGCTTCGAATTCGGCCTCGACCAGCGCCGTTATGCGGGGCGCGCAGGCGGCGCCGAAGCGGTCGCCCAGCACGAGGTCGCAGCTGCCCTGGCCGGCCGTGTCGCCGCTCTGGCCAAGCGTGCGGGCCGCGGCCTGCGGCATGGAGTGCCAGTCGACCAGCAGCGCCATTCCGAAGCGGCTCCTGGCCTCGTCGATCAGGCCTTGCAGCGCCGCGTGATAGGGCCGGTGCACAGCCTCGATGCGCTGCGCCGCCTCGGCGAAAGTGAGCTTGCGGGCGTAGATCTCCTGCCCCTCCGCGACGATGCGGGCGATCGAGCCCAGCCCCGCGGCCACGCGCGCGGAACGGCCACGGGCGAAATCCGGAAGCTCGTCCTCGAACATCGAAGCGTCGAGCTCGTAGGGCTCGCGGTTTACGTCGATATAGGCGCGCGCGTAGGACGCGGCGATCACGCTCGCGCCGTAGGCGGTGGCCGAGTCGATCAGGCGATCGACGAGCGCGTCCTCCGAGCGGCGAATCGCCGCGGCGTCGAGCGCCGAAGCGGCCATCATGTCCTTGGGGTAAAGCCGCCCGGAGTGCGGCGAAGCGAAGACCAACGGGCCCAAGGCCTCGGCCGCTGGCCGCCGAATCGCGAACGGTTCCTCCGCGCCCGCCCAGGCGGCGCTCTCCAGTTCGGCCTGAGCTGCGGACGAGGCGATCATGACGGGACTATCGACTGGTGCGCCCGCGGCGGTCAACGCGAAGCCACGCTGGCGCGTTGCCCGCGCTCGCTTTATCGGCGGTTTAACACATCCGCTTCTAAGCTCGACGGTCTTCCACCGGCGCTCGGGAACCGCATGACGAAAGCCGCCCTCGCCCGCATTCTGCTCGCCGAAGACGACGACAGCCTGCGCGGGTTTCTCACCCGGGCGCTCGAGCGCGCCGGCTACGAGGTCGTCGCCTGCCCGGACGGCGAGGCCGCGGTCCAAGCGCTCGACCAGACGTTCGAGGTGCTTCTGACCGACATCGTGATGCCCGGCATCGACGGGATCGAGGTCGCCCGCATCGCCGCCGCGCGGCATCCAAAGCTACGCATCATGTTCATCACCGGGTTCGCCGCGGTCGCGCTGTCGGCCGGCGAGCGCGCGCCTGCCGGCGCCAAGGTGCTGGCCAAGCCGGTTCACCTGCGCGAGATCGTGGCCGAGGTGGAGCGGATGATCGCCGCCTGAACCGCTCCGGTCGCCTGCTTGCCGGCGCCGGGGCGCCTCGATATACCCGCCTTCCCTTCTCGGACGCGTAGCTCAGCGGAAGAGCACTACGTTGACATGTACACTGTAAGTATTACTCGTCGAAGTTTTGTGGCAAACTTCCGTAGGTTACATGAGGTTCGCATCTCACAAGTTTCCTAGATACGCTGTAGATACTTACTCAGAGATCGTCGTGTCTTGCGTAACTTGTTGGTTACTAGCAATCATCCAACATGCCTCCGACTTGCGCGCGCCTCTGTGGCCTATAGCCCTGGCTTCCCTGCTATCAGGGATAATTGCAGGGAAACATGCCAAGGCTCCTTGCGGAAACCGAGGCTGAAGCGACTAAAAATGTCGTAATTTCGGCAGGTTGTCCGGATCCAGCCCATTGTCGGATCAGGGAAGATGGCAGGGAACGCGTTTGCCCGAGCAGGGAAAAACGGGACAAGAACAAGCTGGAACGGGCCCCTGCGTTTGCGCCGAGTTCCTTAGATCACATGAGGTCGAACTGGCGCAGGGCGTAAGCACCACAAACGGCGCCATTCGCGCTGGACTTCGTAGCAAACCAGAGCAGTGGTCCAGGACTTGGAGGGCCAGCCATGATTGCCGAAGCGATTGCGCAAGAGTCATCGCGGCAGGGACTTGCAAGGCCCCTGAAGGACGCGTTACCCGACGTGTCGGCTCAGCCCCGCGATCGCTTCCAGCGGGGCACTCGCTCTGCCGGGCTAGGGCATGGCTAGGATCCCGGGCCTCGACAGCGGCCGCGCTCCTCAAACGGCCCGTGCTGCCTTGAGAGTGGGCATGATCGAGGAGCACTCCGATCTTGCTGCCGCGCCTCTTCGCGCCGTGCTGGATGACGCGACCGTCGAGGCGGCGACGGGCGACCCCGAACGGCAGATAGTGATCTGGGATCGCGACGCGCCTGGGTTTTGTCTTCGCATTCATCCAAGCGGCGCGAAGGCCTTCTGCGTGAAGTACATCAGCCGCGGTGAAGCCCGTTGGTACACGATCGGCGTCCCCGGGCGGCCTTGGAGCGCGGATGACGCGCGCGGATTGGCGCGCGACGTGAGGATGGCTGTCGCCTGCGGTCGTGATCCCGCCGTCGAGAAGCAGACCGCCAAGCGCGAACTCACGGTCGCCGACCTGATTGATCGATACCTTTCCGAGGGCCCACTGACCAAGATCGATAAACGCGCGTCGAGCTGGGCATCGGACGAGTCGAGCTTGCGCCGCCACCTTAAGGTCCTGTTGGGCGACCGCCCCCTCTCTCGTCTAACACGCACAGACGTCGCGACCGCCGCGAAGGGGGTCCTGGAGGGTGAGACGGCGACGACCGTTAAGACTAGAGCGCGGGGCGCCGCGCGGGTCCGTGGTGGCCTTGGCGCGGCACGTCGGACGCTGCAGACCACCGCAGCGATGTTCGCGTGGGCGATCGAGCAAGAGTTGATGACGCACAATCCGGCAAAGGGCGTGCGCCTGCCGCGGGCCGCAGCTCGCGGGCGGTTTCTCTCGCAAACCGAAGCCGATCATTTGCTTGCGGTGTTGGCAGGGATGGAGCGAGCTCGGAAGGTTCATCGGCGCTTCGCGAGCGTAATTCGGCTCTTGCTCTTCACCGGCGCGCGCAAGAGCGAGATCCTGGCGCTGCGGTGGTCGGAGGTTAACTGGGCGGACCGGCAAATCGTTCTCGCCCCGGACCGCAGCAAGACCGGCGGCAAGGTCGGCGAGCGGCGCATCCCGCTGAGCGACGCTGCGCTGGGCGTCCTGCGTTCTCTGCCGCAGACGGCCGACTACGTGTTTCCGGGGGGGCGGCAGTCGAAGAACCATACGACCGGCCTGCAAAAGGTTTGGCACGACGTCCGGGCGGCGGCCGGGTTCCCGAACCTGCGCGTTCACGACTTACGCCACAGCTTCGCCTCGCTCGCGTTAGCCAACAACGAGAATCTGTATCTCATCAGCCGGGTGCTCGGACACACGACGACCCGGATGACGGAACGCTACCTGCACGCCAACGACTCCGATCTGCAGGCGCTCGTGCAACGCACGACGGCCATCTGGGCGACATCGAAGTGAGCACGCGAGGGTTCTTGCAGCTGGAGCGCCTTGAGCCGCATGGAGGGCGTGCGGCCTCGCTCGACCGGTCGGAAAGCCGCCATCTGAAAAGCTCCAAATCTCATCGTTTGGGCCCGCTGGCGGCCTAGCTGGCCCCGTCGGTAAACGCTCACCGTGGCGATGGGGGCGCGCAGGAGATTCGTCGTCGCGGCGGCGAACGCTGCTCGCGCGAAGCGCCTCGCGCTCGAGCCAACCGACGTTGATCAACAAGTGACGCCTCGATCACAGGAAAGCGCTCGCTGAAGGTTAGCCTCCCTCGAGCCGCTGTTGCCTCGACCCCGCCCGCACGCACGCGAAGCTGCAAGCCAAGGCACGCCGCGCAAGCTCCGGTCGAGCAAGCCCAAGCTTTCGGCGAGCGCCGCGCGGCTTGACAGGCGCGCCTGATTACGCTTGACCCTCCGGCGCCTGTCTTTCGGGGCGCCGTTCCAAGCCGGAACGCCGCGCATACCACTTCAGACCACCCCAAACTTTGACGCTGCCGTCCGGTCGACGGCGAGGGCGAGAGGTGAGGCCGACTCGTCGGCAGGCCTGCTCGATCTGCACCTCGCCCGTCCGCCCGCTGGCACAGTTAGGAGCCAGCGCATGGCCGCGAACCATATCGAAATCGAGCACCGGAAGGTCTCCGAGCTCAAGCCCTACGCCGGCTCGGCGCGCACGCACACCGCGCAGCAGCGCCGCAAGGCCCGCTCGATCCTGGCCCGCTTCGGCCAGATCGCCCCGGTCATCGTCGACGAGCACGGATCGATCATCGACGGCCATATGATCGTCGAGGAGCTCGCCGCGCTCGGCTACGACGAGATCGCCGTCATCGTCGTCCGCAGCCGCGGCTGGTACGATGTAAGGGCGCTCCGCCTGGCGCTCAACCGGCTTGCCCTCGACACCAAGATCGACCGCTTGCGGCTAAAGGCCGAGTTCGAGACCCTGCTCGAGGTCGGCTACGACCTAAGCTTCAGCGGCTTCGACGCGGTCGAGATCGATTCCGTGTTCGCCGTCGACGAGCCGGGCGTCGGCGCCCTAGAGGCTCCGCCGCCGAAGCCCGCCAAGGACGCGATCGCCGTCAGCCGGGCCGGCGATCTCGTTATGCTCGGCGGACACCGGGTCCTATGCGGCGATGCGCGCGATGCAGTCGCCCTCAGCCGCTTGATGGTCGGCGAGACCGCCCGCATGGCCTTCCTGGACGTCCCCTACAACTCGCCGATCGCCGGGTTCGTCTCCAGCGGGTCGCACCGCGAATTTGCGATGGCCTCAGGCGAGATGACAGGCCCCGAATTCGCCGGCTTTCTCGAAGAGGCCTTGCGCGCCGCGTGCTGCGTGCTCTGCGACGGCGCCATCCTCTACGCGTGCATCGACTGGCGGGGGCTCATGCCCTTGACCCTCGCCGCCATGCGCGCTGGCCTGGCGCAGCTGAACCTTTGCGTCTGGGCCAAAACCAACGCCGGCCAGGGCGCCTTCTACCGAAGCCAGCACGAACTGATCCCGGTCTTCAAGAAGGGCACGGCGCCGCACCAGAACAATTTCGGCCTCGGCGCGAAGGGCCGCTCCCGCTCGAACGTTTGGTGGTACCGCGGCCAGAACGTCGTAGGCGGCGAGCGGGACGAACTGCTCTTGTTGCATCCCACGGTCAAGCCGCTGGCCCTCGTGCAGGACGCGCTGAAAGACGTCTCAGGCCGCGGCGACATCGTCCTCGACACCTTCCTCGGCTCGGGCACGACGCTGATCGCCGCCGAGGAGACGGGGCGCCGTTGCTGCGGCATGGAGATTGACCCGCTTTACCTCGACGTGATCGTTCGGCGTTGGCAGGCGCACACCGGCAAGGCCGCGGTCTTCGAAACCGGCGAGCGCTTCGACGACCGCGAATCGACGCTAGCGCTGCCCGGCCTTCGCGCTCCGCTGCTGCAGCTTCCTGCGCCCACGCCGGGGCGACTCGGCTCCTCGAAGGCGGAGGACTAGCCCTTGTCCGAGAAGAAGCCGGGCGCCTACGAGGTCGGCCGGGGTCGGCCGCCGAAGCATTCCCAGTTCAAGCCGGGCCAATCGGGCAACCCGCAGGGCCGGCGCAAGGGCGCGCGCAACCTGGCGAGCGATCTCGCCGAGGAGCTCTCCGAGCGCGTCCAGGTGCGCGAGGGCGGCCGGCAACGCGCGTTGTCAAAGCAGCGCGCGTTGCTGAAGGCTCTGTTCGCGAAGGCCATGCAGGGCGACGGCCGGTCCGCGAGCTTGATCATCGCGCTCGTGAGCAGCCTGATCAAAGACGAGCCCGCCGGCGCCCAGCGCGAGCCCCTTTCGACGGAAGATCGGGCGTTGCTCGACGACTTCGTCCGCCGGCGCACCCCCCAGAGCCCCTCAACCGAAGCGCACGCGACGCCGGAGCTCTCCGATGACTGAGCCCCCCAACCCCGACGACCTTAGGGCGGTGCTCGCCGCGGCCACCCGCGACGACTTCCTGACCTTCGTAGGTCGAGCCATTCCAGAGCTCGATCACCGTCCGCTCGACGTGCAGCCGCACGTCGAGATGATGGCGGCCGCGCTTGACCTGCTCTTCCGAGGCGAAACCAACGCGCTGATGATCAACATCGCGCCGCGCCTGCTGAAAAGCCGGCTCGCCAGCGTTTGCTACCCGGCATGGCTCATCGGCCGGCGCCCGGCGGCAAAAGTCATGGTCGTCAGTCACGACCAGCGCCTCGCGGACCGATTTGTAGACGCCGTCCGCACGCTCATGAGCACGCCGTGGTACGCCGAGGCCTTCCCGCATGTTGCCGCCGGCTTCGAACACGCCCGGACCGGCGACCTACGGACCCGGTCCGGCGCCGAGGTGATGGCCAAATCGATCGACGGCGGCGTCACTGGCTTCGGCTATGACCTGATGATCTTCGATGATCCCATCGATGCGGGGGACGCCAACAACGCCACGGCCCGCGAACGCGTGGCGTGGCTCTACGACAGCCGGTTTCGCAGCCGGCTCGACGACAAGGGCAAGGGCCAGCTGATTATCGTGGCGCAGCGCACGCACCGCGACGACCTCTGCGGCCATGTTGCGTCTGAGGCGAAATGGACGCGGCTGGTCCTGCCGTTGGTGGCTGCCGAGGATGTCGAGCACCGGGTGGGCGACCGGACGTGGCGCCGGCCCGCTGGCCACGTGCTCGACCTCACCCGCTACTCGATGGACTGGGTCGAGGACGAGCAGCGGCTTCGTCCACAGCTCTTCGCCGCCCAGTGCCAGCAGGAGCCGATGCTGGTCGAGACGCCGCTCCTGAAGCGCGATTGGTTCAAGCTCTACGAAGGTCGCCACCCGCTGGCGGCGCACGACCTCACCGTCAGCGTCGACTGCGCCGCGAGCCTGCGGGCCGGGTCGGCGTTCACCTGCATGCTCGTCTGGGCGAGCGATGGCGTCGACCACTATCTCATCGAAGTCGTCCGCGACCGCATGCTGATCGACGCCATGGAGCAGCGGCTGCTAGCCTTGATCCTTCAACACCGGCCCCGGACCGTACTGATCGAAGAGGCCTCGAGCGGCGCCGCGCTCATCCGCTCGACCCAGAGGGCGCTGGCGGGCACGCACCTCGCGACGGCCGTGAAGATCGTCAAGCCGACCGCAAGCAAAGCCGATCGGCTCGCCCGGCACGTTGACATCTTCGCGAACGGGCACGTCTTCGTGCCTTCCGACCGCCCGTTCGGCGCGGCCTTTGTCGATGAGCATCTGATGTTCGAGGCCGGTGGCTACAGCGACCAGGTCGATGCGACCAGCCAGTATTTCGACCACGTGCACGGGGTACTGGTCTCGAGCTTTCCGAAGGTCCTGATGGGCCTAGATCGACCTCCCCAGCCGCCGACTTTCAAGCCGTATCTCCCGAAAGATCGGAGCACGCTCCGCAAGCCTGCGCACGGCGAGCCATCGCTGCGCGACCCCAAGCGACCGCGGCCGAGGCGGTTCTAGCGCGGCCTCGCGCAGGCTTCTGCCCGTCAAGCCGTTTCTCCCTTCAGACCACCTCACACCCTATAATCAACTCTAAGGTATTGATATGACATCGAAATACTACGACATCCGCTGGTGCTCGCCGGTCACGCTTAAGCTTCCGCACCGACCGGCGCGGTTTCTGGATCGCGACGACCTTGTTTCCTTGTGCGAGGTCGTCATCGATCCTGACGGCGAGCCATGGGTCCCGGTGTTCCCAGACGGTGAGGTCATCGGCGATCGGGCGGCTGCGACGATTCGGATCCTCATCGCGATGGGATGGCCCGGGTTGTGCGCGCACGTTGTCTGGATCGACTGCACCCGCGACCTCGATTTCTACCAGGCCAGGGGCATCGATGTCGTCAGCGACGCCTACCCCGAGCTCCTCTCGGAGCTGAGCGCTCTAACCGATCAGCCCGCAGCTCGCCCGATCAAGAGCTCGAGCGCCACGACTTGGTGGTCGGTCGAACTGGACTGGCCGAAGGCGCACTAAGCCTCATGCTCAGCCCCCGGGGCGCGGGCGCGACGCGTCTTTCTATTTCTGGACTTCAGACGCGAAAGAAGCGTCAGTCCGGCAAGCGCCCGCGCGCCAAGGCTCTTGGTAGTAGGGGCGGCGCATCGTAGGCCCCAGGGAGAACAAGCATGCGCATACTCGGCCGCGCCCAGCTCGATCTCATATTTGAAGCAGCTCGCGAGGGCGGCCTTCAGACCACCGCCGCCACCGACTGGTTGGTCGTCGAACAGGTCGTCTGGCACAAATACTGCCAATGCATCGAGCAGCGGGATGGGTCCTTCGTGCTCGTCGCTACCGAGGCCGGCAAGATCGCCCTCGCGGCCGCTAAGCAAGCCGACGCATGGGAGCCCGCTACTGACCGGCCCACCGATGCTGCGCACCCATCACCGGTCACGCGGCCGGCGGATCCGAAGGGCAAGCTTGGCGAGCTGGTGGCGCTGCTGCGTCGGCCGGGCGGCGCCACCGTCGCCGAGCTGGCAGCTGCTACGGGCTGGCGGCCGCGCTCAGTGCGCGGAGCGATGTCCGGGCCGCTCAAGAAGAGGCACGGCCTGACGATCGTCTCTCAGAAGAGCGAGGAGGACGGTCGTCTCTATGGCATCCCTCCTAACGACGCGGGCTGAGCGCATCATGGCTCGCGAAGACGCCGACCTCCAAGCGATGACCACGGCCCCCTCAGACGCGTAGCGTGCGGGGGCGCTCGAAGACCGCGCTGCAGAGGGTGGCGTGGCACGTCGGTCGCAGCGGTCCGCGCGAGGGGGAGCTCGGCGGCCAGCCCCCCTTGCGCGCCCTTGCCGGCCTTCCGACAGCTGGTTATAGCGGCGCCTCCGTGGACGCGTAGCTCAGCGGAAGAGCACTACGTTGACATCGTAGGGGTCGCTGGTTCGATCCCAGCCGCGTCCACCACTCCAACACAAAGCCGCGTTCGTCGCGGCCCGGCGGGTGAGGCGAGCCTAGCGCTCCTCGGCTTGCGCCGCAGCCTTTGCCGCCGCCCGCAGCGCGTCGAAGCCGCGCGAGCGGATGAGCTCGCGACGCTCCTCCAGGCCTCGCTGCAACTCCTCCAGCACGCGCGCCGCCGCCGGCTGCCGCTGGATGGCGGCCCAATAATCGGCGACACGGGCGTTGCCCGGGAGAGAGTTCTCAAGACCTGCGTCCGGGAGCACGTTTTCGACCAGAAAGAGTCCGGGCACGAGCGCGCAGTCCGCCAGCGTCAGGCGACGCAACAGGCGAACCCGTCGCTGCCCACCATGCGATCGAGCGCCTTGATGTTGCGCACCACGTGCCCGCCAAACAGCTCGACGATGCCCTCGTTGCGGTTGGACGCCAGGGCCTGGGGCCAGAGCACGAATATGCTGTTGATGAGGTAGATGTCGCTGAGCCTGGCCAGCGTGCGGATGTGAGCTGTTTCCCGCGCCGTTTCGCCGAGCAAGGACGGTTGCGGATAGACCTCCTCAAGGTACTCCGCGATAACCGCCGATTCCGGCATCAGGTCGCCGTCCACGTCGAGCACCGGGATGCGGCCAATCGGCAAACGTTCGCGAAACTTCGGCGTACCCCAGTCGGCGGGGCGCTCGATGACGATATCGCTGAGACCTTTGGCGTAGATCTGCATCCGCACCCGGGCGGAGTAGGGGCTGAGGTCGACGCTCTTGCGACGTCCTGACTCTACCAGAGAGCGAGCCCCGTTGCGTCCAAGCGAGCGCCGCCAGTTGCGCCGCGACGTCCCGTCGAGCCGATCTTTCGCCGATCGTCTGCCGATCCAAGCGGCAACGGCGAACACGCTCCGCTTCAGCCCACCCGCCCGCCCCTCTCGGGGAGGTAGATGTTGGCGGCGAGCGGCGTCCCGCCACGACCGTCACGTCGCGCTGCTCGACGACCTCGAAGGCAGGGCGAAGGCGTCGTTCATCAGCGGCGCTCAACACGAGTAGCGACCGTCGCGCGAGCGATCGTCCGCCCAGGTGCGGGAAGCCGGCGCTTGTTTCACCGTCGCCCGCCGGCTTAAGCCCGCTTCCAGCGAGGCAATCGAGAAGGGACATCCGTGGGCAAGCTCGAAGGACGGACGGCGTTGGTGACCGGCGGCAGCCGCGGGATCGGGCGGGCGGTATCGCTGCGGTTTGCGCGCGAAGGCGCCAGCGTGGCGATCAACTACGCGGGTAACGAAGCCGCTGCACGCGAAGTCGCCGAGGAAGCGCGGGCCCTCGGCGTGCGGGCAGAGATCTACCAGGCCGATGTCTCCGACGCCGCGGCGGTGGCGGCGATGTGCGAGCGGGCCATCGCCGACTTCGGCCAGATCGACGCGCTGATCAACAACGCCGGCCTCGGCTCCTCGCACGTGGATCGGCCGACGATCACCGAAGCCACCGACGCGCAGTACCGGCTGCTGCTCGGGGTGAACCTCTGGGGCCCGATCAACCTTTGCCGCGCTCTGACGCCCCACATGCGCGCGGCGCCGCGCAGCGACGTGATCATGATCTCGTCGGTCGCCGCCCAGTCGATGGGCGCGCGGATGGGACTCTACGCAATCGGCAAGGCCGGCGTCGAAGCGCTCGCCCACACGCTCGCGAAAGAAGAGCGGGCGAACGGGATGCGGGTGAACATCGTGGCGCCCGGGCTCGTCGACACCGACATGGGCCGCAAGCTGATGTCGACGTTCGGGGTCGCCAACATTCGCGACCGCGACGCCACCGCCCCGTTCGGCTTTGTCTGCACCCCGGACGACATCGCCGCCACCGTCGCCTTCCTCTGCTCGGAAGACGCGCGCTACATAACCAACGAGCGCATTACCGTGAGCGGCGGAGGCTTCTGAGCCAGCTCGCGTCCCATCAGCCGACCCGCGCGCTCCAGCCGATCCG
>DATGIN010000302.1:0-7218 GCA_035295705.1 Caulobacteraceae bacterium
CGCCTTCGGCGCGGACGTCGACCAGCTTGAGATCGTAGGGGACGCCCAGCTCCTCCAACAGCCACCGCACGCTCCCCGAGCGCGTCCCCGGCGCGTGATAGAACTCCAGAGCCATGCGCGTGACCTCCTCTCGTACCGTAAGGATGGGACGGCCTATCTAACCGCCAAGGACGCCAGGGGCAGCCATGCGCGGTCGAGGTCCCACGACTCTTGGCGTTCCTGGCGAGCTTGGCGGTCCGCTCGGCCCTCGGCCTCTTTGCGCCTCGCCGCTTACCGCACGGCGCCGCAGAAGCGCTGGATGCGGGTGCAGGCGTCTTCGAGCGTGCTGTTGGCGGTCGCGTACGAGATGCGGAAGAAGGGCGAGAGCCCGAACGCCGCGCCAAAGACCACCGAGACGCCCTCCGCCTCCAGCAGCTCGACGCAGAAGTCCTCGTCGGTCTGGATCGTCTTGCCGGACGGAGCCGTCTTGCCGATCAGACCTTCGACCGAGGGGTAGACGTAGAACGCCCCCTCGGGCGTCTGGCACTGCATGCCGCGCGCCTGGTTCAGCATCGACACCACCAGGTCCCGCCGCTCCTCGAACAGCTTCGCGTTCGGCTTGATGAAGGCCTGCGTGCCGTTCAGCGCCTCGACCGCCGCCCACTGCGAGATGGACGAAGGGTTGGATGTCGTCTGGCTCATCACCTTGCGCATGGCGTTGATCAAGGGCTCAGGCCCACCGGCGTAGCCGATGCGCCAGCCCGTCATGGCGTACGCCTTCGAGACGCCGTTCATGGTCAGCGTGCGCTCGTACAGCGCCGGTTCGACCTGGGCGATCGTGGCGAACTCGAAGTCGCCGAACACCAGGTGCTCGTACATGTCGTCGGTCAGCACCCAGACCTGCGGGTGGCGCACCAGCACGTCGGCGATCGCGCGCAGCTCGGCGCGCGTGTAGGCCGCGCCCGACGGGTTCGATGGCGAGTTCAGCAGCACCCAGCGGGTCCTGGGCGTAATCGCCGCCTCCAGCGCCGCCGGCTCGACCTTGAAGCCGCTCTCCTTGCGGGTCTTCACCACCTTGGTCTCGCCGCCGCACAGCAGCACCATCTCGGGGTAGCTGACCCAGTAGGGCGCGGGGATCACCACCTCGTCGCCGGGGCTCAGCGTCGCGACGAAGGCGTTGTAGAGCACGGCCTTGCCGCCCGGCGAGACGTTGATCTGCGACGGCTTGTAGGAAAGGCCGTTCTCGCGCTCGAACTTGGCGCAGACGGCCGCCTTCAGTTCAGGGATGCCGTCGGCGTCGGTGTACTTGGTCTTGCCGTCGCGGATCGCCTTGATCCCCGCTTCCTTGACGTTGTCGGGGGTGTCGAAGTCCGGCTCGCCGGCGGCCAGCGAGATCACATTTCGCCCCGCCGCCCGCAAGGCGCGTGCTTTCGCGTCCGCCGCCAGCGTGGCGGACGGCTTGACGCGGCGAAGCGCTGCGGATTCGGCGAACGGGGCGGACACTTAGGACTCCTCTCTGAGTCGGGCCGGGAAAAAGCCGGCGCTCTTTAGGCGCGGGCCGGGCCGGGCGCAACGCAGCGTCACGCGCGAGCGGCCGAATAGCCGCCCGCCGAAGCCTTTTGGCGACACCTCAGGGGCATCGCCCGTCGGGACTCGCTAGGGCAGCCCGGCTCCTGGCACGGCGACCTCCACGGCATCGATGCTGGCGCTCTTGTCGGCGCGGCACTGCGCCGGGTCGGATGAGCTCGAGTCCAGCAGGTAGAGCGTCTTTCGATCGTCGCCGCCCAGCATGCAGGCGAAGCAGCCGCGACCGGTGTCGATCCGCTCGGTCACCTCGCCGCCCTCGCGAACCCGAAGCGCCTCGCTGGAGGTGGGCGAGGCCACCCAGATCGCGCCCTCGGCGTCGAGACAGATGCCGTCCGGCGCCGCGCCCTGCGGCAGTTGCGCCCAGACGCGGCGGTTGGACAGCGACCCGTCGGCGCCGATGTCGAATGCGGTCAACCGCGCGGCGAACGTCTCGCCGACGACCAGCGTCTTCCCGTCATCGGTGATGATCGTCCCGTTCGGGAAGATGAGATCCTCGGCGGCGACGTGGGCCGAGCCGTCGGGATCCACCCGGGCCATCTTCGCCGGCTGCGGCGGGCCGGGCGGATAGCCGACGCCGAAGTTGCCGACGTAGGCGCGGCCGCTGGCGTCCACCACCATGTCGTTGCAGTTGCCGGTGGCGATGCCGCCGAGATCGGCGTGCAGCGCCGCGCGGCCGTCCGGCTCGATCCGCATCAGCTTTCGGTCGTTCATCGAGACCACCAGCATCCGCCCGTCCGCCAACCAGCCGAGGCCGGAGACCGGCTGGTCGTGCCTGAAGACGGTGCGCCTGGACCCGTCCGGCTTCATCGCGACGACCTCGCTCGAGTGCATGTCGGAGAAGACGAGCTCGCCGCCCCGCCACCTCGGCCCCTCCGGAAACGCCAAACCCCCCAGCACCGTCCGCGGCTTGCCGGCCATCTCTTCCTCCCTGCCCGCCTGAGCGGTCTGTTATGGGAGCGGTGTAGCCAGCCGAGCGTCCCATTTGAACCCACTCCGGGCCGTTGGCGTCCTTCGCGCTCCTTGCGGTCGAGGCGACGTCAGCGACCGCCGCCACGTCACCCTGGAAGCGCCCGCCCAACGGTGCTCTAGTCGGCGGCGACCGACCGGAGAGGATGACCGATGCTCAGGAAGCCGATCTCGGCGGACTCGCACATCACAGAGCCGCCCAACTGCTACGTCGACTTCATCGACCCGAAGTTCAGGGACCGCGCCCCGTTCATCAAAGCGGTCGAGGGCGTCGGCGACGCCTTCGTGGTCGAGGGCATGCCCAACCCCGTGCCGCTCGGCCTGCTCGCCGCCGCCGGCAAGGAGCCGTCCAAGATCACCACCGCCGGCGTCAATTTCGACGAGCTCTGGCGCTCGGGCTGGGATCCGAAGTTCCGCGCCGCCGACCAGGACAAGGACGGCGTCGCCGCCGAGATGATCTACCCGACCGTCGGCATGCTGATCTGCAATCACCCCGACTACGACTACAAGAAGGCGTGCTTCGAGGCCTACAACCGCTGGCTGGCGGAGTACTGCGCCGCCGAGCCGGATCGCCTGTTCGGTCTCGCCCAGGTCTCGATGCGCACCCCCGAGGATGGCGTGGCCGAGCTGAAGGCCGTGCACGCTGCGGGCTTCAAGGGCGTGATGATGCCGGGCGACCCGGCGGTCGAGGACTACGACTCGGCCGTCTACGATCCGGTGTGGGCGACGGCGGTCGAGCTTGGGCTGCCGCTCTCGTTCCACATCCTCACCACGCGGCAAGGGTCGCTGGCGCAGAACCCGCGCGGACCGCGCATCAACAGCTTCCTCTCCATCATCCGCGGCAACCAGGACATCATCGGCACGCTGATCTTCTCAGGGGTGTTCGACCGCTTTCCGGACCTGAAGGTCGTTTGCGTGGAGGCCGACGCCGGCTGGGTCCCTCACTACATGTACCGGATGGACCACGCCTATAAGCGGCACCGCTACTGGATGAAGGCGCCGCCGCTCGAGCGCATGCCGAGCGACTACTTCCGCGACAACATCTACACGACGTTCCAGGACGACTACGTCGCGTTCCAGACCAAGGACCTGGTCAACGTGCGGCGGCTGATGTGGGCCAGCGACTTCCCGCACTCGGACTCCACCTGGCCGCACAGCCAGGCGGTGCTGAACGAACAGACCGCCGGCCTGACCGAGCAGGAGCGCAACTGGATCTGCCACGACAACGTCGCCGAGCTCTACGGCCTGGACGCCTGAGCCACTTTCACTCGTCATGGCCCGGCTTGTCCGGGCCACCCAGAGACGCGTGAGCGAAAGGGTTGGCCCGACGGTCCGACCGGGGGAACTTGCGGGCGGCGCCGAGTGTATGGGTGGCCCGGACGAGCCGGGCCATGACGCTGGAGGGGGGAGGGGGGAGGCAGGACCCTATGGGTCTTTGGCGGCGGCGGTCTGCTTGGCTTTCAGCAGCTCCGTGAGGTCGGCGACGGCGTTCGTCAGCATCAGGACCTCCTTGGCGCGCAGCTCGTCGATCTTCTCGTGCAGAAGCTCGATCTCCAGCTCGGCCTTGACGTTGATCCGGTAGTCGTTCTCAGCCCGCTTGCGGTCGATGTCCTGCTGGCGGTTCTGGCTCATCATGATGAAGGGCGCCGCGTAGGCGGCCTGGAACGACAGCGCCAGGTTCAGCAGGATGAACGGGTAGGGGTCCCAGTGCTGGATGAAAGCGGTGATGTTCAGCGCGATCCAGGCCGCCAGCAGCACGCTCTGGCCGATGATGAACGGCCACGAGCCCATGGTCGCCGCCACCCAGTCGGCGATCTTCTGCCCGACCGTCAGCTCGTCTTCGGGCCGCTCGCCCTTGTGCCGCTCGCGCAGCGACCGGCGCAGCCGCCGCAGCTCCAGCAGCAGAACGGCTTCCGCCTTCTCGATGTCGCGCTGAAAGGCCGCGAGCCCCACGATCACGCCCCCCAAAGAGACTGGGGCGCGCGAGCGTCAGCCCGCGCGCCCTCTTTCAAGAACTCAGGTTGGAGAGGTCTCTAGCGGTCGCCGTCCGCGATGTCGGCGATCTGGCCGTCAACGCGTTGGCCAAGGCCGGTCGTGACCTCTTCGCCCTCATCCTTCACGCCAGGCTTGGCCGGGTGCGACTTGTGCTCTTCCGCTTCCGGAGCCTTGTCTTTTTCGTCCGCCATGGCCTTCTCTCCTCGATGGTTCGGTCTGGTGGCGACCGGCAGCATCGCACAGGACCCCCCATCCTGTCAGCTTACGTTGTCTCTGCTTGCCCAAGATGCCGCAGGCGGCGCCTAATCGCGCCGCCGTATGGGAGGGAGGGCGCCAGGCGATGTTCCGTCTCGCGATCGAAGGCGCATGGCGCCTGGACCAGTGGCTGAAGGCCAAGGTCGGCCGCACCTATTCGGTCCTGCTGACCGTCGTCCTGATCACAGGCATCGTGGCCAACGTCCGCACGGTCCTGCGCGACATGGCCAGCACCGGCAACGTCGCCGCCTTCGCCGTCACGACGCTCGTCTACCTCGTCCTGATCGTCAACCAGCTCGCCCAGCTGCACGAATATCGGCAGGAGGCGCGCGCCCGGCGCGAGGAGCGGAAGGCGAGGAAAGCGCAGAAGGCGAGCTAGCGGAAGTCCTCCTCCCACCACTCCAGCTCGGCGCGCACGCCCTCGCAGCCGCGGCCGGCTTCCAGGGCGCGCAGCTCGACGCGGGGGATCTTGCCGCTGATGGTCTTCGGCAGGTCGAACACCTCCAGGCGCCGGGTGCGCTTGAAGGGGCCGAGGCGCTCAGCTGCGTGGGCGAGGATCGACTCCGCGGTCTCCGCGCTTGGCTCGGCGCCTGCAGCCAGCACCACGAACGCCTTCCTATCGCCGCGACTTCACAGCAGAGCCGGGGCGCCCATACACGCGATGAACCGGATAACGTTCGGCGTTGTCGTCTATCTTTCGTAGGGCTTCTGCGACGGGGTCGAGGCCCAGGCGATCAAATAGCATAAGGGTATAAAGAAGAACATCCGACGCTTCTTCTCCGAGGCGCTGGACGTCTAGATCAGCGGGCTCCGGACCGTCATTTTTCCACTGGAAAAGCTCAAGGAGCTCGCCGGCCTCTATACTAATCGAGATTGCTAAGTCTTTTGGGGTGTGAAACTTCGCCCAATCCCGGGCGTCCCTGAACTGCCTCAAAATTTGGAGTAAATCTTCGATTGTTGACCTTTCTGCGTGATTGTCCGAACGAGTTTAGCCCCGGCCGCGGCGCGTTGTCAGTCAACGACTTACGTTGGATCAATGCACGGCGTCCAGGTAACGAACCAGAGGATTTCGACGCTCCCTCCAAGCTCGTGCTTGGGACCAAGTACATTGACCGTGTCCTAGCCGGGTCGAGCCCTGGCGATGGCTCCGACTAGATGTGCTCCGGCCGCGGCTAGTTGCGCCGAGCGAGATCGCGCTCCTCAGGTTTCGCCTCTCCACAGAGCGGTCGAACATAGAGGTCAAGCGCGCGCTTCAGGCCCTATGCACGATCTATGAAGACCACCGGATTGTCGCCGGAGAAGACATCTCTGGGCGGCGAACACAGCAGGGATAGTTGCTGGCGTTGAGGCGACCCCAAGTGGGATACCGGCTGCACGGAGCGTCTCTCCTAAACCCGCAAGCACGACTCCCTGTGTGCCCTGCTGGTTAAGCCGCTCGGCCAGTGATCGGCAGAAGGTGGATTTTCCAACGCCCTGCGCGCCTGTCACCCCGATAAACACCTGCGTCTCAACCCGTTCGTGGCGCTGTCCGCCCTGACGAACAGTTTCCGCGCTAGGAAGGTTAGCTGCCTTCGTGCAACTTAGCCAAGAGACGCGGTCACATGGCTCAGCCAAGGTGGTGGCTTTCGCCGTCTGCGCACTGCACCGGCTAGCGGAAGTCCTCCTCCCACCACTCCAGCTCGGCGCGCACGCCCTCGCGGCGGCGGTCGGCTTCCAGGGCGCGCAGCTCGACGCGGCGGATCTTGCCGCTGATGGTCTTCGGCAGGTCGAACACCTCCAGGCGCCGGATGCGCTTGAAGGGGCCGAGGCGCTCAGCTGCGTGGGCGAGGATCGACTGCGCGGTCTCCGCGCTCGGCTCGGCGCCCGCAGCCAGCACCACGAACGCCTTCGGGAAGGCGAGCCGCATGGGGTCGGGGGAGGGGACGACGGCCGCCTCGGCGACGGCTGGGTGCTCGATCAAGACGCTCTCCAGCTCGAACGGGCTGATGCGGTAGTCGCTGGCCTTGAATACGTCGTCGGCGCGGCCGACGTAGGTCAGCACGCCGTCGGCCGAGCGGCTGACGACGTCGCCGGTGTGATAGAGCGGCCCCTGGAGGGGTTCCGGCGCGCCGTCGCTCCAATAGCCCTGCATGAGGCCGAGCGGACGCGTCGCCGGATCGAGCGGCAGGCAGGCCTCGCCCTCGTCGCCGGCGCCGTCGAGCACGATCTGGTAGCCCGGCAACGGGCGGCCCATGGCGCCCGGCGTGATCGGCGGGCCCGGCGGGTTGCCGATCTGGGCCGTGGTCTCGGTCTGGCCATAGCCGTCGCGGATGGTGAGGCCCCAGGCCGCCTCGACGCGCTCGATCACTTCGGGGTTCAGCGGCTCGCCGGCGCTGATCAGCTCGCGAAGCGCGTCCGGCCGCTCGCCCAGGTCGCGCTGGATGAGGAGGCGCCAGA
>DATGIN010000303.1:0-10693 GCA_035295705.1 Caulobacteraceae bacterium
TGGAAGACGTTCTTTGCCAGGTCGATCCCGACGGTTGTAACGTTCATGGTGGACGCTCCTGTGGAGGGGTGACTGCCTGCACAGCCACTCTGGCACTGAAGTGCCTAAAGAAGCAGGGGCGTCCATGCCATTAATGCCCAGCGGGTAAGACGGGCGACTCGTTCGGCTGGGCCGCGCTTCCATGCCAGTTAATTCCGAGTACGTGGCCCATCATGTCGCCAGTGCTCCTTGGAGATCGGAGATCAGTGCAGCGGGGGACTCGAATCCGACTCCCAGTCGGATGAGGCTGGGCGGTAGGTCGGCTTCGCGAAGTTGTTCGGCATTCAGCATTCCGGCCCACATCGCCGACGGGTGAACGACAAGGGTCGAGAACGATCCGAAGCTCGCCGACCGATGCGCGAGACGCAGGCCCGCGACGACAGCCTCCGCGGCCTCTGCACCGCCGGCAACTTCGAAGCTGAGTACGCCACCAAAGCCGCTCATCTGCCTGCGGGCGAGCGCATGCTGCGGGTGCGTGGGCAGCCCTGGATAGTGGACTGCGTCCACGCGGGGATGCTGCTCTAGATAAGTGGCGACTTGCATCGCCGTTTGGTTGTGGCGCTCAACGCGCATCGGCAGGGTCCGAAGTCCACGCAGCGCGAGCCACGCGGCGAACGGATCCAGCGTCGAGCCGAGGACGTAGGCCTTCTCCCAAATGGCCGAAATCGATGCGGTCGATCCCGCAACCACACCCGCCGAAAGATCGCTATGCCCCGACAGGTATTTCGTGGCGCTGTGCATCACGAGGTCAATCCCGAGAGCATGGGGACGCTGGTTGATCGGCGAGGCGATCGTATTATCGACCAGCGTCGTGATGCCCTTCGACTTCGCGAGCGCCGCCACGGCCCGAAGATCCGTCAGCCGCATCATCGGATTGGAGGGACTTTCCAGCATCATGAGTCGCGTGGTCGGACGGATCGCCTGCGCGAACGCCTCGGTGGACGTCTGCTCCACGAACGAGACCTCAATCCCGAGCCGCGGCGCGATGTTCTTGAGGAGGCCCATTGTCCCGCCGTACATGACGCGCTGGGCGATGACGTGCTCTCCCGCGGCGACGAACGTCAGCAACGCGGCAACCACCGCCCCCATGCCCGAGGCCGTCGCGAGGGCCGACTCGGCGCCTTCGAGCGCCGCGACCGCGTCCTCGAACGCACGCGTGGTCGGGTTTCCGTAGCGCGTGTAGAAACCGGCGTGCAGGGGCTGCGTCGCCATCGAAAGAAACGTGTCGGCGTCCGGTGTCTCGAATGTCGACGTCTGGTAGATGGGCGGGCTGATCGGATTCGAGCCCTCGGGCGGCCGGGTCTCAACGTGGGCGAGGAGCGTGAAGGGGTCGATTTCAGGGGTCACGAGCGCTCTCCATCTAGAAGACCGAGCCGATGTGCGAGGACGACCAGCTAACTCGCCGGGCCGTCCGGTCGGAACCTGCGAAATCCGCGGACGCTGCACCGAGCGCCAGGGAAGCCGGCCGTGCGGTTCGCCGAAGTTTACTATAAGAGACGACGTATGCTATAGAGGAGTTCTACGATAGTAGAGCAGCCGTCCGGGAGGCCCAGTGTACGAGCGCAGCCAGCAGGTCGAGACCTTGGCCCTGTACGTGGATGGCCAATCGAGGGCCGCCTCGAACGGCGCGTATTTCGACAGCATCGACCCGTTCACCGGCAAGGTCTGGACGCGCGTGCCGAGCGCCACTTCCGAGGATGTCGATCTCGCCGTCCGGGCGGCGCACCGCGCGTTCACGTCGGGTCCGTGGGCCACCATGACCCCGACGCAGCGCGGCCGGCTGCTGTACAGGCTCGGGGACCTCATCGCCGCCCACGCCGAGAAGCTCGGCGAGCTGGAGGTGCGCGACAACGGCAAGCTGCTGGCCGAGATGCTGGGCCAGATGCGCTACCTGCCCGAGTGGTTCTATTACTACGGGGGGCTGGCCGACAAGGTGGAGGGTTCGGTGACGCCGGCGGAGAGGCCCGGCATGTTCCATTACGTTCGCTACGAGCCCATCGGCGTCGTGGCGGCCATCTCCCCCTGGAACTCGCCGCTGGTCCTGACGGTGTGGAAGCTCGCACCGGCGCTCGCGGCGGGCAACACCGTCGTCGTCAAGCCGTCGGAATATTCCTCCGCCTCGATGCTCTACCTCGCACGGCTCTTCGGCGAAGCGGGGTTCCCGCCCGGGGTCCTCAATGTCATTACCGGCGTCGGAAAGGAGACGGGCGAAGCGCTGATCAACCATCCGCTCGTCGAGCGCATCGCGTTCACCGGGGGAGAGGCGGGTGGGCGCGCCGTCTACCAGGCCGCCGCGAAGTCCTTCAAGCGCGTCTCGCTGGAACTCGGCGGTAAGTCGCCCAACATCGTGTTCGACGATGCGGATCTGGATGACGCCGTCCGGGGCGCCGTCGCGGGCATCTTCGCGGCGGCGGGCCAGACCTGCATGGCGGGGTCGCGGCTCCTGGTCCAGGACACCATTCACGATGCGTTCATCGAGCGCCTGGTCGCCTTCGCCGGCAAGGCCAAGCTTGGCGACCCGATGCGAAGCGATACTGACATCGGCCCGATTGCCACGCGTCCGCAGTTCGACAAGGTCCTCAACTACATCGCGATCGCCAAGGCCGAGGGAGCGACGTGCGTCCTCGGCGGTGAGCCCGCGAGTGGCGGGGACCTAGGCGCCGGCTTGTTCGTCAAGCCGACGATCTTCACGAACGTGCACAACCGGATGCGGATCGCGCAAGAGGAAGTCTTCGGCCCCATCCTGTCGGTCATCCCGTTCAAGACGGAAGACGAGGCCGTCGCGATTGCGAATGACACCCTGTACGGCCTCGCCGCCGGAATCTGGACCCAGAACCTCGCTCGCGCCATCAATCTCCCTGCGCGCCTCAAGGCCGGGACGGTCTGGGTCAACGCCTACCGCGTCGTCAGCTACCTCGCCCCGTTTGGCGGGTTCAAGAACTCGGGGATCGGGCGGGAGAACGGCAAGGACGCCATCCGCGAATACCTCGAAGCGAAAAGCGTATTTGTGAATACGGAGCGCGGCGTGCCATCGCCGTTCGTCATGCGCCTGCCGAGCGTCGAGTAGCGAGGTGCAAGCGGCGCGGCATCCGCGATTCTGGAGGGAGGGAACCGCGCTCGGAGGCCTGTTCCTGTGCGGGGCACTCGCCTTCGGTGCCGGCGCCTATGCGTTTACGCAGTTCCTGCAGCCGCTGGCGACCGAATTCGGCTGGGGTCGCCAGGTGCTCGGTGGGCTGATGAGCGCGTTCTGGCTCGCGGCGCCGTTCACCGTGGTCTCGGCCTATTTGCTCGATCGCGTGGGGATTCGCACCCTGATCCTGGTCGGCGGCCTGCTCGAAGCACTGGGCGCGGCCGGCATGACGCTCGCCTCGGATCCCACCCAGTTCTACCTGCTGCGCTTCTGCATGGGCGTCGGAAAAGTGGTCATGGTGACGCCGATTCCGGCGACCGCCGCCCGGTGGTTCCCGCGACGGCCGGGTCTTGCAATCGCAATCACCTTCTGCGGCTGGCACGTCGGCGGGCTGATCATGGCGCCTCTCTCCGCGGAGCTCGTCGCATCTCTGGGTTGGCGCCACGCCCTCGGCTGGGTCTCGGCGATCATCATCGGGGGCGTGTGCGTGTCGGTCGCGATGCTGCGCGACCCGCGCGAGCGTGGGGATGAGGGGGTTTGGCAGCCTGTTGCGGCGCTCGCGCCAGGGGGAGGCGCCGGTTCCGACGCCCACCGATTGCACGTGGCGGGGCTCGCGGTGATTTGCCTCAGCACCATTGCCTACTACATGGGGTACACGGGACTCCTCGGGCAGCTCAGCCCCCTGCTGGCGGATGGCGGATTCACGAGCCGGGAGATCGGTGCGCTCACGGGCAGCGTCGCGATTTCGGCGGTGGTTGGCGTGCTCCTCGCGGGTGGCATCACGGAATCGGTCAGTACCCGATTGAGTGGCTCCGCGACGCTCCTTCTGATGGGAATGACCGTGCTCGGAGCGACGCTCGTGGGCCCATCCGTCGCGCACTGGGTCCCGTACGCGGTCGTCATCCTGCTGGGGACGCTCGCCGGTGGCGGCGACCCGATCATGATCGACGCGCTTCGGCGCGAGGTATCCGGGCGCCAGTTCGCCCGAGCCTACGGGTGGTGGTACCTCCTGTGCCTCGGCGCGTGCGCCGCTGGCCCCTGGGTCGTTGGCACTACGTTCGATCGTGCCGGTAGCTATCGGCCGGTCTTCACCACGATCGGGGTTGCATGCGTGCTCGCCGCAATGCTTTGGCTCGCGAGCATTCGGCGGTCATCGGCCGCACGCGCTTAGCGCGACGAGGCAGTCGACGAATGATCGAGTCGCGACGAGCGTCGGGAGAATCAGGACCGGGAATCACTCCGGCGGGGGAACGCTGGCGCGGCCGAAATGATCAGGTAGTACTCCGCGGCGCGCCCGGTCCGGTTCTCGAACCAATGCTCCGCGTTCACTTCGAAATAGAGGGAATCCCCTTCGTCGAGCGCAGTTTCGACGTTGTCGAGTCCGACGAGCACGCGGCCACGGGAAACCACCACGTGCTTGGTCACGCCAGAGGGATACGCGGGCAGTTTGCCCGTCGACGTCCGTGGCGGCAGGTGGTGCAGGACGACCTCGACCGGCATCCCGGCCATGAGCGGCGACAGCAGGTAGCGCTCAAAGCCGGTTTCAGGGTCGCGAAAGACCTGCCGCTGCGCCTTGCGCACGATGGCGAACGCGCGCTTCGGCGCGCCCTCATCCCCGACCATCGACGAGAAGGACGCGCCGAGCGCGTGCGCGATGCGCTTCGCAATGCCGATCGTGGGGCTCTTCCCGCCGCGTTCGACCTGCGACAGCATCGCCCGGCTGACGCCAGACAGTTTCGAGAGCTGCTCGAGCGTCAATCCGCCCTGTTCGCGCAGGGACCGCAGCCGGTCTCCGAAGGCCTGGCCCACCGGGTCTTGTCTAGCGGCGCTCTTGGTCGCGGTTTTCGCCATCCCTCATCACCTGGCAGCGTGACTTTCGTTGCTCGCTACCTTAACGACGCTGACGTCCCAGCGCCACCGGATCGCGCGCCAGTCGGCCCCGCCGCTCCGCGGCGGGTCGGTCGCGATCGGCGCCGCCGCTCTTCCAAAGTATACACAAATCTACTATAAGAGATAAGCGTGCCTTCAGCATCCGAAGCCGCACGCACGAAACGGGTCCGGGACGGTGGTTCTTGAGGCCAGGAGAACTCGCGATGACGGACATCCAGGCAGTCTCGAAGCGCGATCGCGCGAGCGTCATTCATCCGGCCACGCAGCTGAAGGACTTCGCGAGCGGGAAGCTCAACGATCCGACGATCGTCACCTCTGGCAAGGGGATTCGCATCAGCGACGCCCAGGGGCGCACGTACATCGACGGGTTTTCCGGGCTTTACTGCGTCAACATCGGATACGGGCGGACCGAGGTTGCTGACGCGATCTCCGAACAGGCCCACCGGCTCGCGTACTACCACGCATTCGCGGCGCATACGACCGAGGCCCTCGCGACGCTGTCGGAGCGGCTCGTGCGCATGGTGCCGGGAAAGCCGAGCAAGGTGTTCTACGGGCTCTCGGGGTCGGATGCAAACGAAACCCAGGCGAAGCTCGTCTGGTACTACAACAACCTCCGAGGCCTGCCTAAGAAAAAGAAGATCATCTCGCGCGAACGTGGATTTCACGGCTGCTCGGTCGTTGCCGGATCCATGACGGGGATGTCGTACTACCACGCCCACATGGACCTGCCTCTCCCGAACATCCTGCACACGGGCGTCCCGCACCACTACTGGGGTGGCGAGCCGGGCGAAACGGAACAGGCGTTCTCCCGGCGCAGAGCCGCGGAGCTCGAGGCGATGATCATCCGGGAGGGTCCGGAAACAGTCGGCGCCTTCATTGGCGAGCCCGTACTCGGCACCGGAGGGATCATTCCGCCCCCGGCGGGCTACTGGCATGAAATCCAGGTCGTACTGAAGCGGTACGACGTACTCCTGATCGCCGATGAGGTCGTCTGCGGCTTCGGGCGCACCGGCGCCGATTTCGGAAGCACGCTGTATGGCATCGAGCCGGACCTCGTCACGCTCGCCAAGGGCCTCACGTCGGGTTATGCGCCGCTGTCGGCGGCGGTCATCGGCGAGAAGGTGTTCTCGGTCATGGAAGAAGCGGCGGACCGGGTCGGGCCGTTCTCCCACGGATATACCTACACAGGGCATCCGATCTCGATCGCTGCCGCGAACGCCGTGCTCGACATCGTGGAGAAGGAGCAGCTCGCCGCCCGGGCGCGCGACGTCGGTGGACACTTCCAGGCGAAGCTCAAGGAGCGGTTCGCGGACCTCGAGATCGTCGGCGAGGTGAGAGGCGTCGGTCTCCTGGGCGCGGTGGAGTTCGTGGCGGATCGGAAGACTAAGAAGCGTTTTGACGCGCAACTCAAAGTCGGCCCGCGCATCTCGAAGGCGGCACGCGATCGGGGCCTCATCGCCCGGGCGATGCCGCACGGCGACATTCTGGGATTTGCGCCGCCGCTCGTAATCTCAAAGTCGGAGATCGACGAGATTGTCGAACTGGCCTACGGGGCTACGAGAACGGTCATGGACGAACTTGCGCGGGAAGGAGTCACTGGTTGAGCGTCCAGTCAGCAGCTTCATCCCGCGCCCCGGGGAAGTCATCGTCGGCGTCGATGGGACGCAGTTTGGCCGGAGAGCCGGAGTCTCGTCTACGCGCTCACAGAATCCCGGCCTCGCCAGCCCAGGTGGCAATGTACTTCTTCAGGAAGGAGCTGAACTCCGACGCTTCGTCCTGCAGCTTCCTGCCGCGGTGACTGATCTGGTCGAACTCCAGGGTGACAACCGGCTCTACGAGCTCGCTCATCGTCACCTTTCGACTGCGGCACGCCGGCAAGGCGAAGGAGGGGACGATCGCGATTCCCTCGCCGGCTTCGACGAGCCCGAGCTGCGTATCCAGGAGATTGACTGTCTGCGAGCGCCTGCAGGCAATGCCGCTCTTCGCAAGCTGCGTGTCGATGAGCTGCTGATGGGGATAGTTCGGTGTCAGGAAGATGAGCGACTCGCCGCTCAGCGCGGACCACGTCGTCGAAACGCGCTTGAAATCGGAACTCGCGTCCGGGCGGACCACCATCAGCGAAAAGCGGAAAAAGGGTACGCCGCGTATATCCGGCATCCGCCCGAAGATGCCCAGCCCGAAATCCAGTTTGCCCGCTGCGACCCGCCGCGCGATGGTGCCGAGGTTGCTGTCGAAGAGCCTGATGCGCAAATCCGGGCGTTGCTGGCGAAATGCTCGAATCGCGGGCGGCATCACGTTGGCGGCGATCCACGGAGTCGTACCGACCGAGATCGATTGCGTTCTTCCCTTGGCCGCCTGCTCGATGCGGGACATGGCCGTGTCGAGCGCCTTGAGCGTCGGCTGGGTCGCTGCGAGGAGATCACTGCCATAACCGGTCAGGGTCACTCGGCGCGTCGTTCGATCGAACAGCCGGAATCCCAGGTGGCGCTCGAGTTCGCGGATCAACACGCTCAGGCCCGAAGGCGTCACGAACAACCGCTCTGCGGCGCGCGCGAAGCTCTGGTGCTCTGCGACTAGATGAAATGCCCGGAGTTGGCGAGAGGTAAATTCCATTAGTGAGAGAATATCATGAGTTAACAAATAATCAGAACTGGTTATTCACAATGGCAGGCCTTACAAATGCACCTGCCCACTTCGGGTATTGATAGAAAAAGGAGATGACCATGAGCGCACTTGCAGGCAGCACTCTCGCCGCGATCGTGCTGGTTCACGGGGGCTTCGTTGACGGTTCAGGGTGGGAGGATGTGTACAAGATCCTCAAGAAGGACGGCTACTCCGTCAGCATCGTCCAGAACGCCACGGCCTCGCTGGCCGACGACGTCGCGACGACCCGTCGCGTTATCGGCGAGCAGACACAACCGGTTGTCCTCGTCGGGCATTCGTACGGCGGCGTGGTCGTCACCGAAGCCGGCAATGACCCGAAGGTAGCGGGGCTCGTGTATATAGCCGCCTTCGCTCCCGACGCCGGCGAATCGGTCTCGACCCTGATCGCGAATCCGGTGCCCGGAGCTCCGGTGCCGCCAATCCTTCCGCCGCAGGACGGGTATCTCTTCCTCGACAAGGCGAAGTTCGCAGCGAGCTTCGCTGCCGACGTCGAGAAGGGGAAGGCGCAGTTCATGGCGAACTCGCAGGTACCGTGGGGCGTGGCCGCGCTCGGTGGTGCGGTCAGTACGCCAGCCTGGAAGACGAAGCCGAGCTGGTACCTGGTGGCCACTGACGACCACATGATTCCGCCTCCAGCCCAGCGATCCATGTCCAAGCGGGCCGGTTCCACGGTCGTCGAGGTCAAGGGCAGTCACGCGATCTACGTGTCACAGCCAGCCGCCGTCGCCGCCCTGATCGAGAAGGCAGCGAAGGGCGTCACCGCGACTTCGCGATAGCGCGAGAGAGCCAAGACTCTGAATGTAGGTTCGGCACCGCGGCGACCTGGCGCGGTGCCGACCCTTATTCAGGCTTCCTCGGCACACTCGGTGCGTTAGATCGCAGGCGCGTCGCTAGCATGCGCACTGGATCGCTGCTCGCCGCATGAAGCCACTCGCTTTGCAGCGGTGCTAGCGCACGGCCATGCGGGTCGGCGCCGCTACCCCGGCGCAGCCCCTGGACACGCTCTATATATAGGCGACCGGGCGAAGGATGCTGCGCCGCAACTACTGCGGATAATGCCCATCAGGCAAATCGTCAACGACAACTTGGCAGCAATTGCGCACCAGCCGCGAGTTGAGTTGTCCCGGGTCCGAGGCTAGCGATCGCCACTGAGTGAATGTTGCCGCGCTGTCTCCGACTGCGGGGTCGACTGATCGATCACTTGGGCGGCGAGAATTCAAGCTGGCCAGGCGTGGAATCGAGAATGCTCAAGTTGAACTTCGCGAGCTTGCTGCCGGCAGCGGCCGCATCCTGAAGCAGGGGGCGAGCCTTGGACGGATTCCCTTCGCTCATATGAACGAGCGCGAGATTGTTCGCTACTCGGGCGTAAGACGCTTTACTTAGAAAGTCCTTCGCGTCGACGCCTTTCTGAAATTGCGCCTTGGCATTGGCCGTGTCGCCTCGCTGGAGATATTCCCAGCCCAACGTATTGTAGATCGTGTAGTCCTTACTCCCCGTCTGCTCGCGGAGCTCGGACGCCTTCCGGAACGTCGCGATCGCGAGATCCGACTTTTTCTCATCGGAATACGCAAGCCCTAGAACGTAAGTGGCGCGGTAGTCATTTGGCCACTTGGCGAGTATCTGTAATAAAGCCGCTTCCGCCTCGGCGGGGTGCCCAGCAACGCGCAGGGCTTGGGCGTGATCAATTGCCTGCTTCAAAGTCTCGTCCGCACTCGCCCCAAAGCAGAATAGGGACAGACCAATGATTACAAGCGCCGTAGATGTGCGCATGATTGAATCCTCAGTTCGTCGGCGCAGCGTCGCGGACCGGCTCTCCGGCGCGCGCGGCAAGATCCTTAGCGTAGACGGCCAGCACTTGATTCGCGGCTTTACTACTGGATTGGGCGGCGGTGACTGAGCCTTGGAGCTGCCTGACGGCCTTGATCAACTGATCAACGTAGATCAGCAGCCTGCGGTCCTTCGACACATCGATCTCGTCTCCAGGCGCCTTGTTGCCTGCACTGGTCGAGATCACCGGGATAGGCAGCTGTTCTGCCTGAAAGTCCGGCGAGAAGGAGATGATGACGGTCCCTGTGTGGACGGTATCCCAAACGTGGATCGCTCCAGCGAATAGTACCGATGAAAAGGCCAGCACTAGGTAGAGCCGCTTGGTCTTACCTTGGCTTTCTGTGCCGTCTTTGCCCCAGATCAGCACGAACGCGCCGAGAAGAAACAACGCAACCGCCGCTCCGATGAAGCCGACTTGCGCCAATTGGACCAATGTAGCGCCCCATTTGTCCGACACGATCGGCGCGGCGTCGGCAAGTGCAGACCGTGCGACGAGCGAAAATGGCGCCGCCGCCAACCAGGATGCGATGTATCCCGCTCGCATGTGTGCCCCTTCTGTCAGGACGTCAACCGGTACATTGGAGCGAGAGACTCCACACGGCGCGCTGCGGCGCGCGTGGTACGCCGAGTGTGGGCGGCAGCCATGGCGAAGGTGAGGTCGCGACATCACGCCGACGCCTACATTTGGTGGCGGCACAGTGATTTGCCGCGCCGCCAAGTCGGTGTTCTAGCAGACGCCGCCAAACCCAGACGGGCCATCCATTCTCTCAAAACAGCCGTCCGCCAAGGATAATCGAATCCGGGGCCGCTAGATCGCGTTCGCGCGCTGAGAGCATTGAGCGTGCGGTCATCACTAGATTGTGCGTCGCAACAGCTACCGGGGACCCCTCAAGCCGGACCATCAATAGTTACAGCTATCGGACGCGGATCGAGGGGAAGGCAGTGAAGGCGCCCCTATCCGGCCGGACAGGCCGCGCGTTGGTAACAGCGGATCGTTCGGATATACATGGACGCCCCTGCGTGCCAAGCGCGATTTCTTCTGAAGCTCACAGGAAGAGAATGCAGCTATACATCCGGCCTGTTGGTGGGACTCTAGGTCCCTGGCCCTGATGGAATGCGCTGACCGGCGCCTGATTAATGCCT
>DATGIN010000304.1:0-2731 GCA_035295705.1 Caulobacteraceae bacterium
CCTGTGCGGGGGCGGCCGGCGATAAAGCGGCGGGCGGTTTCCGGGTCGGAATCGTGGGATAAGGACGCCAGACAGATGACTCAACCGGTGTTGCGGCTCGTGGGACGGGACGACGCGGACAAGCAGAGGGCGCTCGAGGCGGCCCTGGCGCAGATCGACCGGGCCTTCGGCAAGGGCTCGGTGATGAAGCTGGGCGACAAGGGCAAGGTGGTCGAGATCGAGGCGGTGCCCACCGGCTCGCTCGGCCTCGATCTGGCGCTCGGCATCGGCGGCCTGCCCAAGGGGCGGATCGTCGAGATCTACGGGCCCGAGAGCTCGGGCAAGACGACGCTTGCCCTGCATGTCGTCGCCGAGGTGCAGCGCGCCGGCGGGACGGCCGCCTTCGTCGACGCCGAGCATGCGCTCGATCCCACCTACGCCCACAAGCTGGGCGTCAACCTGGACGACCTCCTCGTCTCGCAGCCCGACACCGGCGAGCAGGCGCTCGAGATCACCGACACGCTGGTGCGCTCCGGCGCCGTCGACGTGATCGTGATCGACTCGGTCGCGGCGCTCACGCCCAGAGCCGAGATCGAGGGCGAGATGGGCGACAGCCTGCCGGGGCTGCAGGCGCGCCTGATGAGCCAGGCCTTGCGCAAGCTGACCGCTTCGATCTCGAAGTCCGGCACGCTCGTGATCTTCATCAATCAGATCCGCATGAAGATCGGGGTGATGTACGGCAGCCCCGAAACCACGACGGGCGGCAACGCGCTAAAATTCTACGCCTCGGTTCGCCTCGACATCCGCCGCACCGGATCGCTGAAGTCGCGCGACGAGGTGGTCGGCAACAGCACGCGGGTGAAGGTGGTCAAGAACAAGGTCGCGCCGCCGTTCCGCGAGGTCGAATTCGACATCATGTACGGCCAGGGCATCTCCAAGCTCGGCGAGCTGATCGACCTTGGCGTGAAGGCCGGCGTGGTCGAGAAGTCGGGCTCGTGGTTCTCCTACAACAGCGAGCGGATCGGCCAGGGCCGCGACAACGCGCGCGAGTTTCTAAAGGCCAATCCGGACGTTGCCGCCGACATCGAGCGCGCCGTGCGAAGCAACGCCGGAATCATTGTCGAAGAGCTTCTCGTCGGCGGTCCCTCCGACGACGAAGACTAGGGCGGGGCCTCCGCGTCCTTAGAGGCTCCGCCCACCCCGATCTCCCGGCTTGCGCCCGCAGAAGAAGCGCGCGCGAACCCCCAGCCGCCGGGAGGCTCATGCGAGCGAGCGCAACGTCCGCCAGCGTCATGAGCGGCCCGTCTCCGGATTCGCCCCCCGGCAGACGGGCCATGACGCGTTCCAGCGGCCCGGCCATCGCCTAACGGGCGCGGCGAGCGGCGCGCCCATGGCCGCAAAGCGGGCTTGGCTCGGCTGCGGGCCATTTCTATATGGACCGGCCTCCCTTAGACCTCTTCCGCATGAGCCGCCTGAACGAGCTACGCAGCGCCTTCCTCGGCTATTTCGGGGAACGCCAGCATCGGGTTATCCCCTCTGCGCCGCTGGTGCCGCAGAGCGATCCCACGCTTCTGTTCGTCAATGCCGGCATGGTGCCGTTCAAGAACATCTTCACCGGCGCCGAGCGTGCGCCGGCGCCGCGGGCGACCTCGTCGCAGAAGTGTGTGCGCGCCGGCGGCAAGCACAACGACCTGGACAACGTCGGCTACACCGGCCGCCACCAGACCTTCTTCGAGATGCTGGGGAATTTCTCCTTCGGCGACTATTTCAAGGAAGGCGCGATCGAATACGCGTGGGACTTCGTCAGCCGCGAGCTGAAGCTGCCGCGCGAGCGGCTGATCGTCTCCATCCATCCCAAGGACGAGGACGCAGCCGGGCTTTGGAAGAAGATCGCCGGCTTCACGGACGATCGGATCGTTCGGCTCGAGGAGAATCTCTGGTCGATGGGCGACACCGGCCCCATCGGCACCAACAGCGAGCTCTTCTACGACCACGGCCCTGACGTTCCCGGCGGGCCGCCCGGCACGCCCGAAGAGGACGGCGACCGTTTCGTCGAGATCTGGAACCTGGTCTTCATGCAATGGGAGCGGTTCGCCGACGGCTCGCAGAAGGACCTGCCGCGCCCGCAGATCGACACCGGCATGGGTCTCGAGCGCACGACAACGGTGCTCGAGGGGGTGCACACCAACTACGAGATCGATCCGTTCAAGGCCATCATCGCCGCCAGCGTCGAGCTCACCGGCGAGAGGGACGCGGGCGAGGCGAAGTTCTCGCACCAGATCATCGCCGACCACCTGCGCTCGACGTCGTTCCTGATCGCCGACGGGGTCTCGCCCTCCAACGAGGGCCGTGGCTACGTGCTTCGCCGGATCATGCGCCGCGCCATGCGGCACGCGCATCTCTTGGGCGCGAAGGAGCCGCTGATGCACCGGCTGGTGCCGGTGCTCGTCGACCAGATGGGTCAGGCCTACCCCGAGCTCCAGCGGGCGCAGGCGACGGTCGAGGACACGCTGAGGCAGGAGGAGGAGCGCTTCCGCCGCACGCTCGAGCGGGGCTTGAGCCTGCTCGAAGAGGCGACGGCGGGGCTGAAGGAGGGCGACGTCCTTGCCGGCGAGACCGCGTTCAAGCTGTTCGACACCTACGGCTTTCCCCTCGATCTGACCGAGGACGCGATCCGAACCAGAGGCCTCACCGTCGACCACGCCGGCTACGAGGCGGCGATGGACGCCCAGCGGCGGATGTCGCGCGAGAG
>DATGIN010000305.1:0-6086 GCA_035295705.1 Caulobacteraceae bacterium
GCTCTTGATCCGGCGTCGCTTGAGGCTTTATCGCGGGGCGCGGGCAAGTTCCGCCCTGACGGCATGACAGCAAATTAAGCTGCCTTGTCCGGCGGATGGGCTTAAGCGTTCGCTCCGATGACTCCAACCTGGAGGCGAGAACCATGCGCCCAGCCCTGTCGCTCCTGACGGCTTTGGCCGTGCTGGGCTGGGCGGGGCTGGCCTCTGCGCAGACCATCGAATTCCGCGACGTGTCAGCCCGCGTCGTGATCATCCCGGAGAACCGCTCCGACGTGCAGGTCGTCGTCCTGAAAACGAACCCCAACCTGCCGTTGTATGTCCAGAAAGGGCTCGGCGGCCGCACGATCGTGCACGGCCGCGAATGGATCGGCCTGTTCTGGGGCGTCCACACGTACGGAGACTGCAACGGCGATGGCGACCAGGTGGTCGACGTGCCGCGGGTCGGTCGGGTCGGCTACGACGACCTGCCGCAGGTGGTGGTGCGGGTGCCCGAGAACGCCACGGTCGACGCCGGCGGCGCGCTCTACGGCAGCGTGGGGCGCGCGCACAGTCTTCGTCTTCGCATCGCGGGATGCGGCGAGTGGACGGTGGCCAACGTGGAAGACGACCTGAACGTCGCGGCGGCGGGCTCGGATCGGCTGCACACCGGCTCGGCCGGGCGCATGCATCTCAGCGTCGCCGGGGCCGCCAGCGCGACGACGACGTCGGTGGCGGACGGACTGAACATCGCGATCGCCGGCGCGGGCGACGTGCGCGTCGGCAAGGCGTCGGGACCGGTGAATGTGACGCTCGCCGGCGGCGGCAACGTGCGCATCGGCGGGGGGCGGGCCGGCAGCCTCAACGTCAGCATCATGGGCTCGGGCGATGTCGACTATGACGGCGTCGCCGACAGTCTCTCGGCCAACATCGCCGGCTCCGGCGACATCCGCGCCGCCAAGGTGCTGGGCGCCGTCAACAAGTCGATCGCCGGCTCCGGCTCGGTCGAGGTCGGACCCTGAGCACCGGCTCAGCCTTGACGCCGTAGGCCCGCGCGCGTAAGAGGCGCGGCTCTTCAAGGACCGGCCGTAAGCGTAAGGCTTAGACGCGGTTCGCGAGACGACCTTCAAGGCGCCCAGGATCAGGCTTTGGCTTGATCGCCCGCGCCGATCTAGGATGAGGCCCCCGCGGTCGAAAATCGCGTGGGCCGTTTCGTTTTCGCGGATCATGTGCGTAAGCGTAACTCGAGGCCCAGGTTGGGCTTCGGGCCGGTCTTTGAAACGGTGAATGAACGAGGCGAGCGTCAGGGAACGCGGGCTAGATGGATCGACAGAACATACGCATCCGGCTCAAAGCCTTCGACCACCGGGTGCTGGACCATTCGACGCGCGAGATCGTCAATACGGCCAAGCGCACCGGCGCGACGGTGCGCGGGCCGATCCCGCTGCCGACGCTCATCGAGAAGTTCACTGTCAACCGCTCGCCGCACATCGACAAGAAGTCGCGCGAGCAGTTCGAAATCCGCACGCACAAACGCGTGCTCGACATCGTCGACCCGACCCCGCAGACCGTGGACGCGCTCATGAAGCTCGCCCTCTCGGCCGGCGTGGACGTCGAGATCAAGCTCTAAGAGGGCGGGGTCATGCGCACCGGCGTTATCGCCAAAAAGCTGGGCATGACCCGCTTCTTCGACGAGGCGGGCAGTGACGTCGCCGTCACGGTGCTCTCGCTCGACGGCTGCCAGGTCACCGCCCAGCGCACGAAGGACAAGGACGGCTACACCGCGGTCCAGCTCGGCGCCGGGACGGCGAAGGTCAAGAACGTGTCGAAGGCCATGCGCGGTCACTTCGCCAAGGCGCTGGTCGAGCCGAAGCGCCGCCTCGCCGAGTTCCGCGTCTCGGAGGAGAACCTCTTGCCGGTGGGCGCCGAGATCTCGGCCGACCATTTCGTCGCCGGCCAGTCGGTCGACGTGACGGGCGTCTCGATCGGCAAGGGCTTCCAAGGCGGCATCAAGCGCTGGAACTTCGGCGGCCTGCGCGCGACGCACGGGGTCTCGGTATCCCACCGCTCGCTGGGTTCGACCGGCAATCGCCAGGATCCGGGCCGAACCTTCAAGGGCAAGAAGATGGCCGGCCACCTTGGCCAGGAGACCGTCACCACCCTGAACCTGACCGTGTTTCGCGTCGATGCGGAGCGCGGTCTTATCATTTTGAGGGGGGCTGTTCCGGGCGCCGACGGCGGCTACGTCCGCATCCGCGACGCGGTGAAGCGCGCTGCGCCGAAAGACCTGCCGACGCCAGGCGCGATCAAGGGCGCCGCGACCGCGGCGGCCGAGCCCGAGCCCGCCGCCGAGCCGCAGGCGCCTGCGGCCGAGCCCGCCGGGGACGAAGCGTAAGATGAAGCACGACGTCGTCACCCTCGCCGGCGGCAAGGCCGGCCAGATCGAGCTCCCCGACGCGATCTTCGGCATCGACGAGATCCGTCCCGACATCCTCGCGCGCTGCGTGAACTGGCAGCTCGCCAAGCGCCGCGCCGGCACCCACAAGGTGCAGACCCGCAACGAGAACAGCCGCACCGGCAAGAAGATGTACCGGCAGAAGGGCACCGGCGGCGCCCGACACGGCTCGCGCCGGGCCGCGCAGTTCGTCGGCGGCAGCCGCGCGTTTGGTCCGGTCGTGCGCAGCCACGCCATCGCCCTGCCGAAGAAGGTCCGCGCGCTGGCGCTCAAGCACGCGCTGTCGTCGAAGGTGAAGGACGGCGCCCTGATCGTGCTCGACGCCGTCGCGCTGAAGGAGGCCAAGACAGCGGCGCTCCGCGCGCAGTTCGGCAAGTTGGGCGTGACGAACGCGCTCGTCATCGCCGGCCCGGAGGTCGACGGCGCATTCCGCCTCGCCGCGCGCAACATCCCCGGCGTCGACGTGCTGCCGAACGCGGGCCTGAACGTCTACGACGTGCTCCGCCGCCAGACGCTGGTGCTGACCAAGGCCGCCGTCGAGGGGATCGAGGCCCGCTTCGCCAACGGGAGCGCCGGCTGATGCCAACGATCCGCCACTACGACACGGTGCTGGCCCCGGTGATCACCGAGAAGGCCACCCTGCTCAGCGAGCAGAACAAGGTCGTCTTCAAGGTCGCCATGCATGCGACCAAGGACGAGATCGCCGAGGCGGTCGAGCAGCTGTTCAAGGTCAACGTGACCAAGGTCAACACGCTGATCGTCAAGGGCAAGATCAAGCGTTTCCGCGGCCACAAAGGCCGTCGCTCGGACGTGAAGAAAGCGGTCGTGACGCTCGCCCCCGGCCAGTCGATCGACATCGCGACGGGGCTCTAGACGATGGCGCTCAAGACCTTCAACCCGACCTCGCCAGCCCGTCGCGGCCTGGTGCTTGTCAACCGCTCCGAGCTGCACAAGGGCAAGCCCGAGAAGACCCTGATCGAGGGCCTGACGAAAACCGGCGGCCGCGGCGGCGGCGGGCGCATCGCCGTGCGCTTCCGCGGCGGCGGGGCCAAGCGGCTCTATCGGCGGGTCGATTTCAAGCGGCGCAAGTGGGGCGTGCCGGCGACGGTGCAGCGGCTGGAGTACGATCCGAACCGCACGGCCTTCATCGCCCTCATCAAGTACCGCGACGGCGAGCTCGCCTACATTCTGGCGCCGCAGCGCATCCGGGTGGGCGACGAGGTGATCGCCGCCGAGCGAGTCGACGTGAAGGTCGGCAATGCCGCGCCGCTGCGCGCGCTGCCGATCGGGACCATCGTGCACAACGTCGAGCTGAAGCCCTCCAAGGGCGGCCAACTCGCCCGCTCCGCCGGGACCTACGCGCAGCTGGTCGGTCGCGACGCCGGCTACGCACAGATCCGCCTTGGCTCGGGCGAGCTCCGCATGGTGCTGGACAGCTGCATGGCGACCGTGGGGGCGGTCTCCAACCCCGACCACATGAACGAAGTGCTCGGCAAGGCGGGCCGCAACCGCAACCGCGGCTGGCGCCCGCACGTGCGCGGCGTGGCCATGAACCCGGTCGATCACCCGCACGGCGGCGGGGAGGGCAAGGCCTCGGGCGGCCGCCACCCGGTCACCCCGTGGGGCAAACACACCAAAGGCGCCAAGACCAGGCGCAACAAGGCGACGGACAAGTTCATCATCCGCTCGCGCCACGCGAGAAAGGGCCGCTAACGAGATGACCCGCTCGGTCTGGAAAGGTCCGTTCGTCGATGGCTATCTGCTCAAGAAGGCAGAGGCCGCGCAGTCGTCGGGCCGCAAGGACGTGATCAAGACCTGGTCGCGTCGCTCGACCATCATGCCGCAGTTCGTCGGGCTGACCTTCGGCGTGCACAACGGCCAGAAGCACGTCCCGGTGCTGATCAGCGAAGACATGGTGGGCATGAAGCTCGGCGAGTTCGCGCCGACCCGCACCTTCCACGGCCACGCCGGCGACAAGAAGGCGAGGCGGACTTAAAGCGCATGGGCCAGCAACGCAACGAACGCCGGGTGGGGCAGGCCGAAGCGATGGCCAAGGTGCGCCTGATGCGCACCGGCTTGCGCAAGCTGAACCTGGTCGCCCAGTCGATCCGTGGACTGAAGGTCCAGCGGGCCCTGAACGAGCTCGAGTTCAGCCACAAGCGCATCGCCAAGGATGTGCGCAAGGCGCTCTACTCGGCGATCTCGAACGCCGAGAACAACCACAGCCTCGACATCGACCAGCTGGTCGTGGCCGAGGCCTACGTCGGCAAGAACCTGACGATGAAGCGGTTCGCCACCCGTGGACGCGGGCGCTCGACCCGCATCCTGAAACCCTTTTCGGAGATCACCATCGTGGTCAGAGAGCCAGGCGAGGCCGCCTGATGGGTCAGAAGGTCAACCCGATCGGCTTCCGCCTCGGCATTAACCGCACCTGGGATTCCCGCTGGTACGCCGCCGGGCAGGACTATGGGCGGCTGCTGCACGAGGACATCAAGGTGCGGCGCGAGCTGAAGCAGCGCCTCGGTCAGGCGGGCGTCTCGCGCATCATCATCGAGCGTCCGCACAAGCAGTGCCGCGTGACCATCTACGCGGCCCGGCCGGGCGTCATCATCGGCAAGAAGGGTGCCGACATCGACAAGCTTAGGAAGGATCTCGCCAGCCTGACGGAGGGCGAGGTCAATCTGAACATCGTCGAGGTGCGCAAGCCCGAAACCGACGCGCAGCTGGTGGCCGAGAACATCGCCCAGCAGCTCGAGCGCCGGGTCGCGTTCCGCCGCGCGATGAAGCGCGCCATGCAGTCGACCATGCGCCTGGGCGCCAAGGGCATCCGCGTGACCGTCTCGGGGCGTCTTGGCGGGGCCGAGATCGCGCGCATGGAGCGCTATCACGAGGGCCGCGTGCCGCTGCACACGCTGCGGGCCGACATCGACTACGGCTTTGCCGAAGCCAAGACCACCTACGGCATCATCGGGGTCAAGGTCTGGATCTTCAAAGGCGAGGTGCTCGAGCACGACCCGATGGCGCAGGACAAGCGCCTGGCCAGCGAGGCGGGCGCGCCCGGCGAGCCGGGCGGACGCGACCGGCTGGATCGCGACCGGCCGCCGCGCCGCGAGCGGGCGAGCGCCTAGGGCCCCGCCATGCTGCAGCCGAAGAAAACCAAATACCGCAAGCAGTTCAAGGGCCGCATCCATGGCGCGACCAAGGCCGGGGCGTCGCTGACGTTCGGCTCGTTCGGCCTGAAAGCGCTCGAGCCGGAGCGGCTGACCGCGCGCCAGATCGAGGCTGCCCGGCGCGCCATAACCCGCCAGATGAAGCGCCAGGGCCGCGTGTGGATCCGCGTGTTCCCCGACCTGCCGGTCTCCGACAAGCCGGCCGAAGTCCGCATGGGCAAGGGCAAGGGCGCGATCGAGTACTGGGCCGCCCGCGTCGCGCCCGGCCGCATCATGTTCGAGGTCGACGGCGTCTCCGACCAGACCGCCCGCGAGGCGCTGCGGCTCGGCGCCGCCAAGCTGCCCATCCGCACCAAGGTCGTCGCCCGCATCGGGGCCGGCGTCGAGGAGCACGCCTGATGCGCATCGACGAGATCCGCGCCATGACCGCCGACCAGCTGACCGATGCGCTGGCCAACCTGAAGAAGGAGCAGTTCAACCTGCGC
>DATGIN010000306.1:0-2493 GCA_035295705.1 Caulobacteraceae bacterium
CATCGAGACCAGGCAGCAAATGCTGGACGACGTCTTCCAGATCACCGGCATCGCCGACATCATGCGCGGCGACACCGACCCGGACGAGACCGCCTCCGCCCAGCAGATCAAGGCCACCTGGGGCTCATCGCGCGTGCGCGACAAACAGCGCGAGCTCGCGCGCTTCGCCCGCGACCTCCTGCGCATCATGGGCGAGGTGATCGCCCAGAGGTTCTCCACCGACACGCTGGCGCGCATGACCGGCGTCCACCTGCTGGCCTCGCCGGCCGCGAAAGAGGCGCTGGCCGCCCAGCTGCGGCTGCAGGCGGCCCAGCCGCCCGCGCCGGGCGCCGGCCCGGTCCAGCCCGCGCCGGACCTCCTTCGCCTGCTCGGCGACCCGACCTGGGCCGAGGTCGAGGCGGTGCTGCGCGACAACGCCGCCCGCACGTTCCGCATCGAGATCGAGACCGACTCGACGATCGAGCCGGACGACCAGGACGAAAAGGCGCGCCGGATCGAGTTCGTGCAGGCGGTCGGCCTCTACCTCGAGAAGACACTGGCCGTCGTCCAGCTGGCGCCCGAGATGCTGCCGGTGGTGGTCGAGGGCCTGAAGTTCCTCGTCCGCGGCTTCCGCGTCGGGCGCGAGATGGAGGACGTGATCGACCAGGCGCTCGACCAGCTGCAGGCGCGCGCCGCCGCCGCGCCGCCGGCGCCGGCCCAACCGGGTCCGAGCCAGGCGGCCGAGCAGGTCAAGGCCGAGGCCGCCAGCACCAACGCCCAGGCGAACGTCGCCCGCGCCCAGGCGGCCCAGCACCGCGCCGAGACCGAGGACTTCAAGGCCCGCGCGAACGCCCAGATCGGCATGGCCGAGATCGCGGCCGAGAACCAGCGCGCTGACGCCGACCGCGCCGCCGACCTTTCCCTGGGCGCCGCGCAGGTGCGCGCCGGCCTGCAGCAGGCGCTGCTGGCCGCCGCCGAGAAGCGCCTGATCCGCGACGTGAACGCCCCGGTTCCCGGCGAGGCCGCGACTTCCTGAAGGGCCGGCCCGCCGATCCACGCCCCAGCACCAGGCGGCGACTTGGCGCGGGCGCGGCCGGTCCTTAAGAGGCGGCGATGGCGTTGTTCGTCTTAAGCGTGGTCGGCAGCGACCGGCCGGGGCTCACCGAGGCGCTGGCCAGCGCGGTCGTCTCGGTGCGCGGCAACTGGCTCGAAAGCCACCTCAGCCGGCTGGGCGGCCTCTACGTCGGCTCGGTGCTGGTCGAGCTCGAAGCGGACAGCGTCGAGCCGTTGCGCGCCGCCGCCCGCGCGGTCGACGCCCAGGGCCTTGCCGTGCGCATCGCCCCGGCGGTCGATGCGGCCGACCCGGCCGGCGAGGCGCTGGTCTTCACCCTGGTCGGCCAGGACCGGCCGGGGATCGTGCAGCAGGTGACCGCGGTGCTGAGCAGCCTCGACGTCAACATCGAAAGCTTCGACAGCTGGATCACCCCCGAGCCGCACTCGGGCACGCCGCTCTTTCACATGCGGGCGATGCTACGGCTTCCGCCCGACCTCGAGGCCCGACGCGTCCAGACGGCGCTGGAGCGGATCTCGGCCGAGATCATGGTCGACGCCCAGGTCGCGCCGGCGGCGTAGCAGCCGCTGACACGGCCAGTCCGCCGATTCTGGCGCCGTGCTTGTCAACGGCGACACAGCTGCGCCAAAGCTTAGCCATACCGCCCCCTTGGGTGGTCCGATCCACAAAGTCCTCGAGCGGCCGTGTCGCAGCGGAGTACAGAGCGGGCAAAACGGAGGAGTAGCGATGGCATCGAAAGCTGGAGAGATCGTCGCAGCAGCGGACGCATCGCACGGCCAGAAAATGGTCGAATTGAGGGTACGGTTCTGGACGAACGACATAGCTGGCGGCGGTAAGATATTGCCGAAGCACGCTTGGGCTGCCGGAATTGTTCGGATGGAGAGCAACCCGGCTCATGGAATAAAGGCCAAAAATCCGGTGCCCTTTAATTCCCTTGCCGAGTTGGCGGTTGTTGTCGAGCGCGTTCTGATCGACCACGGGGTCAAGCTGCATCCGAGCACGAAGGAGCGCAAATATCGGCGTCCCCCTCCGTGAAGACCGGCCCTTAGCTTACCCGGTACCGGACTTGGCGGGACGCAGCGGCGGGCCGACGCAACAGGATCAGCCGGAGAGGCTTTTCGCCGACGTTTGTTGTGCAAGTCCTGACAGCCATTGGCGCACCGACTGTACGGCTGCACGAAGCCGATTGATTTCGCGATATCGCCCGTTCGTTCCTTTGGCGTCGGAAGTGCGCTAGTCCTTGTCGCGCGCCGCTCTGACATGGGGGCAACCATGAGAGTCAGTCGGATCGTGTTGCTTAGCCCCTCGCTCGCCTTGGTGCTCGCGGCCGCTGCGGTCGCCGGCGCCGCCCAGGCTTGCGGAACCGGAGGCGCGTCGGACCACAACGGCTCGTCGGGTGAGCGCCACCATCACGGCCACAACCATTCCGCGCCGGATTCCTA
>DATGIN010000307.1:0-4232 GCA_035295705.1 Caulobacteraceae bacterium
CGAATCCCAGGTCGTGGTCGTCGACAAGGACGGCGCACCCTTGCCGCAGGGCGAGATCGGCGAGGTGATCGCCCGCACCCGGATGGTCGCCGACTTCACCTACCACGGCGACGACGCCAAGCGCCGCGCGTCGGAAAAGGCGGGGCTGATCACGCCCGGCGATGTCGGCTACTTCGACAAGGACGGGTTCCTCTATCTGTGCGATCGCGCCAAGGACATGATCATCTCCGGCGGGGCCAACATCTATCCCGCCGAGATCGAGGCAGAGCTGCACAAGATGCCCGGGGTCGCCGACTGCGCCGTCTTCGGCATCCCGGACGAGGAGTTCGGCGAGGCTATCTGTGCGGTCGTGCAGCCGCAGCCGGGCGTGGCCTTGAGCGAGCTCGACGTGAAGACGTTCCTGCGTCCGCACATGGCGTCCTACAAGGTGCCCAAGCGGGTCGAGTTCCGGGCCGACCTGCCGCGCGAGGACTCGGGCAAGATCTTCAAGCGCAAGCTCCGCGAGCCCTATTGGGAAGGCATGGAACGAAGGATCTGACGGCTTGACGTTGCGGCGCCTCTTGCGCCGATAATCGTCACAGCGCCGCCGAACGAGCGGCGACGGGGGACGACGTCATGCCAACCAGCTTGCGCGCCATCACCGGCGCCTACACCTATCTGCTCGCGAGCCTCGCCATTGGCGTGGCCGCCGCCCACGCCCAGGCGGCGCACACGCTCATGGGGGTCAACTGCGCCGCGCCGCCCGCCTGGCACTGTCCTGACTCCGATTGCCAAGTCGGCGTCATCACGCAGCCCGGAGACACCGTCGAGCTGAGGACCCGGCGCACCTTCTTCCTCGACTGCCCGTCGGACTACAGGCCGGGCGACAAGGTCAACGTCGTGCTCAGCCTGCACGGGTTCGGCAGCTTCGCGAACTGGCTGCGCAACTACTTCCCGGCCATGGACGTGAAGGACAAGTATCACCTGGTGGTCATCACGCCCGGCTCGCCCATCCGCTACTGGACGCCGGCGGACGACGAATATCTGCACAACCTCGTGGACGAGGTCGTGGCCGCCGTCGGCAAGGCGAACGTCGACCATTTCATCCTGGCCGGGCATAGCCAGGGCGGCCTCACCTCGCGTCGACTGGTCTGCGACCCCTACTTCCGCGACAAGGTCGACGTGCGCATCAGCTTGTCCGGCGGCCGCGTGGGCGACACGACGCCGGCCGGCAAGGGCTTCGCCGGCGGCGTGCCGGTCTATCTCTCGGGCAAGCAGCAGCCGGAGCCGCCGCGCCTGCCGCCGCGGATCCCCGAAAGCGGGCCGCCGGGGGGCGACTGCGACTACTCCTTCATCTTCTCGAACGGCGAGAACGAGTCGATTCCCGCGGCGACATCGCCGCTCGCCGACAAGTTCGCTTGCGGGCCGCGCGAGCAGCTGCCTGACGTCATCGATCCGAAAGCCGGATACGTGTGGGACGCGAGCCGCCAGGACCCCGGCAGCGACGGTTGGGGGCGCTATCCGAAGTCCGGGAGGGCGCTCGTCTACGTCTTTCCGCACTGCAAGGACGGGCGCGTGGTCGCCGACGTCGTCCGCCTCGCCAAAGGCCACACGGAGGGCTACGAGCCCAACATAACGGACGCCATCATCGGACTCGCCGTCTCGGCGAAGGGCGGCAAGATCGCCAGCGGCGCCTGGACGCCCCCGCCTCCGCCGCAGTTGCCGCCGGGACCCTTCGGCCCGCCGCCGGCCGCCGCGCTGGCGCCGAAGGCCTAGCCCAGCCAGCCCAAGAGGCGGCGGACGCCCTCGTCCAGCGCTTCGTCCCTGGCGGCGAAGCACCAGCGCAGCCAGCCCTCGCCTTCGGGGCCAAAGGCGGCGCCAGGCGCGAAGCCCAGGCCCGCCTCGGCGATGAGGCGCTTCGCCAGCGCCATCGAGTCCGCCTCGCCCTCGATGCGGAAGAAGACGTACATGCCGCCGTCCGGGACGCTCGCCTGCACGCGCCGGTGCTCCGCAAGCGCTGTCGCCAATCGGTCGCGCTTGGCGCGCAGATCGGCGCGGAGCGCCGCGACGCCCGGCTCGCCGTCGCGTATGGCGACCAGCCCGGCCGCCTGTACGAAGTCCGGCGCGCACGAGGTGTTGTATTCGATCAGCTTGCCGAGGTCGGGCGTGAGCGTCTTCGGAGTCACCAGCCACCCCAGGCGCCAGCCGGTCATCAGCCAGGCCTTGGAGAAGCTGTTGGCGCCGATCACCCGGTCGTCCGGCTCGGCGAGCGGCAGGATAGAGGGGGCGCTCGCGCCCTCGCCGTAGTAGAGGCGCTCGTAGACGTCATCGCAGAGCAGCCAGACGCCCAGCCTGCGGCAGTGCTCGAGCAGCGGCGTCCGCTGATCGGCCGCGAGCGTCCAGCCTGTCGGGTTGCCGGGCGAGTTGATCAGCACCAGACGCGTCTCAGGCCTGATGGCGTCGATCAGGCGGTCGAGATCCAGCCGCCAGCGCCCCTGGCCGGGCTCCAGCCCCACCCGGACGACCTCGGCGTTCAGGATGCGGGGGATCTCGGTGAGGTTCGGCCAGACCGGCGTCACCGCGACGACGCGGTCGCCCGGGTCCAGCACCGCCTGCATCGCCAGCATGAGCGCCGAGACGCCGGAGCTGGTGATCGAGATGTCCTCCGGGTCGAAGGCGCGGCCATGCAGCCGCCCAAGGTAGCGCGCCACCTCCTCCCGCAGCGGCGCCAGGCCGTGGTTGTGGGTATAGAAGGTGCGCCCGGCCGCCAGCGCGTCGATCGCCGCCTCGCGGACGGGACCGGGCGTGGCCTGGTCGCTTTCGCCGAACCAGAAGCGCAGGATGTCCTCGCGGCCGAAGCCGGCGTTGGCGATCTCGCGCACCTTGGAGAGCTCCAGCCGCCGGATCGCTTCGCGCGCCGCCGCCGGCCGGGGATGACCCACGTCTTGCATCGCGGCGACCTTAGCCGAGCGGTCGCGGATTCCCTACGCGCCCCGGCGCGCCAGGACGGCTCGATTGACGCGCCATGCGGCGAGTGCGAGCGTCCTTCGACAACCCCGATTGCCCGCGGGAGACCCGCTCATGACCGATACGCTGCAGGCGCTGAAGGAGCATCCGGAGCGCACCCAGCACAACCTCTGGCGGCGCGAGACGCCCGGCGACGCGGGCTGGGGCCGCTCGGCGCGTCCGGGCGCGAAGAGCAAGTACTTCATGTTCTCGGCCGACACGCACCTGACCGAGCCGGCCGACTACCTCGCCGGGATCGAGCCCGAGTACCGCGACCGCACTCCGAAGCTGGAAACCCGCCCCGACGGTTCGCAGTGGCTGATCACGGAGGGCAACCGGCCGCAGCGCGTGCGCGGGTCAAATCCGGTCGACGCGCGCGCCGGCGCCGGCGCCTCCGGCGGCGCGGCCGCCGTGTTCAGCCCGCTGGACGAGGAGGATGCCTTACGGAACGCGACCGGCCGCACGGTCGAGCAGCGGCTCGCCGACCATGCCGCCGACGGGGTGGACGCCGAGCTGATGTTCCCCAACCGCGGGCTCCTCAGCTGGGCGACGCCGGATCCGGTGTTCGCCATGGCGATGTGCCGGCAGTGGAACCGCTGGGCGCACGGCTTCTGCGGCCGGCATATGCGAGGGCCGAACCCGCGCATGTTGCCGGCCGCGCTGATCGCGCCCGGCGACCAGGCGGGCGCGATGGCGGAGATCGACTGGGCGGCGAAGAACGGCTTCCGCGCCCTCTGCCTCTCCAACGCGGTGATCTACGGCCCCAAGAAATGGGGCGATCTCGAGTACAACGACCCGAGCTTCGAGCCGATGTGGGCGCAGATCGAGGAGGCCGGGCTCGTCATCACCTTCCACGTCTCCACCGGCCGCGATCCGCGCGCGGTCGGCGGGGCGGGCGGTGCGATAGTCAACTACGCCTGCCACTCGATGGAGACGACGATCGAGCCGCTGGTGCAGATGATCGCCTCCGGCGTTTTCGAGCGGCACCCGAGGCTCAGCGCTGGCCTGGTCGAGAGCGGCGTCGGCTTCGTGCCCTGGTTGCTCGAGACGCTCGACCACGCTGCGCGCGCGCACCACTTCTGGGTCCGTCCGCAGCTGAAGGAGCTGCCCAGCGCCTACTTCCGCCGCAACTGCTTCGCGACGTTCCAGGACGACCCGGCGGGCCTGAAGCTGGTCGAGGCCTACGACCTCACCTCGAACTTCCTCTGGGCCAACGACTATCCGCACCACGAGGGCTCGTGGCCGCA
>DATGIN010000308.1:0-2379 GCA_035295705.1 Caulobacteraceae bacterium
GACCGGGGTGATGTCGTAGCCGCTGCCGGTCTGATAGTTCGACGAGAGCCCGGCGATGGCCACGTGCGACCGGTCGAGCCCGATCTCTTCCTCCGCTTCCCTCAGCGCCGCTTCCCATGGCGTCTCGCCGTCGTCCATCCGCCCGCCCGGGAAGGCGACCTGGCCGGTATGGCTGCGCAACGTGTCGGCCCGGCGGGTCAGAAGCACGGTGACGCCGGCTTCATGCTCGACCAGCGGCACGAGCACCGCGGCCGGCCGGAAGGCGTCGATCTTCGGCAGGGTGGGGTTCAGCGTGAACTCGGAGATCGGCGGCGACGCCCTCGCGGGGTCGTAGCTGTCCAGAGGCTCGAGCTTGCCGGTGATCCAGGCCCGCATCTCGTCGGGCGTCATGCGGCGTGCGCCTCCGCCGGCCCGACCGCAAACCAGACGCCGTTCGAGCGGACGCAGAACATCGGGCCGGCCGGCGTGTCGCGCTGCTCGGCCATCTCGACCAGCTCGTAGAAGACCGGCCGCGCGATCAGCGCCTCGAGGCCGCGACGGACATGCAGGTAGGGTCTGGGCTCCCCGGTCTTGGGGTCGATCTCGAGGCGGATCGCGTTCTCGGGCCCGGCCTCGACGACGTCGCCGACGTTGGTCTGAAAGCGAAGCGCCTCGCCGACGGCGTCGACGCGGACAGCTATGAACGGCGCGTCCTCGACCTCGATGCGCATCTTCTCGACCGGCGTCACCAGGTGGAACCCGTCCGGGTCCTTGCGCAGCACGGTCGAGAACAGCCGCACCAGCGCTTCGCGGCCGATCGGGGCGCCTTCATGCACCCAGCGCCCATCCCGTTTGATGACGATATCGATCTCGCCCGAATGCGCGGGGTTCCACAGATGCACCGGCGGCAGGCCGCGGCCGGGCGCCTGCTTCTTCGCCTCGGCCACCACCCCTTCGAGGCCCGCGGATCCCCTCTCGGTCATGCCGGGAAAGGTAGGCCCGCCCCTGGTGCGCCTCAACCCGCCCAAATCACCCGCAGGTTCGGGCGCGATCCGGATCCGGCGTGACCGCGCCGCCCAGGTCCTCGGCGGCGCGGGGCGATAGCGCCTGGAGCAGCACGCGCGCCGGATCGACCGGGCCCGGCAGCAGCACGCCGGCCGGCGCGGGGCAAAAGCCCAGAGGGCCATAGTAGGGCTCGTCGCCGACCAGCAGCACGACGTCGTGCCCGGCCGCCTTCGCATCTTCGCACGCGCGGCGGATCAGAGCCGCGCCAAGGCCGAGGCTGCGCCACGCCTCCTCGACCGCGAACGGGCCGAGCAGCACGGCCGGGGTCTGGCCGATGCGGATGGGCCACATGCGCACGCAGCCGACGATGGCGCCGGCCGTGCGCGCGACGAGCGAGAGGTCGCGGAAGCGGCGATTGCCTTCCCGCAGCCGCTCGGCGGCCTTGGCGTAGCGGCCGGGGCCAAAGGCCCGGTCGATCAGCGCGTCGACGGCAGGGGCATCGTTGGGCGACTCGGGCCCGATGTCGGGCAGCGCGGCGGTCATGGCGAGAGGACTTTCCAAGGAGCGGAAGAAGAAACCCGCTCCATGACGCGCGGACGACGGAGCGGCGTTCAGCTGCGGAGCAAGGCCCGCAAGATCCTTCGCCGACGTCGCAACATGCGCATTCGCCTCCACCGGAAGGCGGCCCGCTTAAGGCGCGGCGCGGCGTGCGTCAATGCGGCGCCCCGCGATTGCCGCTGCCAGGCGGCCACGCTATGGCGCGCGCCATGGCCGCTCTCCGCCCGCGAGACTCGCTGCTCGCAGAGCGCGACTATCCGCTGTTCTGGCTCTCGCGCTTCGCGGCCAACCTCGGCGTGCAGGTCGAGAGCGTGGCGATCGGCTGGCAAATCTACGCGCTGGCCAGGCGGAGCATGGACGTCGACCACGCTGCGTTCCTGGTCGGCATGGTCGGGCTCGCGTCCTTCGCGCCGCTGTTCCTGCTGGCGCTTCCGGCCGGGGTCGCCGCCGACCGGTACGACCGCAAGGCCATCCTGCGCTTTTGCTACGCGGCCGAGATCGTGGTCGTGGCGGGTCTGGCCATCATCAGCCAGCTGCGGCTGGCCAACGCGCCGCTGATCCTCCTCGCGGCCGTGCTGTTCGGCGCGTCGCGGGCGTTCTGGGCCCCGGCGAACACCGCGCTCGGCCCGATGCTGGTGAGCCGCGAGCAGCTGGCGCGATCGATCGCCTGGAACTCGCTGGCCGGGCAGGCGGGCTCGATCCTGGGCCCAGCCCTCGGCGGCCTCCTGGTCAGCCTTTCGCCCGCCCTCGCCTACTGGACCAGCGGCGCGCTCTATCTGTTCGCGGCGGCGGCGACGCTCCTGATCCGCCGGTCGGGGCGGCCCGCCGTCCGCTCGG
>DATGIN010000309.1:0-4679 GCA_035295705.1 Caulobacteraceae bacterium
CCTGTTCGCCAGCCTGGCCCCCAAGCCGCACTACGCCGACCATCGCCGGCGCCTGCGCGAGCGCGCGGCCGCCGGCGGCCTGGCCGCCCTGCCCGACTACGAGCTCTTGGAGCTCTACCTCACGCGCTCGATCCCGCGCCGAGACGTAAAGCCTCTGGCCAAGGCGCTGCTGGCGCGCTTCGGCAGCCTGGCCGGCGTGCTGGCGGCGCCGGCGGCCGAGCTTTGCCGCATCGACGGCGTCGGCGAGGCGGTGGCATTGGACCTTTCCCTGCTGCACGAGGCGACGCTGCGGGTCAGTCGCGGCGAGGTCGCCAAGCGAACGGTGATCACCGCCTGGAGCCAGCTTTTGGCGTACGTGCGGGTCGCGCTGGCGCACGAGCCGCGCGAGCAGTTTCGCGTCCTTTTCCTCGACAAGAAGAACCAGCTGATCGCCGACGAGGTGCAGAACCGCGGCACCGTCGACCACGCTCCGGTCTATCCGCGCGAGGTGGTGCGCCGCGCGATCGAGCTTTCCGCCTCGGCGGTCATCCTGGTGCACAACCACCCGTCCGGCGACCCGACGCCCAGCGCCGCCGACGTCGAGATGACCCGCCAGGTCGTCGAGGCCGCCCGCCCCTTGCGCGTGGTCGTGCACGACCACCTGGTCGTCGGCCGCGACGGCGTCGCCAGCCTGAAGGCGCTGGGGTTGTTCTAGCCCGCCGGCGCGGCGGCGGCGTCCGCGATCGCGTACCTCTCCATCGCCTCGACGGTCTCATCGAAGCCCTCGAGTGCGCCGAGGGTGGCGTAGCCTTCGGCGACCAGGCCTGCCGTCATGTTGGCGAAGCGGCAGGCGTCCAATGGGGCCCAGCCGCGGTCGAGGGCGGCGATGAAGCCGGCGCAGAAGGCGTCGCCGCAGCTCGTGGTGTCTTTCGGCGTCACGGCATAGGCAGGGATGGCGTATCGTTCACCGTTGAACCATGCCAACAGGCCCGCGCCGCCGTTCTTGATGATGCAGGCCTTCGCGCCCAGATCCAGGAACCGCTTCGCCGCTTCGGCGAGGTCATCGGTCCCGCTGAGAATGGCCGCCTCGGCGGCGCTCGGCATGAAGTAGTCGACGTAGGGCAAGAGGCGCGCGATCTCGTCGGCGGCGGAGCGCCTGGGGCCGATCAGGTCGCAGGTGACGGTCACGCCGGCGGCCTTGGCCTCGCGCAACAACCCCTCGCCCGGGCCGCCGTCGGTCAGGCGGCCGCCCACGGCGGCGTAGTGCAGGAAGCCGGCGCCGCGCACGGCGGCGACCACGGCGTCGTCGATCGGCGCGGCGATGCCGCAGCCCGGCATGTGGTAGCTCGACCGCCGCCCATCCGGCGCGACCGTGAGCAGCGTGGTCGAGGTCTTCTGGCCGGGGTTCACCGCCAGCAGCGAGGTATCGATGCCGACCTGCTCCAGCCCGAGGCGCACGAAGGTCCCCGTCATGTCGTCCCCGACCGCGCCGACCAGCGTCACCGCCATGCCGAGCTTGGCCGCCACCAGCGCGGCGCCGGCGGCGGTGCCGGCGGGCGCACAGGCGACGCCCTCGATCATGCGCGCCCGCTCGGTGTGGGTAAGCTCGTCGACGACGCCGGCCACGACATCGAGCGTGGTCAGGCCGATGGCGACTAGGCGGCAGCTCATCGCCTGGCCGGGGCGCCGTAGCTGGCCGAGCGCGCCTGGGCGAAGAAGTCCTCCCACTCCGCCTCGGTCAGGCAGGTCGGCTCGCCCAGCTGGCGGGTCAGCACGTACTGGCGGCACATGATCTCGAGGCGAAGCGCGAGGTTCACCGCCGAGCTCAGCCGGCGCGCGCGGCAGATCATGCCGTGGTTGGCCAGCAGGCAGGCGGTGCGGTCCGCCAGCGCCGCCGCGGCGTTGTCGGCCAACGCCTGGCCGCCGAAGGTGGTGTAGGGCACGCACGGCACGTCGCCGCCGCCGAACGAGCCGACCAGATAGTGGAACCCGGGCAGCGGCCGGTTCTGGCACGCGACCGCGACGCAATAGTCGGAATGGGTGTGAACGACCGCGCCGGCGTCGGGACAGGCGCGGTAGATGGCCAGATGCATCCGCCATTCCGACGAGGGGGCGTGCGCGCCGCTCCACGCGCCGTCCGGCCCGACGAAGACGACGTTCTCCGCCGCGATGCTCTCGGCCGACGCGCCGGTGGGCGAGATCAGCATCCCATCCGCGAAGCGGCAACTGACGTTGCCGGACGCAAGCTCGTTCAGCTTCAGCTCGCCGCAACGGCGGTATTGCGCCGCCACGTCGGCGCGCAGTTGCGCTTCGTCTGTCATGTCCCCTCCGCCGCCCGACCGGCCTCGCCGGCGCGGACCCAATCCCGAAAGGCCCTCAGCGCCTTATCGTCCCAGGGGCCGCCGGCGGCAATCAGCGCGTCCGGCGTGACGTCGGCGTCGTCGCGGTAGACGCGCAAGGCGTGGTCGACGATGGCGTGGTGCTCGGGCGGCAGGCGTTCGAGGGCCCAGAGCGCGGCCTCTTCCTTGCTCGGAACCAGCTGCCGAGGGGTCGCTTGCATCATTGTCCAACGGCAGAGGTTGAGCACGGCGTAGCGGGGCGTCTCGACGATGGCCTCGCCGGACAGCAGCCAGTCGATGTCAGCCTTCACCGCTGCCAAGTAGTCGTTCCAATCGATGGGGCCGATCAGTTGGTCGGGCGGTGGCCCAACTAGGCTCAAGCCCCGCTCTCTCGCCACCATCAGGTGGGCGACAAGGTCGAGGTCCCTCGGCAGCGCGCCCTCCGGGCGTGGCTGCGGGCCGGCGGTGTTGTCGCCAAGGTGGATCAGGAACGGCAGCGGGTGGATCGGGCGCTCGAGGTCACGGGCGCGGACCGCGCTGACCTCGAGCCCCGCGACATAGGGGCGAGCCGCGTTGCGCCGGCTGAGAAGGTCATAGAGGTCGCCGCCCGCCGCCTCGTCGAGGTCGTCCACGACGATCAAAAGGTCGATGTCGCTCTTGGGCGGATAGTACGAGCCCATCGCCAGCGACCCGTGCAGGATAATCCCGCGCAGGCGGGCGCCGAGCAGATCGCGCGTGTCGCCGACCAATCGGGCGAGGAACGCGCGCAGCGCGGCCGGCGCGGTGTCGAACGAATATCCGGACATCGCCGCGCCGCTACACCGCCGGGGCGCCGGCGGCAAACAGCGCCTCGCGTTGGACTGGTGTCCTTAGCTGGCGGTCGTCTGGCTCGAGCTCACGCCCGGGCCCGGCAGGACGCCCTGCTCGACCAGGAAAGGCTTCAACTCGCCGGCTTCGAACATCTGGCGGATGATGTCGCTGCCGCCGACGAACTCGCCGTTGATGTAGAGCTGCGGGATAGTCGGCCAGTCGGTGAAGGCCTTGATGCCCTGGCGCAGCGCGTCGCTCTGCAGCACGTCGACGCCCACGTACTCGGCGCCCAGGTGGTCGAGGATCTGGACGCAGATGGCCGAGAACCCGCACTGCGGGGCGTCCGGAACGCCCTTCATGAACAGGACGACGGGATTTTCCTCGATCGTCTTGGCGATGAAGGCGTTGATCTGGTTGGTTTCGGCGGCGACGTCGGTCATCGGGATGGGGCTCCGCCAGCGACGGCTGGCGCCCTTGAGCTAGGAACCTTGCGGCCCCGGGTCAAGCGCGGCGCTCCAGCTCAGGCATCGCGGCCGGCGAGAAGCGGGCCATCTCGATCTGGGCCGGCACGTTCGGGGGCAGCTCGCGGTCGGCGACCTTCGCCAAAAGCTCGATGCGGTCGACGCGGTCGGCCACGATCTGCACGCTGCACAGCGACGGCTCGGTCAGCGCGTAGCCAAGGCAAAGCTCCTCCGAGCTCCACTTCGGCGTATCGTCGAGGAACCCATAGCTGCCGACGCCCGCCAGGGGATGGCTGTCATGGCCGCGCCCGCGGCCCCACAGCGACGGCCTGTGCGCGGGTGTGAGCCGCTCGCGCTCCACGCTGAGGTCCGGCTGGTAGCCGGCGCCGATCACCGCCATGTCATGTTCCAGCGCCGCCTTCAGGCGAAGGCGCTCCTTCCAGCCGGACTTCAGGCTGAACGAGGTGACCAGCAGATCGAAGGCGCCGGTCGAGATGTAGGCGTCGGTGGTCTCGTTCGCCCCGGCGACGCCCAGCATGCGGACGTGGCCGGAGTCGCGCAGCCGCTTCATCGCCTCGAGCGCCGGCGGTCCCAGCTCGTCGGTCGAGGGATCGTCCAGGACGGCGGCGTCCAGGTAGCCGAGCCCGGTTCGCGCCAGCGCGCCGGCGATGGTGGTGGTCAGGCTCTCGACCGAGAAGTCGCGCGCGAGCGCCCCCGAGTTCGACACCACCCATCCCAGGCGCCAGGCCACGAAAACGAGGTTGCGCTCGACCGCCTTGATCGCCTGGCCAAAGCCGTCGAACAGCGCCGGGTGCGATCCGGCGACCTCGAAGGCGTTCATCCCGTTCTCGAGCGCCGCGTAGACCAGCGCGACCCAGTCTTCGGGCCGGCGCGCAACGGTGTCGGCCAGCGAAAGCGAGATCGCCGAAACCGCCATCCCTGTCGTGGCCAGTGGGCGGTAGCGCATCGCGTTCAGGTCGCCGCGTCGGACGGCGGCGCGGTCTCGAGCGCCAGGGCGTGCAGCGCGCCGCCTACCTTGCCCTTCAGCGCCGCGTAGACGAGCTGGTGCTGCTTGATTCGCGACAGGCCC
>DATGIN010000310.1:0-4327 GCA_035295705.1 Caulobacteraceae bacterium
ATTGGCGAACTTGGTCGCGACCAGCACCTCGTGGCGACGCCCGTTCAGCGCCTTGCCCAGCATCTCCTCGCTCTTGCCCTGGCCGCCGTACACGTCCGCGGTGTCGAAGAAGTTGATTCCCGCATCGATCGCCGCGTTCACGACCGCACTCGTTCCCTCCTGATCGATACGCATTCCGAAATTGTTGCAGCCCAGGCCGACCTCGCTGACCTTCAAGCCGCTCGATCCCAATCGCCGAAATTCCATGCCGTCGCTCCCAATCGTCCAAGCGTTTTTGAATGTCCCGCCTAGGACGCGCGGCAGGGTGAGGAGTCAAGCCATGGCGGAGCCTGCCGGAGCGATCGCGGCGGCGTAGAAACGCAGCGACGACTTCATGGCCGCGTTCAACGCGCGCGACGTCGAGGCAAGGGAAGCGACCTTCGACGTCCCGGGCGCGCGGCTGGCGTCGAACGCGGTGGTGAGCCTCGCGCCAAAGCACGCGCCGGCCTTGCGCCTGGAAGATCGCCCGCCACGCGCTTGAGCCGCGGGCGCCGAGGCCCTACCTTGCCGCTCGGCGGGTCTGCTGCGGCTCGCGTCGAAGGCTTCACATCCCGGGGACCTTAAATTCTCTCGAAGGGAGCTGTCCCTGGCCGGGATCGTGGTCCTGGTCACACGGCGCCCACCTGGTGTTCCAGGTCCGAGCGGATTGAAACGCCTTCACGGTTCGCGCGGCGCCGCCACCCTCGCTTTCCTGCAAGAAGCGCAAAGCGGCCAAAGAGCCTATATCGGGTCCGGAAAGGAGCCTGAATGCGCTTCGCCTTCTTCGGCGACGTCGTCGGCCGCGCGGCGCGCGAAGCGCTGGGCGAGCACCTGCCGGGCCTAAGACGGCGGCTCGGCCTGGAGTTCGTCGCGGTCAACGCCGAGAACGCCGCAGCCGGCTTCGGGATCACCGAGAAGACTGCCCGCGAGCTCTTCGCCGCCGGCGCCGACTGCCTGACGCTGGGCAACCACGCCTGGGACCAGAAGGAAGCGCTGACCTACATCGTGCGCGAGCCCAGGCTGATCCGCCCGCTCAACTATCCCGCCCTCTCCGACGCGCCGGGGCGCGGCGCGCAGCTGATCGAGACGGACGGCGGCCTGCACGTCTTGGTCATCAACCTGCTCGGGCGCGTGCACATGGAGCCGCAGCTGGACGACCCGTTCGCGGCCGTCGAGCACGAGCTGGCCGCCTGCCCGCTCGGCGCGGCGGCCGACGCGATCATTGTCGACATGCACGCCGAGGCCACCTCGGAGAAGATGGCGATGGGTCACTTCTGCGACGGGCGCGCCAGCCTCGTCGTCGGCACCCACAGCCACGTGCCGACGGCCGACCACCAGATCCTGCCAGGCGGCACGGCCTACCTGACCGACGCCGGCGCCTGCGCCGACTACGACAGCGTGATCGGCAACGACAAGGAAGAGCCGCTGCGCCGCTTCACCACCCGCATCTCGGGCGGCCGGTTCCGGCCGGCGGAGGGGCCGGCGACGGTCTGCGGGGTCTACGTCGAGACCGATCCGAAGAGCGGCCTTGCGCGGCGGATCGAGCCGATCCGCGTCGGCGGCCGCCTCAGCCAGACGATCCCCGAGGTTCAGCCGCTTGCGGCGCCGGCTCCAGCACGGTCAGGCGCCTGACCACCGGCTCGTCGATCTCCAGCCGCCTGATCTTCGCCCGCCCGAGCGCGAGCCGGCCGATGGCGAGCGTCCCGATCGCCAGGGCGCCGATCGCGAGCGCGCCGAATGCGGTCGCGCCCAACACGGCGACGCCGGTCGAGACGGTGCGCATCACGATGCGCCCCGGCGGTTGCCCCATGGCTGAACGTCCTCCTCCGCGCTAGAGACGGCCGAGCATGATCTACCTGCTTCGCCATGGCGAGACGATCGGCAACAGCGAGGGCCGCTATCAGGGGCGCTTCGAGTCGCCGCTCAGCGAGAAGGGCCTCGCCCAGGCGCGCTCCGTGGCCGCCCGGCTGGCGGCGATGGCAGCCGCCGATCCAGGAGACTGGGTCATCGAGACCAGCCCGCTCGGCCGCGCGCGGCAGACCGCCGCGATCGTCGCCGAGGCCATGGGATTGCCGGAGCCGATCGTCGAGGCGCGCTTGATCGAAGCGGACTACGGCGAGCTGGAGGGGCTCACGGGGGCCGAGGTCGACGCCCGCTGGCCGCATCTGGCGGGCTACAGGGGCGTCTTCGGCCACGCCCCCGGCGGCGAGGGCCTGGCGGCGCTGGACGCGCGCGCCGCGGCGTGGCTGGCCGAGCGGGCGGACGATCCGCGCCGCATCGTCGCCGTCTCGCACGCCAGCATCGGACGCGCCATCCGCGGCGCCTACCTCGGCGCCGCGTTCGAAGACTACCGGCTGTTCGAGACCCCGCAGGACGCCTTCCACCGCCTGCACGGGGGCGTCGTCGAGCGTATCGATTGCGTCTCGGCCGCTCTGGCGCGGGCCGAATCGCGGCGCTAAAAGCCCGCCGCCTCAGACCACAGGCGACGCATGGCCGGCCACTCCAAGTTCAAGAACATCCAGTTCCGCAAGGGCGCCCAGGACAAGAAGCGCTCGAAGGTCTTCTCCAAGCTGTCGCGCGACATCACGCTGGCGGCGAAGTCGGGGCTGCCGGACCCGGCGATGAACCCGAAGCTTCGCCTGGCGGTGGCCGCCGCGCGGGCGGAATCGATGCCCAAGGACAACATCGACCGCGCGATCAAGAAGGCGGTCGGCGGCGAAACCGACTCCTACGAGGACATCCGCTACGAAGGCTTCGGCCCCGGCGGGGTCGGCCTGATCGTCGAGGTGCTGACCGACAACCGCAACCGCGCGGCCGCATCGGTTCGCGCCATCTTCGCGAAGAACGGCGGCAACCTTGGCGAGTCCGGCTCGGTCGCCTTCATGTTCGACCATGTGGGCGAGGTGACCTATCCGCCCGAGGCGGCCGGCGAGGACGAGGTCATGGAGGCCGCGGTCGACGCTGGCGCCGAGGACGTCGACAGCGACGCCGACGGCCACGTGATCACCACCGCGATGGAAGACCTCTCGGCGGTGACCGAGGCGCTGGAGGCCAGGCTCGGCCCGCCGAAGTCCACCGGCGTGGTCTGGCGGCCGAAGACGACCGCGCCGGTCTCCGGCGACGACGCGGCGGCGCTGATGAAGCTGGTCGGCGCGCTCGAGGACGATGACGACGTCCAGGACGTCTACTCCAACGTCGACCTGACCGAAGAACAGATGGCCGCGCTGGCGGGCTAGGTCGCCTACCCCCCCTCCGGGGCCGTGGCCTGGGACGCCGGTTTCGGACGGCGAGCTACGACGACCGCGATCACGATGACGGCGAGGGCCACGAGCGCGAGCACGATCCAAAGCGTCCAGTTGAAAGGTTCGACAAGGTTCAACCCGCAGCCAGGGAACAGCGTCTCGGCGCCGCCCGGCGCGGTGCAATAGAACTGCAGCGAGACGCGATAGCGCGGCCCTTGAAAGTACTGGACTTCGATGTCGTGGCGGCCGGCCTTCAGATCCACGGCGCCCGACGCCGATGTGGTCGGATGCACGCCGTCGTTGTCGATGACCTTCTGCCCGTCGATGAACAGCTTCGTCCCGTCATCGCTGGACAGGCGAAACGCGTAGCGAGCGGGCGTCGTCACGGTGAAGAAGCCTGAATAATCGATCCCGAACCACTCGAACCGGTTCGTCACGCCGGGAAAGCCCACCTGGAAGTCCTGATCCGGCACGTTGAGCTGCCGCGCGTAGATCTGGCCGACCGGCTTCAGCGTGTGAAAGTCGGGAAGTCGCTGCGTGTCGCTCGGCAGGAAGTAGATCTTGCCGACAAGGGCGTGCTCGACGCGGGCGGCCCCGCCGAACGCTGCGTTGGCGCCGCCTGGGGCGGGCGCCTGGGAGCCGCCGAGCGCCCCGGCGATGACCGCCGCGCCGAGCAGAACCCAGAACGTCGCGCGCATGGACCAGCCCCCCTGATCGCGCAAAGTAGGCTCGGCCATTTGCGGCCTGCCGTGTCGGCAGTCTACGAATTGCGCCAACGAGGGCGAACGAAATCAGTGACTGGGCAGAACCGGGCAGCGCGAAGGATCGCGGTCGTCGTGGCGGCGACGGCGCTGGCGGCGCTGGCGCCGCAGGTCTGGGCGCAAGCAGGCGCGACAGCCCCGTCGCAGTCGCATACGGCGCACGGACTAGCCGCCCTTTGGGTGGCGCTCACCCACTCGGGCGGTCCGCCGAAGGCGCCGGAGCCGGTGCGCTGGCCGCTGGTTTTTGCGCTGACGTCATGGGTGGCGTGGTTCGCGTCGTGGATCGCCGCCGCGTTCTGGTCCAAG
>DATGIN010000311.1:0-6481 GCA_035295705.1 Caulobacteraceae bacterium
CGCCGTTCGTGGGCCAGATCGCCGGCCGCGCAGGCTCGCGCCTGCCGCTGATCGCCGGCTCGCTGATCGTCGGGCTCGGCCTCGTGCTGGCCGGTCGTATCGGACCCCACGCGAGCTACTGGACGACGGTGCTGCCGCCCATCCTCGTCATGGCGGTCGGCATGTCGGGCGTCGCATCGCCGCTGACCAACGCGGTGCTGAGCTCGGTGGACGCGCGCCATACCGGCGAGGCGTCCGGCCTGAACAGCGCGGTCGCCCGCGCCGGCGGACTGATCGCAACCGCGCTGGTCGGCGGCGTCCTGGCCAGCAGCGGCGCGGCGCTGACGGCGGGGTTCCGCGTGGCTATGTTCGCCTTCGGGGGCGCGACGTTCGCGGCCGCCGCAGCGGGCTTCGGACTGCTGCGTCGCCAGCACCGAGCGTGAGCTCTAGGTGAGCGCCCCGAAGGACATCCCCGACCGCAAGGGCAGGACGGCGCGCGAGATTCTGCGCCGCAAGCGCGACCCCGCCTGGCCCGCGCTCGCCGACGCCTTCGCCTGAGCGCTTCGGCCAGTGTCGCGCCCAACCGTCGCCTTCACGCTGATCGCCGGTTTCGTCGGCGGCGTCTTCGGCGCGGCGCTGGTGTGGTCGCTCCAGCACGGGCTGATCTCCGGCGCCGCCGCCAAGGGCTACCTCGTCGCGCTGCAGACCGACGAGCCCAGGATGACGCCCGGCATCCTCGTTTTTCTGGTGTTCGCGCTGTACTGGAGCTTCGCGGCCGGCGCCCGCGCCGGCGACCAGTCGGCCGAGCCGCGGTGGTCGACCACCCTGCACAGGGCGCTGATCACCGTCTCGGTCGCGGCGATCCTGCTTCCCGTCCCCGGACTCTCGGCGCGGTTTGTTCCGGCATCGGGCTGGGTCGTGGCCGCGGGGCTCGCCATCGAGCTGGCCGGCGTGGTCCTGGCGGTCCTCGCCCGCCGCGCGCTCGGCAGGAACTGGTCGAGCGAGGTGCGCATCGCCGAGGGGCATGCGCTGGTGCGCACCGGCCTCTACCGGCGCATCAGGCACCCGATCTATTTGGGCGTGCTCCTGCTCTACCTCGGCCTTGCGCTGCAGTCGGGCCGGCTGAACGCGCTCGCCGGTCTTGCGCTGGCGGTAGCCGCCTATTGGCGGAAGATCGCGCTGGAAGAGCAGGTCCTGGCCAGGCGCTTCGGCGCCGCGTTCGAGGCCTGGCGCAAGGAAAGCTGGGCGCTCGTCCCGCCGCTGCTCTAGGCTCCCCCGCATGCTCGAGCTCGCCCTGCTGCAGGTCGAAGGCGTCGCGAACGACCTCGACGCCAACCTCGAAAGGGGGCTGGCCGCCTGCCGCGAGGCGAAGGCGAGAGGCGCCGACATCGCCCTCTTTCCGGAGATGTGGAGCATCAACTACGAGTTGGGGTGGGAGCGGCCGGTGGACTGGCGCCCGGGCGCCATCGCACGCGACAGCGACTGGCTGAACCGCTTCCGCGCCCTCGCCGGCGAGCTCGAGATGGCGATCGCGGTCACCTACCTCGAGGCGTGGCCGAAAGCGCCGCGCAACACCATGACGCTGATCGATCGCAGCGGCCGCGATGTCCTGACCCACGCCAAGGCGCACCTCTGCGACTGGGGACCGGAAGGCGATCTCAGCGCCGGCGACGCGCTGGAGACCGCCGCGCTGGATACCCGCCTGGGGGCCGTCCGGGTGGGCGCGATGATCTGCTACGACCGCGAATTCCCCGAGACGGCGCGCACGCTGATGCTGAAGGGCGCGGAGCTGATCCTCAGCCCCAACTCCTGCGACGTGAACGCCGACCGCAAGGCGCAGCTGCGCGGACAGGCCTACGAGAACATGCTGGCCGTGGCGCTGGCCAACTATCCGGCGCCGAAGAACAACGGCCACTCGATCGCCTTCGACGGCGTGCCCGGCGAGCCCGACGGGCCGGAGCGCGACATGCTGGTGGTGGAGGGCGGCGAAGGCGAAGAGATCGTGCTGGCCGGGATCGACATCGACCTCATCCGCCGCCTGCGCGCATTCGAGCTGCTGGGCCAGCCGAAGGGCCGCTACCGCCGCCGGCCCGAGCTCTACGCGGCGATGGGCGGCGGCGCTACTCGCGCCGAAGAAGGCGGTCGGTGACGAGAGTGCCCCACCACTGCGCCTTGAAGTCGGCCTTGATCTTCACCGGGTCGTAGTCGCTCGACTGGGTCCAGTCGATGAAGCTTATCCCCTTCGGCTCGACCTCGGTCAGGTAGCGCTCGAAGATGTAGTCGAGCACGCCGGTCTTGCCGGGCTTCGAATGCAGGTAGCGCCAGGAGAGCTGCTTGGCGGCCTCGCGGATCGGCTGGCCGAGGCGGAAGTGGCAATAGAACACGCTCATGATGCCGGCGCGGTCCGCGCCGGACTTGCAGTGCATCAGCGCCGGGTACTCGATGGAGTTGAACATGTCGCGGGCCGCCAGCACTTGCGCCGCGGTGGGCACGTCGCGCGACGTGGCCGTGTGGTTGACCAGCTTCAGGCCGAGCTTCTCGCAGGCGTGCTTCTCGAGCGCGAAGAAGCTGGCGTCGAAGCCGCCGCGCAGGTTGATGATGGTCTTGATGCCCTTGCGGTCCCGCCACTGCTTGAGCTGGAACGGCCAGGGCTGGCTGGTGCGCAACAGCTCGTCGCTGATCCAGTGGTCGTTCTGATAGAGCAACCGGAAGTACGAGTGGTCGTGCCACATGAAGTGGAGGCGCGTCAGCACGCGGCCGCGCGGATGGCTGAGATCGAAACGGGTCAAAATAAGCTGCGGCGGCGGTGGATTCGGGTTAGTCGGCCCCAGATAGACGCTGGACGCAGTGTTTTGAAGATTAATGCGGCGCCGCACGAAGCCGCGCGCACGTCGGCGGGATCATGACGGACTTTAAGCCCGAAGTCGCAGCCCCGAGCCTGCCACGCGTCGCGATGCGGGTGGCGCGCGATTATCTGCGCCCGTTCGCCGGCAAAATCGCGATCGCCGTCCTCGCCGCGCTGGCGGTGGCCGCCTCGACCTCGGTCCTCACCTACCTGATGAAGCCGGCGGCCAACGCGGTGTTGCGCAATCCGGCCGGCGGCACGGTCGCTTCGATCGCCGCCATGCTGGTCGGGCTCGCCTTCGTGCGGGCCGGCGCGCAGGTCGTGCAGAGCTGGACGATGAACACCGTCGGCCACCGCATCGTCGGACGCATCCAGGTCGACCTGTTCGGCCGCATCATCCACTCGGACCTGGCGCGGCTGCGCTCGGAGCACTCCGGCTCGATCGTCTCGGCCATGCTCTACGACGCGACCCTGCTCAGGAACGCCGCCACCAACGCGTTGCTCACCTACTTCCAGAACCTGCTCCTGGTGGTGGGCCTGGTCGTGGTGATGCTGGTCCAGGACGTCTGGCTGACGCTGGGCATTCTCCTGGTCGGGCCTCTGATCGGCGCGCTGATGCAGCGCTTCACGAAGTGGTCGAAGGCCGCCGCGGTGGGCGCGATGAGGGAAACGTCCAGCCTTTCGACCGCCATCATGGAGGGGATCGACGGCGTCAAGGTGGTGAAGATCGACAACCGGGAGGCCTACGAGCAGGCGCGCGTCGCCGCCGCCGTCGACCGCCGCCAGCGCCACATCATCCGCGGGGCCAACATCGGCGCGGCGTCCTCCCCGGTCGTCGAGCTGATGATGGCGGCGATCCTCTCCGGCGTGCTGGTCTACGCCTGGTGGCGCGCGCACGGCGACATCGCCTACGCCGGCGTCTTCACCTCCTACATCATCGCCTTCGCCGCCGCCGGCCAGTCGCTAAGGCAGCTGGCCAACCTGCCGCCGGTGTTCGCCGAAGGCCTGGCGGCCGCCCAGCGCATGTTCGCCTCCATGGACATCGAGCACGAGGTCGCCGACGCCGCGGACGCCACCCCGCTGGCCGCTGCGCCGGAGCTGTTGCGCTTCGAGGACGTGCGCTTCGCCTACGGAGAGGCGGCGACGGCGCTGAACGGCGTGACGCTGGAAGCCAGGCGCGGCGAGACCGTGGCCCTGGTCGGACCCTCCGGAGGCGGCAAGACCACCATCCTGAACCTGATCCCGCGCTTCTACGACGTGAGCGCGGGCGCGATCACGCTTGACGGCCGCGACCTTCGCTCGATCAAGCTCGCATCCCTGCGCGGCCACATCGCGCTCGTCACCCAGGAGCCTTTCCTGTTCGACGAGAGCATTCGCGCCAACATCGCCTATTCACGCCCCGAGGCGACCGACGCGGAGATCGAGGCCGCCGCGAGAGCCGCCGCGGCGCACGAGTTCATCGTGGCCTTGGAGAAGGGATACGCGACCACCGTCGGAGAAGCCGGCGCCCGCCTCTCCGGCGGCCAGCGCCAGCGGATCGCCATCGCACGCGCGTTCCTGAAGAACGCCCCCATCCTCCTGCTCGACGAGGCGACCAGCGCCCTCGACACCGAAAGCGAGGCGCTGGTGCAGGCGGCGCTCGAGCGGCTGATGGCTGGCCGCATGACGCTCCTGATCGCGCATCGCCTGTCGACCGTGAAGGGCGCCGACCGCATCTATGTCATCGCCGACGGCCGCGTGGTCGAGACCGGCACGCACGCGCAGCTCACCCGCTCGCGCGGGCTCTACGCCCGGCTCGCGACCGCCCAGAACCTCGATGCCGCGCCAGAGGCCGCCGAGTGAAGCGCTTCCTCCGGCTGGCGCCCGTCCAGGCCGCGCTGGCCGTCGCGCTCTGGGCGTACCTCTCGCTGGTCGGCGCGACGATGCGCTGGCGGGTCGAAGCCCCCGGCTACGAGGACGAGCTCGCCAAGCCCGAGGGCGGGATGGTTTTCTTCTGGCACGGACGGATCGCGCTCGGCGTCGTCGCCCGGCGGGCCATGCGAGGGCGTGAGATGCGGGCGATGATATCGCTCTCGCCCGACGGCGAGTTCATCGCCAAGGCGGCGGCCATGCTCGGCGTTCCCGCCATCCGCGGCTCCGCCGCCAGGCGCGCCGGCCACCTTGGCAAGGGCGGCGCGAAGGCGTTCGTCGAGGCGCTCGCGTTCATCGCCGCCGGCGGCGGCGTCTTCGTCACCCCCGACGGCCCGCGCGGGCCCGCGGAGGTCATGCAGGCCGGCCCGGTGGCGATGGCGGCGCGCTCGGGCACGCGCGTCTACCTGACTGGGCTGGCGGCGCGGCCGGTGATCCGCTTGCGGAGCTGGGACCGGACCCGCCTGCCGCTGCCGTTCGGGCGCGGCGTCGCGGTCGTCGACGGCCCGCTGCGGACGCCGCAGCACGCGGATCGGCAGACGATCGAGCGCGTCCGCACGGACTGGGAGGCGCGGCTGAAGGCGCTCGACGCCCGCGCCGAAGCCCTCCTCGCCGCCGCGGCCTGATGAGCCTGCCGGCCTCGCTCCTCGCCTACCGGACGGCGATGGCGGCGATCGAGCCGTTTGCGCCGCTGGCGCTGACCGCGCGCGCGCGGCGCGGCCGCGAGGACCGCGGCCGCCTGCCGGAGCGGCTCGGCCACGCCGGCGCGCTGCGACCCGCGGGGCCGCTCGCCTGGCTGCATGCGGTAAGCGTCGGCGAAGGCGTCTCCCTCCTGCCGCTGGTCGAGCGGCTGCGCCGCGAGCGGCCGCAGTTCGCCATCCTGGTCACGACCGGCACGCGCACGTCGGCCGAGCTCATGTCCCAGCGCCTGCCCGAGGGCGCGATCCACCAGTATGCGCCGGTCGACACGCCCGCCGCCGTGACCCGCTTCCTCAGCCATTGGCGACCGCAGATCGGGGTGTTCGTCGAGAGCGAGCTCTGGCCGAACCTCATCCTTTCGGCGCGCGAGCGCGGCGTTCGCCTCGCGCTCGTCTCCGCGCGGATGACCCAGGGCAGCGCCGACGGCTGGCGGCGCACGCCGCGCGCCGCCAAGGCCGTGTTGGGCGCCTTCGAGCTGATCTTGGCGCAGGACGCCGAGACGGAAACGCGCCTTCAGTCGCTCGGCGCAGCCGTTGGCGGGCGGCTGAACCTGAAGCGCATCGGCGCGCCGCTCGAGGCGGATCCGGCGGAGGTTGCGGCGTTCAGGGCGGCGGCGGGCCAGCGGCCAATCGTGCTCGCGGCCAGCACCCACCCCGGCGAGGAGGCGCTGATCGCCGGCTGTGCGATGCCGGGGCGGCCGTTGCGTGTCATCGCCCCGCGGCACCCCGACCGGGGAGACGCGATCGCCGGCGAGCTCGCGCTGTGGCGCTTCTCGGTCGCGCGCCGGAGCCTGGGCCAGGGTCCGCGGCCGGGGCTGGACGTCTACCTGGCCGACCGGCTCGGCGAGATGGGCCTGCTTTACCGGGTGGCGGACGTGGTGATCGTCGGCGGCGGCTTCGTCGAGACCGTCGGCGGCCACAATCCCCTGGAGGCGGCGCGTCTGGGGCGCGCCGTGATCTCCGGCCCGCACGTGGACAACCACGCCGAGGTCTACGCCGAGATGGCGGCCGCCGGCGCGGCGATGATCGCCAACACGCCGAGCGAGCTCGG
>DATGIN010000312.1:0-4519 GCA_035295705.1 Caulobacteraceae bacterium
GCGGCGATCGTCACGATTCCCGGCCCGCCGACGATGGCGGCCTCGCGCTCGAGGCCGCAGACGGCGAGCAGCCTCACATGCCCCATGCCGGCCGCAGGGCGTTGCCGCGCTTGAGGTTGCGGTAGCGCGCCAGCGCCCAGAGCGGGAAGACCTTCGAATATCCGTGGTAGCGCAGGTAGAAGACGCGCGGAAAGCCGCCGCCGGTGTAGGCGTCCTCGGCCCAGAACCCATCGGCGCCTTGCCTGGCCTTCAGCCACTCGACCCCGCGTGCGACCGCGGCGCTGTCCACCTCCCCGGCGGCCATGAGACCGAGCAGCGCCCAGGCCGTCTGCGACGCACAGGACGGCGCCGGACGATGGCCGTCGTAGTCGAGCCGATAGCTGACGCAGTCTTCTCCCCAACCGCCGTCGGCATTCTGGATCGCCTGCAGCCAGTGCACCGCTTTCCTGACCATCGGCGCCGCGGGGTCGACCCCGGCGATATTCAGCGCGCACAGCACCGACCAGGTCCCGTAGATGTAGTTCACGCCCCAACGTCCGAACCAACACCCCTCCGGCCGCTGGCTCCGCTCGAGATAAGCCAGGCCGCGGCGCGTCGCAGGAGCGTCTTTCGCGCCGAGCTGCGCCAGCATCGAGACGACGCGGCCGGTGACGTCCTCAGTCGGCGGATCGAGCAGCGCGCCGTGGTCGGCGAACGGCAGATTGTTCAGGTAGTCGTAGCTGTTGTCGGCGTCGAAAGCGCCCCAGCCGCCGTTTCGGCTTTGCAGCCCGAGGCACCATTCCCGCCCGCGCGCGATCGCTTCGTCGAAGCCCGCATCGCCGCCCTCACGCGCCCGGTCCATGGCCATCACCACCACGGCGGTGTCGTCCAGGTCGGGGTAGTGGGGGTTGGCGTACTGGAAAGCCCAGCCGCCCGGCCGCACGCCCCGGCGCTGCTCCGCCCAGTCGCCGCTCACGTCCAGCACCTGCAGCGGCTTCAGCCAGTCCAGCCCCGCGCGCGCCGCCCGCGTCGCCGCGCCAGAGCCCGCTTCGAGCAGCGCGTGGCTGGTCAGCGCCGTGTCCCACACCGGCGAGACGCACGGCTGGCAATAGACTTCGCCGTCGGCGCGGCGGACGAGCAGCTTCTCGACGGCGGCCCGCGCGGTCGCCCGGTCGGGGTCGTCTTCGCTTCGCCCGAGCGCGGCGAACATCATGACGCTGTTGGCCATGGCCGGGTAGATCGCGCCGAGACCGTCCTCGCCGTTCAGCCGCTCGTGAACGAAGGCGGCGCAGCGCTCGATCGCGCGCCGGCGCAGTCCCTTCGGCCACAGCGGGTCGATGGCCTTGAGCAGCCGGTCGAGGCCGCCGAAGAACAGGCTCCACGCCCACTTCGGGTTCGCCGCCTGGCTCTTCGGCTTCACCGTCGCCGTCGGCAGGTAGAGCTCGTCCACAAGCACGCCGCGCCGGTTCACGGCCAGCGGCCTCAGCACCTGCAACACCAGCAGCGGCACGATCACCGTCCGCGCCCAGTAGCTCATCTTCGAGAGGTGGATCGGGAACCAGCGCGGCAGCAGGATGATCTCGACCGGCATGGTCGGAACCGCGCGCCAGGGGCCAGCGCCGTAGAGCGCCAGCTGCAGACGGGTGAAGACGTTGCTGGCCGCGGCCCCGCCCAGCTCCAGAACGCGCGCACGCGCCCTGGCCATGTGTGGCGCGTCGATGTCGTCGCCGATCATCTTCAGCGCGAAGTAGGCCTTGATCGTCGCTGAAATGTCGGTCGGGCCGGCGTGGAAAAGCGGCCAGCCACCGTCGTCGCGCTGGATTCGCCTGAGGTAGCGCCCGATGCGGGCCTCAAGATCGAGGTCCTCCGGCTCGCCCAGGAAGTGCTTAAGGAGCACGAACTCCGAAGGGATCGTGGCGTCGGCCTCGAGCTCGAACACCCAATGGCCGTCGCCGCGCTGGGCCCGGAGCAGAGCCTCGGTCGCTCGGCCGATCGCGGTTTCGACCGGTTCGAAGTCGAGGGAAGTGGTGGAAAAGGCGGCGCCGGCGTCGTCCATCGGGCGGGACCCTAGCCTCTCGCTCCGGCCATCGCCAACCGCGCGGCGGCTACGCCGGAGCGCAGCGCGCCCTCGATGGTCGCCGGCAGGCCGGTCTGCACCCAATCGCCGGCCAGGGCGACGTTGGTCCACCGCGTCCGCGTGGCCGGCCGCAGCTGGTCTTGCTCGACGGTGGCGGAAAAGGTCGCCCGGCGCTCCTTCACGATCTGCCATGGCGGCAGGTCGGCCGAGAGGTCGAGCGCCCGGGCGACATCGGCCCACAGCCGGGCCGCAAGGGCCTCGCGGCTCAGGTCGACCAGGCGATCCGCGGCGCTCACGGTGACCGAGATGCGGTCTTCGAACGTGAAGATCCACTCCACAGTCCCGCCGATCAAACAAAGCAAGGCGGGTGCGCCGGCCGGCGGACGGCGCATGTAGTGTCCGTTGACGATGGCGTTGAACGCATCTGGGGCGGAAACGCCGGGAAGGAGTTCGGTGGCGACCCAAGGCGGCGTGGCGATCACAACCCGGTCCGCTTCGCCGATCTCGACGTCGCCGTCGGCGAAGCGAAGCCTGACCGCGCGTCCGCCGGCGAACGCGATCGCGCGCAGGCGGCGGCCGAGGCGCACCGCGCCTCCCAGGCGCTCCAGTGTGGCGATGGCAGGATCGACGAAGGTCGCCGCCAAGCTGTGGCGGGCGATGCGCGGCCGCGAGGCTCGGCCCCCTTTCGCGAGCGTCTCGCGGACGATCGCGGCCGCCAGTCGCGCGGAGCCGCGAGCCGGCTCTGTGTTCAGCGCCGCCCGCATCACCGGGTCGATCAACCGGCGCCAGAGCACGGTGTCGGTGGGAACCGCCTCACCCACTGTCCGACCGCTCGCCGCAAGGAGGAGGCCGCCGAGGGCGAGATGGTCGGCCGCTTTCGTCCCCGGCGTGCGACGTGCGCCCGCGAACACCCACCAAGGAACCGGACCGGCGTTCGGGCGAAGGCGCCAGCGCGCCCCGTCGGCGAGGTCAAGGAAATCGAAGACCGCGTCGTCCGGGCCGGCGAGCGCGTCCTCGGCGGCGCCGATCAGGGCAAGGTATCGGGCGACGGCGGCGTTTCCCGACATCACCAGGTGGTTGCCGTTGTCGATGACCGCCTCGACCTGCGGGTCGTAATAAGATCGGCAGCGCCCTCCGGCCTGCCCCGCGGCCTCGGAGAGCTCGACCGCCACTCCCGCCGACGCCATTTCCACTGCGGCCGAAAGCCCGGCAAGGCCCGCGCCGATGACGTGCGCCTTCATGCGCGGAGGATGAGGCTCCGAAGCGCGACCGCCAGCATGGCGCCGCGACCCAGCTTCACCCGCTGCCTGGGCGGCGCCCAGCCGACCTGCTCCATCTTGCTCAAGATGCCGCCGTAGACCGCGCTCATCAGGCGCGGCGCCGCAAGACGACCGCCCGGACGGTCGGCGAGCACCGCGTCGGCCTTGGCATAGTGCTGGTGGGCCAGCCTGGCGCCGGGGCGCGCGGCGGCGTCGATCCGTGGATCGGCGACCGCAGCGGCCGGGTCGGCGGCGTCTAGGCCGGCGGCGTCCAGCCATTCGCGAGCCAGATAGAGCCGCCCCATGCCTGCATCTTCGTCCAGGTCGCGGAGGATGTTGGTCAACTGCAGCGCGCGGCCGAGGTGATGCGCGAGCTCGATGCCCGGCTCCCGGCGCATCCCGAACACCCTGACCGACAGCCGCCCGACCGCGCTGGCGACGCGCTCGCAATAGAGGTCGAGATCGGCGAGGCTTGGCCCGCGGATATCGGCCTCGACGTCCATCTGCATGCCATCGACGATGGTAAGGAAGTCGTCGAGGTCGAGATCGTAGGCTCTGACCGGTCCTGCCAGGAAGGCCGCCTGCCCTGGCTCTCCGCCATCGTAGAGGGCCTTCAGCTGGGCGCGCCAGATGTCGAGCGCCTGGCGCCGTTCCTCCCGGCTGGGGCCGGGCTCGTCCGCGATGTCGTCGACGGCGCGGCAAAAGGCGTAGATAGCGAACATTGCGTCGCGCTCCGCCTTCGGCAGCACGCGCATGCCGGCGTAGAACGAACTCGAGCGCGCCTTCGACTGGGCGGCCTCGACCTCGGCGCCGGCGCTCACGCGGCCACCCGTGGGGTGAAGCGGTCCTTCAGGCCCAACGTCACCTGGACCAGGGTCTCGATCTTGCTGTGATGCACGCGCTCGCTGAGGGGATCGGCGCGGCTGAGCCGCCGCGTCAGGCTCTCAGCCAACCTTTGGATTACGGCGACCTCGAGCGCGAGCCGGCCGTCCCTGATCTGCCGCGCGAGCGGTCTCGCCTGGTCCAGGAGAGCGCCGGTGCGTACGGCCAGGTTTCGAATGGTTCTGCGCAGGCCCGGTGTCGCGGCAGGCCCGGCGAGATCCTCGACAGCCGCGCCCTCGCTCGCCAGTGCGTCGCGCGGCAGATAGACCCGGTCCAGAGCGCGATAGTCCTCGGCGCAGTCCTGCAGATGGTTGATCACCTG
>DATGIN010000313.1:0-2428 GCA_035295705.1 Caulobacteraceae bacterium
CGGAAAAGTGCAGGGCCTCGATGAACCAGAACGTGCAGACGTTGAACGCCGTCTCCGGCGCTCCGAAGTCGTCCTCCTCGGCGTAGCGCATGAGATACGGACCGTGCTTGAGCGAGGCTTCGATCGCCGCCAGCGTCTTTAGATGCCTGGGATCGTCCGGAGTCACGAAGCGCACGTCGACCATCTGCAGGAGACTGGCGTCGAGCTCGGCGCCTCCGAAGCTGGCCGCGAAGCGCTCCAGCGCCGCGTTCCACGCCTCGGCGTCGATCCGGGCGCGGATCGTACGGGACCTCGCCCGCCAATGGCCTTCGCGCTCAGCCAGTCCTAGGGCGGCTGCGACATTGGCGAGGCGATCGCAAGCCGCCCAGCACATCACGGCCGAGTAGGTGTGCACCCGGGCGCGCGTGCGAAATTCCCAAAGGCCCGCGTCCGGCTGATCGTGCAGCAGAAAGGCGCGCTCGCCTACCTGCTCCAACGCGTGGAAGTCCTCGACCGTCGCCGGCCGCAAGAGCCGCTCGTCGAAGAAGGCCTGCGCCGACGAGAGGATAATCTGGCCGTAGACGTCGTGTTGCAGGTGCTCGTGCGCCTGGTTGCCGGCACGCACGGGCCCCATGCCGCGAAAGCCTGGCAACGCCTCTATCACTCGCTCGCCGAGCGCTGGTTCCAGGCCGATGCCGTAGACGGGCTGAATATGTCCGCCCTTCGACTGGTCGATCAGATCACGCAGATAGCGCAGGTAGTTTTCGAGGATGTCGGCGGCGCCCAGGCGGTTGAGCGCCTGCACCACGTAGTAGGCGTCGCGCAGCCAGCAATACCGGTAGTCCCAGTTGCGGCCCGAGTGCGGCGCCTCCGGGATCGAGGTGGTCATCGCCGCGACGATCGCGCCCGTCTCTTCGTATGCACAGAGTTTCAGCGCGATGGCGGCGCGGATCACCGCCTCCTGCCACTCCAGCGGCACCGACAGTGTGCGCACCCACTCGCGCCAGCTCGCCGCAGTCTCCCCCAGCATCCGCTCGGCGGTCGAAAGCACGTTCTCGTTCACCGGCTCGTCGGGGCCGAGGAACAGCGCCAGGTCCTGCTCGAGACGGAAGGTGCGACCGGCGAGGATGTGGGAGACCGGGCAATTGGTGGTCAGCCGCATCGTCAGCTCGGAGCACTGAAAGCGGATATGGTTCGAGCCCCAGGTCCGCTCGGTGGTGCGTTCCCCCCAGTCGGCGGTCGGCGAAAGGCGGATGCGGATCTTCGGCGCCCCGGCGATGGGGCGAATGATGCGGATGAAAGCCGTCGGCCGATAGATGCGGCCGAATTGGGGGTAACGCGGCGAGAAATCGATGATTTCGAGTCTCGCGCCACTGGCGGAGGCCAACTCTGTTCGCAACACTGCGGTGTTGCGCAGGTAAGACTGGCTGGCCTCGGCGAAGTCCGTCAGCTCGACCGCCCACAACCCCTGGGTGGCCGCGTCCGCCGGATCCTTGTTCGAGAGCAGCGACGAGAACAGGGGGTCGGAGTCGAAGCGCGGCGCGCAAGCCCAGACGTAGCGGCCCATGCGGTCGATCAGCGCGCTGACCGAGCAGTTGCCGATCGGGGCGAGATCCAGGTCGCCGTTGCCGCCTTCCATCAACGCCGGCCTTGCACCGCGAGCGCTGCTTCGAGCCAGTCACGCACGGCGGCGACGTCCGCAAGCCGCGCGGTCGCCCGCGTTTCGCGGGGCGGGCCTACCAGGACGCCGTATCCGTCCATCGCCGCCGCGGCGGCGAAGCCCCGCTCGTCGGTCAGGTCATCGCCGACGAAAACGGGCCTTGCGCCGGCGAACGGCGCTTCCGCCATCAACGCGCGAACGGCGCCGCCCTTGTCCGGTCCGGGCGTCCTCAGCTCGGCCACCATATCGCCGGGTTGCAGCACCAGTCCGAGTTCGCGCGCAAGTCTCTCTGTCAGCGTCCGGACCGAAGCGCCCGCTTCGGGCGCGGCGCGGAAGTGGGCCGCGATGCTCAGCGCCTTATCCTCGATGCGGATCCCTGGCCAACGTTCGACAAGCGATTCCAACGAGTCTCGCGCCGCTGCGAGACTGGCGCTCGGCTGCGCGCGCCACACCCCCCGGCCGGGGAGGCGCAGCTCCAACCCGTGAACACCGGCCACCGCCTCGACCGCTCGGTCGAGGATCCGATCCACATCGGCCAGCGCCCGCCCACTCACGACCGCCACGCGCCCGCCCAGGGCCTTGCCCAGCCGCCGCAGCAGGTCGGTGCGCCAGACCTCGGGCTTCACGTCCTCGGGCCTCGGCGAGATCGGCGCGAGCGTGCCGTCGAGGTCGAGGAACAGCGCAGAGTCCGCCAGGGGCGGCAGGGGCGGCGCGTCGGCGCTCGCCGAATCGGCCTTCTGGGCGCGGCCGCGATGCATCGGGCCTCCTTTGGATGCGGCAAGCGTGGAT
>DATGIN010000314.1:0-8420 GCA_035295705.1 Caulobacteraceae bacterium
CGTCACCGCGATCGGCCTGCCGGAGACGCGCGTCGGCATCTTCCCCGGCGGCGGCGGCACCCAGCGCCTGCCGCGGGTGATCGGGGAGGCACGGGCGGTCGAGTTCATCCTGCGCGGGCGCGTGGTGGCCGCCGAAGCCGCTCTTGCGCTCGGTCTCGTGCACGAACTGGCGGACGATCCGGTGGCGCGGGCGCTCGAGATCGCCGCCGAGTTCGCCGCAAGGCCGGCGGAAGGCGTCGCCTACGCCAAGCGGCTCACCCGCGCGGCGCTCGATCGTCCCCTGGACGAGGGCCTGGCCGACGAGCGCGCGAGCTTCGTCGCGGTCGTGCGGCTGCCTTCGGCGGTGGCGGCGATGAAGGAGTCGCTGGCGGGCGCCCCGCTTGGGACCCGCGAGCCGTCTTGAGGCGAGCGCGCTTGGCTCTCGGCTTCGCCTTCGCCCAGCCCACCCTGGCCTTCGCCGCGCCGTCGGCTTCGGCGCCGCGGACTTCCGCCACCTCGCCGGGCTTCAGGTCGCCCAGATTGTGCGGCCCGTAGCCCACGCGGATGAGCCGGCTGACCGACAGGCCGAGCGCCGCCAGCACCTTTCGCACTTCGCGGTTCTTGCCCTCGGACAGAGACAAGGAGACCCAGCGGTTCACGCCGGCGCCGCCCGCCTCGTCGAGGCTGGCGCGGATGGGACCGTAGCGGACCCCATCGACGGTGATCCCCTCGCTGAGGCGGGCGAGATCGGCCTGGCTCACCGCGCCGCGCACTCGGGCGCGATACCGCCGGACGAGGCCGCTCGACGGCAGCTCCATCCGGCGCGCGAGGGCGCCGCTGTTGGTGAGCAGAAGCAGTCCCTCGGAGTTCAGGTCGAGGCGGCCGACCGAGATCACCCGTGGCAGGTGCTTGGGCAGACGCTCGAACACCGTCGGTCTGCCCTTTGGGTCGCGGTGCGTCGTCACCAGGCCGACCGGTTTGTGGTAGCGCCAGAGCCGCTCCGGCTCGGCCGCCGCCACCGGCCGCCCATCGACGGCGAGCACGTCGCCCGGGCCGACCTTCACCGCCGGCGTCGCCAGCACCTCGCCGTTCAGCGTCACCCGCCCGGCGGCGATCATCCGCTCCACCTCGCGGCGGGAGGCGACCCCTGCCCGCGCGAGCGCCTTGGCCACCCGTTCCGGGCCGGCTTGACGCTCAGCGCGCGGATCGATTGGCTCGCCGGCATGGCCGCTCATGACCTTTCGACCATGCGCATCGCGATCGAAGAGGCGCAAGCGGCCGCAGCCGAGGGCGAGGCGCCGGTCGGGGCCGTCGTCGTCGATCCGGCGACCGGCCGGGTCCTGGCGCGCGCGCACAACCAGCCGATCGCCCGCTCGGACCCCACCGCGCACGCCGAAATCCTGGCGCTGCGCGCCGCCGCCGAAGCGATCGGCAACTACCGCCTTGCCGGGCTCGAGCTGTTCGTCACGCTGGAGCCGTGCGCCATGTGCGCGGGCGCCATCAGCCACGCGCGCATCGGCCGGCTGGTCTTCGGCGCCGACGACGTGAAGGGGGGCGGCGTCGTCCACGGGGCCAAGGTCTTCGACCAGCCGACCTGCCACTGGGCGCCGACGGTCGAAGCAGGCTTGCTGGCGGAGGAGAGTTCCAGCCTGCTCAAGGGCTTTTTCCGCGCGCGGCGCGGGGCGTGAGGCGCCCCTTGCAGCGGCCTCGGCGGTTCCCATATCGGCGACTAAGGCGCGGATGCCGCTCGCGTCGAGCGGCGCTGCGTGCGAACTCGGAGACGAACCCCGTAAGGGGGCAGGCCAGAGAGGGGGCGCTTCCTAAGGAGGCCCCGACGGTCCGCCCGCCGCAGATCAAGGAGCGTTTGACCTCGTCATGAGCAAAATCATCGGCATCGACCTCGGCACGACCAACTCGTGCGTGGCGATCATGGATGGCAAGCAGCCGAAGGTGATCGAGAACGCCGAGGGCGTCCGCACGACGCCGTCGGTCGTCGCCATTCTGGACGACGGCGAGCGGCTGGTCGGCCAGCCCGCCAAACGTCAGGCGGTGACCAACCCGACCAACACCTTCTTCGCCATCAAGCGCCTGATCGGGCGCAAGTTCGACGACCCGGTCGTGGCGAAGGACAAGGGCATGGTGCCCTACGAGATCGTCAAGGGGCCGAACGGCGACGCCTGGGTGCGCGCGCACGGCAAGGACTATTCGCCCCAGCAGATCTCCGCGTTCATCCTGCAGAAGATCAAGGAAGACGCCGAAGCGCACCTGGGCGAGAAGATCGAAAAGGCGGTCATCACCGTCCCTGCGTACTTCAACGACGCCTAGCGGCAGGCCACGAAGGACGCCGGCCGCATCGCTGGCCTCGACGTTCAGCGGATCATCAACGAACCCACCGCGGCCGCCCTCGCCTACGGCCTGGAAAAGAACGAGGGCAAGAAGATCGCTGTCTACGACCTTGGCGGCGGCACCTTCGACATCTCGATCCTGGAGATCGGCGACGGCGTCTTCGAGGTGAAGGCGACCAACGGCGACACCTTCCTGGGCGGCGAGGACTTCGACCTGCGCGTCGTCGACTACCTGGCCGACGAGTTCAAGAAGGAGACGAGCGTCGATCTCAGGAACGACAAGCTCGCGCTGCAACGCCTGAAGGAAGAGGCCGAGAAGGCCAAGAAGGAGCTTTCATCCACTGCGCAGTACGAGGTGAACCTGCCCTTCATCTCCATGAACGCGCAGGGGCCGTTGCACCTCAACATCAAGCTTTCCCGCGCCAAGCTGGAAGCGCTGGTCGAGGATCTGGTCGCCAAGACGGTCGGTCCGTGCGAGCAGGCGCTGAAGGACGCGGGCCTGAAGAAGAGCGACATCAACGAGGTGGTCCTCGTCGGCGGCATGACGCGCATGCCCAAGGTCGTCGACACCGTGAAGGAGTTCTTCGGCCGCGAGCCGCACAAGGGCGTCAATCCCGACGAAGTCGTGGCGCTGGGCGCCGCCGTGCAGGCCGGCGTCCTGCAGGGCGACGTCAAGGACGTGCTGCTGCTGGACGTGACTCCGCTCACGCTGGGCATCGAGACGCTGGGCGGCGTGTTCACGGCGCTGATCGAGCGCAACACGACGATCCCCACCAAGCGCAGCCAGACCTTCTCGACCGCGGACGACAACCAGTCCGCGGTGACGATCCGGGTCTTCCAGGGCGAGCGTCCGATGGCGGCCGACAACAAGCTGCTGGGCCAGTTCGACCTGGTCGGCATTCCGCCGGCCCCGCGCGGCGTGCCGCAGGTCGAGGTCACCTTCGACATCGACGCCAATGGCATCGTCAACGTGTCGGCGAAGGACAAGGCCACGAACAAGGAGCAGTCGATCCGCATCCAGGCGACCGGGGGCCTCTCCGAGGACGACATCCAGCGGATGGTCAAGGAAGCCGAGGCGCACAAGGCCGACGACGACAAGCGCAAGGCCGCTGTCGAGGCGCGCAACCACGCCGACGCAGCGATCCACTCGACCGAGAAGGCGTTGGCCGAGCACGGCGACAAGATCTCGGCGGACGAGAAGTCGGCCATCGAAGCCGCCGTCGCGGACCTCAAGTCCGCGCTCGAGGGCGAGGACGGCGATGCGATCGCCGCCAAGACCCAGGCCCTGCTGCAAGCGTCGATGAAGCTCGGAGAGGCCATGTACAAGGCCCAGGCCGGCGGCGAGCCCGAGGGCGCGGAAACGCAGAAGGCCGACGACGGCGTAGTCGACGCCGAGTTCGAGGAAGTCGACGACCAGCAGAATCAGGCATGAGACGACACGCCGCGGGCGGGGCCTTGGACGGCAAGGCCTCGCCCGTTGCGGAATGCGACGCTATCGCCCAAATGAAACACGGCGGCGAGCGAAGTAGCGGGGGCGGGACGCCTTGATGCAGCGCGACTACTACGAGGTCCTCGGTGTCGAGCGCTCTTGCGACGAAGGGGCGCTGAAGTCCGCCTTCCGCAAGCTGGCGATGGAGCACCATCCGGACCGCAACGGCGGCTGTGAGAAAGCGGCCGCGCGGTTCAAGGAGATCAACGAAGCCTGGCAGGTCCTGTCCGACCCGCAGAAGCGCGCCGCGTACGACCGGTTCGGGCATGCCGGGGTGCAGGGCATGAACGGCGGCGGGGCGGGCTTCGCCGACGTCCACGACATCTTCAACGAAGTGTTCGGCCAGGCATTCGGCGACATGTTCGGCCAGGGACGCAGGCGAAGCGGTCCGGCGCGCGGCCAGGACCTGCGCTACGACCTCGAGATCACCCTCGAGCAGGCTTACGCCGGCGCCGACATGTCGATCGCCGTGCCGGCGGCGATGACCTGCGAAACCTGCAACGGATCAGGCGCCAAGCCCGGCACGCATCCGACGGCCTGCGCCACCTGCGGCGGCGCCGGCCGCGTCCGCGCAAGCCAGGGCTTCTTCTCGATCGAGCGGACCTGCCCGCGCTGCGGAGGCCTGGGCCAGCTGGTGCTGGACCCCTGCCGCGACTGCCATGGCCATGGACAGCTTCGCCGCGAGCGCACGCTGTCGGTGCGCATCCCCGCCGGGGTCGACGACGGCGCGCGCATCCGCCTCTCCGGCGAGGGCGACGCCGGCGCTCACGGCGGCCCGCGCGGCGACCTCTACATCTTCGTCTCGGTCCGGCCGCACGAGCTGTTCGAGCGCGACGGCCTCGACCTGCTGTGCAGCGTGCCGGTGCCGATGTTCACCGCCATTCTCGGGGGCGAGATCGATGCGCCCTGCCTGCTCGGCGGCGAGAACTGCGACGGCGACTGCAAGATCAAGGTCAAGGTGCCGGAAGGCGCGCAGTACGGCCGCACCGTGCGTCTGAAGGGCCGCGGCATGCCGTCGCTGCGCACGCGCGAGCGCGGCGACCTGGTGGTCGAGCTCCTGGTCGAGACGCCGACCCGACTCACGCCGCGTCAGAAGGAATTGGTGCGCGAGCTCGCCGGAATCTGTGGCGAGCAACAGCACCCGCAGACCAGCGGCTTCTTCCGGAAGGCCCGACGGTTCTGGGACGGGATCACCGGCGGCGAGACGAAGATCGCCTAGGGACCCTCTTTCCCTGTCAGGCGACCAGCCAGCCTTTCAGGTCGCCCCACCGATAGCGCACCGAGGGCGCCACCGCGCCGCCGACGTATTCCTCGCTCGCGAAGTCCAGCCGCCCGTCCAGCCGCTCGTAGAATCCGCGCGCCCGCTCGTTGTCGCGCAGCACCCACAAAATCAGCGCGTTCGCGCCGCGCGCCGCCATCACCCTGGCCGCAGCCGTGAACAGGGCGCGGCCAAGGCCAACCCCCTGCGCCGCCCTAAGCACGTAGAGGGTCGCGATCTCGGCCTCGCCGGGCGGCCCGCGCCGACGCGACCGCTGCGCCGACACGTAGCCGACGAGCCCGTTGTGGCCTTCGGCCGCCAGCGTCACTTCCCGCGTGGCGGCAAGCCGATGGCGCCAGTGCCGCTCGTGCAGCGCGACGGACATTCGATCCAGGTACGGACGCGGCAGGATGCCGGCGTAGGTCTCGCGCCAGGAGTCGACGTGCACTCTTGCGAGCGCTGCCGCGTCGGCCGGCCCGGCGGGCGCGATCGCATAGGTGAGCTCGCGTTGCATGGCTGGTGCTGACGTCGGCCCGCCGGAGCGGTTCGTCAAGGGCCGGCGCCGCTTGACCGCCCCCGTCGCCGAGCGGAGCATTCGGGCCGCATGTCCTCGGCGCTCTACATGGACGCGGTGATCACCCAGAACCGCTCGCTGTCGCCGATCGGGTTCGCTTGGCTGATTGGCGTTCTCGTCGCCTTCAACCTGGTCATGGCGGTCTTCTTCGTGGTGATCGGCGCCTTTCCGGTCCCGGTGTTCCTCGGCCTGGACGTGCTCGGCGTCTACATCGCCTTCCGGGTGAGCAACGCCCGCGCCCTGAGCGCCGAGCGGGTGCGGGTCTCGGCGGAAGAGGTGCAGGTCGCCTACGAAGCGATGGGGCGCTCGCGCACCGTCTGGCGCTCGCCGACCGCGTTCACCGCCGTGGCGCTGGAGCCGGCCGGGCGACACGAGGCGCGGGTGCGCCTGCGCTTGTCCGGGCGGCGGCTGACGGTGGCCCGGGCGCTCAGCCCGCGCGAGCGCGGCGAGTTCGCCGACGCGCTGGAGCGCGCCATCCGAAGCGCCCGGGCGGAGCGCTACTGAAGGCGCGTCAGCGCCGCTTGCCGAATTCCAGGCTCTTGTTGACCAGGACCCGCGCCAGCGTCGCGCCGGGGAAGAAGATGTTCGCCGTCTCGACGGTGACGTCGAACAGGAAGCGCGGCTCGAGGATCTTGCCGAGATAGGTCTCGAACGTCGCCCCGCCGGGCCGAATCGCGCCGGTCAGCGGGTCCAGCTCCAGCACCGCCTCCTTGCCCGCGCGGCGGTAGCGGAAGGCATAGATCGGCCGGTAATAGAGGTCGACGCAGTCCAGCCGCACGGTCTCCTCGGTGACCCGGTCGGCGTCGATCTTGGAGAGCATCGCGGCGACCACCTCGCGCACGATCATCGAGGCCTTTGCCTGCGGCGGCACCACGATAAGGCCGCTCTTTGCCATCGCCTCGAGCTCTGCCTCGGTCACGACCCTCGGGTCGTATTTCAGGTAGGCGGCGAGCTCGGCGTTGGGCGCGCCCTGGGCGAGGCCGTCGTAGAGGAACTCCTTGCTGGTCTCCTCGCGGCAGGTTTCGAGGCCGCTCAAGGTGAATTCGCCGCGGCTGATGGCCTTGGTCTCGCCCGCGATCTCGACCGATTGCACCTCGCTTGCGACCTTCACCGCGTAGGTCTTGCGCCGCTCGTAGGCGTAGGTCGCGTGCGCCGAGAGCCGCCAGAACGGCTGCAGCCGGCGCTCCTTGTAGGTGAGCTCGAACTCCTCGTCCTTGGGCTTGCTCAAGAAGCCCGACATCCGCGCCAACGCGCCAAAGGCGTCCATGCGCTTGGCCCAGGCCCGCTGCTCGGCCGCCTCCATCGTGGTCGGGTCGGGCAGGACGAGGATGCGTTCTTCGGCAAGCTCGACGTTCATGGCCGTATGAAACGTCGAATCCCGCCGCCCGCGCAAGGCGAGGCGACGCCTCAGAGGATGAAGCGGCTGAGGTCGGCGTTCTGCGCCAGCGCGTCGACCCGCTCGCGGACGTAGGGTCCATCGACCACGACGGTCTCGCCGGAGCGGTCGGCGCCGGTAAAGCTGATCTCCTCGACGACCTTCTCGAGCACCGTGGCCAGGCGACGGGCGCCGATGTTCTCCACCGCCCCGTTCACCGCCACCGCGGCGTCGGCGATGGCGTCGATGGCGTCGTCGGTGAAGCTCAGGGTGACCCCCTCGGTCGCCATCAGGGCCTGGTTCTGGCGAATGAGGTTCGCCTCCGGCTCGGTCAGGATGCGGCGGAAGTCGTCGCGCGTCAGCGCCTTGAGCTCGACCCGGATGGGCAGGCGCCCCTGCAGCTCCGGCAACAGGTCCGAAGGCTTGGCGACGTGGAACGCGCCCGAGGCGATGAAGAGGACGAAGTCGCTCTTCACAGGGCCATACTTGGTCGAGACGGTCGTGCCTTCGATCAGGGGCAGGAGGTCTCGCTGCACTCCCTCGCGGCTGACGTCGGTGCCCACCCGCTCCGAGCGCGAGGCCACCTTGTCGAGCTCGTCGATGAAGACGATGCCGCTGGTCTCCGCGAGCTCGAGCGCTTCCTGGGTCAGCGCCTCCTGGTCGATCAGCTTGTCGCTCTCCTCGGCGATGAGCGGCGCGTAGGCGCCGGCGACCGTCGTCTTGTGCGTCTTGGTCCGCTGGCCGAACGCCTTGGACATCATGTCCGACAGGTTCAGCACCCCCATCGAGGCGCCGGGCTGGCCGGGGATGTCGAACCCCTGGAGGGGAGAGGCCGTGTCGCTCATCGTGAGCTCGACCTCCTTCTCGTCCAGCTCGCTCGCGCGCAGCTTCTTGCGGAAGCTCTCGCGCGTGGCGGACCCCGCGCCGGGCCCCACGAGCGCGTCCAGGATGCGTTCCTCGGCGGCGGCCTCGGCTCTCGCGCGCACGGCGCCGCGGCGCTTGTCGCGCACCATGGCGAGCGCCTGTTCGACGAGGTCGCGCATGATCTGGTCGACGTCGCGCCCGACGTATCCGACTTCGGTGAACTTGGTGGCCTCGACCTTCAGGAACGGCGCCTGCGCCAAACGCGCGAGGCGGCGGGCGATCTCGGTCTTGCCGACCCCCGTCGGGCCGATCATCAGGATGTTCTTGGGCGTGATCTCCTCGCGCAGCTCCTCGGGCACGTGCTGGCGGCGCCAACGGTTGCGGAGCGCGACGGCGACGGCTCGCTTGGCCTCGACGTGGCCGACGATGAAGCGGTCGAGCTCGGAGACGATCTCGCGGGGGGAAAACTCGGTCATCCTACTTCCGGCTCAAGCGGCGAGGCTTTCCACCACCAGCTCGGTGTTGGTGTAGACGCA
>DATGIN010000315.1:0-11397 GCA_035295705.1 Caulobacteraceae bacterium
GAAAGCTGAGCGCAATCTCGCGCATTTCGTCTTCGGTCATGGGCGCCATGCCAACGCCGGCGCCGGGCCGCGTCAAGGCGGGAACGTCCAGACGGCGGTGCGCTTGATCTCGTTGTCTTCGATCTCGCGGGTGGTCGGCACGCGATATTCCGCCAGCTTCAGAAGCCCCGTTTTCGGAAAGTAGGTGCGGCCGGGATCGCCGATCAGGACCCGCAGGCCGCGCGCGTGCGCGCGGCCGAGCCACGCCAGCGCGCGCTCCGCGAGCGGCTTCTCGTAGCAGACGTCGCCGGCGCAGATGACGTCCGCCGCGGTCGCCTCGTCCTCGAGCGGGTCGCCCGTCTCGAACGCCACGGCCACGCCGTTGGCGCGCGCGTTCAGCGCGATCGCGGCGGCGCAGAACGGCTCGATATCGCGCGCGCCGGCGCTGGTCGCGCCTGCCTTCATGGCGGCGATGGCGACGAGCCCCGAGCCGGCGCCGATGTCCAGCACGCGCTTGCCGGCGACCTCGCGCGGGTGGTCGAGCAGGTAGCGGGCCAGCGCCTGGCCGCCGGCCCAGGCGAAGGCCCAGAACGGCGGCGGCAGGCCGATCTGGCCCAGCTCCTCCTCGGTCATCCGCCAGATCGGCGTCACCTCGTCGGCGAGATAGAGGCGAAGCTCCGGCGCATGCGGAACCGCGGTGAGGCGGGTGTTCGCGAGGATGAACCCTTGCGGGTCGGCGATGGCGGCCGCGGTCACGCGGCGGACGCGGCCGCGAGCATCTTCGGATAGTTCGGCGCGATCTCCATGCGCTCGAGCACGCCCTTCTTGCCGAGCAGCTTGTGCACGCGCGGCAGGTGGTAGCAGGGCACGTGCATGAACATGTGATGCTCGCAGTGGTAGTTCACGTAGTAGGGGGCGATCAGCGCGCGCTCGAGCCAGTTGGCCATCGTCGTCCGCGCGTGCTTCAGCGGATCCGGCTCGTCCTTCGCGACCAGCGCGTGCTCGGCGATGTTGCGGAAGCGTGTGACCATCTGGAACCAGGTGGCGCGGGGCAGCAGCCATAGCGCGAACCAACCCCACCACCAGTCGCGGCCGACCAGCATCCCGGCGACGCCGAAGCCTGCGATGGCGATCAGGTTGGTCACGAAGAAACGGTGCTGGCGCCTGATGTCCGCCCAGACGATGGGAAGGACCGGCGCGCCCTTCGGCCGCTGCTTCAGGTTCGCCTGAAGGAGGCCGAAGCGCTGCTTGAACCAGGTCTGCCCGGTCAGGTCGCGGATGACCTTGCGCCGCATCGAGGCCCTGGTGATCGGGAACGGCGCCGAGAGGCCAAGGTCGGGGTCTTCGGACTGCTGGGCGTACTTGTGATGCTGCAGGTGGTACTTGCGGTAGCGTTCGACCCCGCCGCCGCACAGGTACTCGCCCACCCAGAGGTTCACCTTCGGGTCGCCGTGCAGGGCGCTGTGCGCGGCGTCGTGTTGCAGGATGCCAAGGCCCAGCTGCCGCGCGCCGATGATCATCACCGCGATCGGGATCGTGATCGGGAAGAAGAGGCCCATCAGCGTCGCCAGACCGATCACCGCCCAGCAGTGCGCGACCAGGACGAGGCCCTTCCACGACGAGCGCTCCGCCAGCGGGGCCCATTCCTCTGCGGTGAAAAAGTCCTTCGGGTTGACGCGCGCGGCGACGGCCATGGCCTGTGTTCTGGACTCCAACCCATAAGATGGGCTTATCGCGCCCGAGAGGCAACCTGAGGGGAGCGCCGATGCCGGAAGTCGTGGTCTACGCCGCCAAAGGGCGCAACGCGCTGCAGAAGAAGGCCCTGTGCCAGGACATCACCCAGGCGGTGGTGAAGAATTTCGGCGCGCCGGCCGAGGCCGTCGTGGTGCAGATCGTCGAGATCGACCTCGACGCCAAGTCCAAGGGCGGAGTGATGTTCTCCGAGCGCTAGGCGCTCACGCGTTGCCGATCAGGAACCGCTTCCAGAACTGGATCATGACCAGCACGGTGTAGTCGAGGTTGTCCTTGCGCACGAAGCCATGGCCTTCGTTGGCCGCGCGCAGGTGCCACACTTCGCGGCCGTTGGCGCGCACGGCGGCGACGATTTGGTCGGCCTCCGACGCCGGCACGCGCGGATCGTTGGCGCCGGTCACCACCATCAGCGGAACGGTGATGTTGCTGACGTGGGTGAGCGGGGAGATCTCGATCAACTTGGCCCGCTGGACCGGGTCCCGCTCGTCGCCGTACTCGACGCGGCGCAGGTCGCGGCGATAGGCCTGGGTGTTCTCCAGGAACGTCACCAGGTTGGAGATGCCCACCTGCTCGCAACCGCAGCGCAGCTTGTCCGACCAGCGCACCCGCGCCGCCAGCGTCATGTACCCGCCGTACGAGCCGCCGGTCACCGCCATGCGCGCGGCGTCGACGCCGGCGTCGGCTGCGAAGTGGTCGATGAAGGCGCCGATGTCCTTCACCGAGTTCTCCCTGAGGAACGGCCCGTCGTCGAGGGCGAGGAATCGCTTGCCGAAGCCGGCCGAGCCGCGGACGTTGGGGAAGAAGACCGCCACGCCGAGCTCGTTGATGAGATAGCCGGTCGCGCCGAGCAGGAAGTTCGGGCGCGCCTGCGCCTCAGGACCCCCATGGATATTGATGACCAAGGGGCGGGGACCGGTGAAACGGTCGGGATCCGGGCGGAACAGGAAGCCGGTGACGGTCTCGCCGTCGAAGCTGGCGATCGAGACGAGCTCGGCGTCGGCGTTGCGGGACGGATCGAGGCCGCCGCACTCGCTTTCGGTCCAACGCGTCACCGCGAGCGTCCGGGGATCGACCACGAAGGCGTCCGCCGGCGTCTTCGGCCCGCTCACCGTCAGCGCGATGTCCCCCCAGGGCGCGACCCGTCCCGCCATGATCACCCCGGGCGGGAGGTCCGTGACCTCGCGGTCGGTCTGCGCCGCCACGTCCAGGATGCGCAGGCGCGAGAACCCCGCGGCGTTGACCGCATAAGAGACGAAGCCGCCGTCGACCGACAGCCCGAAGGACTCGACCTCTCCGACGCCTGCCGGGCTCGCAGCGTGGAACGTGCGCGTCGCCGGATCGAGGCGGCCCAGCCGCAAGGCGTCTGAGTCGACGTCCGAGATCGCCCAGATGGTTCCGTCAGGCGCGGCGCGGGCGCTGCGCCAGGCGATCGTCGCGTCCTCGTCTGTGATCGGCGCCAGGGCGCCGTCCTCGGTGTCGAGCAGGTAGAGCACGCTGCGCGAGGCGGCCATGTAGTGCATGACCAGCAGTCGGCGGCCGTCCGGCATGAAGTCGAGCACGGCCCACCCGCCGCCCGTCGCCTCCAGCACCCTGCGCTCGCTCGCCGGATCGCGCGGGTCGACGACGTAAAGGTCGGAGTCGACGCCGTTGCGCCGGCTCGATGAATAGCCGATCAGCCGACCATCGCGGCTGAAGGCGCCGAACAGGTTGCGGCTCTTGCCATCGGTGATCAGCGAGAGGCGCCCGTTGGCCAGGGTGTAGAGCTGAAAGAACTCGCTTCCGCCGACGTCCATCGACACGACCAGGGTATCGTCCGAGGGCGAAGCGTGCGCGTCGGCGATGCGGTCCGCCTCGAAGGTCAGCTGCCGCCGCGCGCCCATCGGGAACGCCACGCTGTGCAGCTGCGGCGTTGCGCCGAAGCGTGTCGTGACGAGCAGCGATTTGTCGCTGGCGCGCCACCCCGCCACGAGCGCGAACCGGGCTTCGAGGTAGGGGCCGACGTCCCGAACGAGCTCCGCCGGGATCGGCGGCGCGCCCTCGACCTCCAGCGCCTCCGGCTTCACCGCATTCGCCATCGAACGTCTCCTTGCCGCCCGACGCGCTCTCTACCAGAGCGTGACGCGCCATGCTCCGGCGGCGAGCGCGGCGAGCAGGATGAACCCGGCTTCGCGGTTGGACCTGAAGATGCGAAGCGCGCCGGCCGCATCGTCGAGCTTCAGCGCGAACGGCTGGCGGAGCAGGTGCGCGCCGTAGGCGAGGGCGCCGAGGCCGAACAGCGGGCCCAACCGTCCGATCCACCCCGCCACGAACACCAGCGCCACCGAGATCGCATAGGCGATCAGGACGCCGGTTCCGGCCGCCTCGCCGAGCCGCCTGGCCGACGACTTCACGCCGACCAGCGCATCGTCCTCGAGATCCTGCACCGCGTAGATCGTGTCGTAGCCCAGGGTCCAGAAGACCGCCGCCAGGTAGAGAAAGAGCGCGGGCCAATCCAGCGAGACCGTCCACGCGATCTTCAGCGGCGGATGCCGCTCGAAGGCGAGGGCGATGAGGCGCCAGCTGGACGGAAGGTTGCCGGCGGCGGCGGCGAACCCCAGCGGAATACCCCAGTTGAAGGTCAGCCCAAGCCACGCCTGCGGCCACCAGGTGATCCGCTTCATGAACGGATAGGCGGCGACCAGCGCCAGCGACGCCGCTCCGATAAGCACGGCCAGAGGATTGAAGCTCAACAGGATCGCCACGCTCGCGACCAGGCATCCTGCGATGGCCAGCCAGGCCTGGCTGACGCGGATCCGGCCCGACGCGAGCGGCCGGTCGGCCGTCCTGGCCACGCGGGCGTCGATGTCGCGGTCGACGATGTCGTTGTAGGCGCAGCCCGCCGCGCGCATCAGCGCCGCGCCCAGCGCGAAGGCGACGACCAGCCAAGCGCTCGGCCAGCGCTGCTCGAGCGCGGCCGCGAGCGCGATCCCCTGCCAGCCGGGGATGAGCAGCAGCCAGATGCCGATCGGCCGGTCGAAGCGCCCGAGCTTCAGCCAGGGCCTCAGCGCCTCCGGCGCGTGCCGATCCACCCAGTTGTCGCGCGCCGCGTCCGGCAGGGGCGTCGAGGTCATCGGCTTGGGGTTTTCGGCGATTACCTGACGTCGCGCCAGCCTTGCTCTCGCGCGTCCCCTCGATCAGGCTGATCGACGATCAGGAGCGACCCCACGTGACCCTCGACCTTCTCGACGCCGCGACCTTCGCCAGCGGCCATCCTTTCGAGCTCTACCGCGAGCTCAGGGAGCGCGATCCGGTGCACTTCAACCCGGAGCCGGACGGGCCGGGCTTCTGGGCGCTGACCCGCTACGACGACGTCTATGCGGTCGACCACGACTTCCAGACCTACTCGTCCGGTCCGACGATCATGATCCCCGACCCAGGCCCCGGCGGGGGCGGTACGCTCGGCGAGGCGACCATGATGCTGATGATGGACCCGCCGCAGCACACCCAATTCCGCAAGCTGATCCGCGCCGAGTTCACCAAGCCGGCGGCCGCCGAGCGGGGCACGCGCCTGAACGAGCTCGCCCGCCAGATCGTCGACGCGGTGATCGAGAAGGGCGAATGCGACTTCGTCGCCGACGTCGCCGGCGAGATGCCCTCGTACGTCATCGCCGAGCTCATGGGCTTGCCGCTGGACGACGGCCGCGAGCTCTACAAGCTGACCGAGATCATCCACTCGGATCCGAAGGCGCTGCCGCCGGGCGCCGGCGGCGAGGCGGTCGGCAAGATGTTCGCCTACGGCATGGGCGTGATCGCCGAGAAGCGCGCGCGGCCGGCCGACGACCTGGCGACGCGGCTACTGACGGTCGAGGTCGATGGCCGCCGGCTGACCGACTCCGAGTTCCTGCTCTTCTTTCTGCTCTTGATCGACGCCGGCGGCGACACCACCCGCAATCTGCTCGCCGCCGGGCTGGTGGCGCTGAAGGAAAACCCGGATCAGCTCGCCTGGCTGATGGCCGATCTGCCCGGGCGGCTGAACGCGTCGCGCGAAGAGTTGCTGCGGTACACGAGCCCGGTCATCTACATGCGCCGCACGGCGAAGAAGGACGCGGAAATCCGCGGCCAACGCATCAAGCCGGGCGACAAGGTGGTCATGTACTTCGGCGCCGCCAACCGCGACCCGGAGAAGTTCGATCGCCCGGACGCGCTCGATCTCAGCCGCGATCCGAACGAGCACATCGCGTTCGGCGGCGGTCCGCACGTCTGCCTCGGCCAGCACATCGCCCGCCTCGAGATCGACGCCATCCTGACCGAGGTCCTTACCCGCATGCACGACCTCGACATCGCCGGCGGCCCGGAGTGGCTGCCCTCGAACTTCATCTCGGGGCCGAAGAGCCTCCCCGTCCGCTTCAAACCGGCGCGCAGGGCCGCGGCTTAAGGCGGGATCCGGCCGCAGCAGATCGGCGGCCTCGGCGGTAAGCTGGGCGCGTGAATGCGCCGATTCGATCCGGGCTGATCGCGCTCGCGGGGCTGCTCCTGGCCGGCTGCTACGTGTCGGACCGGTTGCTCGTGGACCAGGGGGAAGCGGTGCACCCGCTCGAGGACGGCGTCTACGTCCGGGCCGACAATCCGGCCGACAAGCTCCAGGTCACGCTCGAGCCGGACGGCTGGTACGCCGTCGCCAAGTACGACGACAACGGCCTCATCGGGCGCACCCATCGGGTGCTGGCCGTGGAAGCCGATCTCGGCGGCGAGGAGGGGTACGTGCTGGCCGAGCAGACCGGCGCCGGGTTCACGTACGCGATTGGCCGCATCGACGGGAGCCGTGTCTATTTGGCGACACCCGACTGCTCCGATCCGCTCGACCGGTCCGACGCGGTTGACCAGGGCGTCGAAGCGCGGGACGATGGGCCGATGTCCAACAATTGCCTTTTCAGATCGAGGGCCGCCCTCCTGGCCGCGCTGTCCGGATTCGCCGGGCACGCCGTCTGGGGCGAACCCTACCAGAGGCATTAACTCACTAGGCTCGCACGCGGCTTCGGCCTGATCCGGCGGGTCAGGGAACCGAGGCGATGAGCGAAGTTTTCGATGAGGATACCGGCGAATTTCGGAAGCGAACGCTTTCGAACTGGCAGGTTCTGCGCTTTCTAAGCCGCTACTGGATGCGCCGCCGCGGCGCGTTCTCGATCACGCTCGCCGCCATCCTGGTCGCCATCGGCTTCGAGTCGACGATGCCGCGCGCGACCAAGGCGCTGACCGACGCGACGCTGCACCTGCCGCGCGCGCCCGCGATCGCCTGGCAGGCCTGGGCCTTCTTCGTCGGCGTCTACGTGGCCTACCAACTGATCCGCAACCTGACGATGCAGTGGGTGTGGAACCCGTTTGCGGCCGCAAACATGGAAGAGCTGACCACCGAGGCGTTCCGGCGCGTCCAGTCCTTCTCGTCCGATTGGCACGCCGACACCTTCGCCGGGGCCACGGTCAGACGCATCTCGCGCGCCATGTGGGGCTACGACATGGTCTCCGACGGCGTGCTCATCTGGATCGGGCCGGCGCTGGTCGTGCTCCTGGTGCTGTCGGCGCAGCTGCTGTGGCGATGGCCGCTGATCGGTGTCTTCTCGCTGGTGATGGTGGCGATCTACATCGCCTCCAACGTCCTCTTCTCGAACTTCTACGTGCAGAAGGCGAACCGGCTCTCGGTGGCGCTCGACTCGCGGATCGGCGCGGCCCTGGCCGACGCCATCTCGTCGAATCCGACCGTCAAGGGCTTCGGCGCGGAGGAGCGCGAGGAGGCGAGGTTCGGCGCCCTCGTGCGCGAGTGGCGTAGCGCGACCATCGTCACCTGGAACCGCTACACCACCGTCTGGCTGGTGCAGAACATGCTGCTGGCCGGGCTGGCGGCTGGGCTCACCGGCATCCTGATCACGCGCTGGATGAAGGGGCAGGCCAGCGCCGGCGACGTCGCCTTCGTGGTCACCACCTTCATGATCATGAGCGGCTACCTGCGCAACATGGGCGACAACATCCGCATGGTGCAGCGCGCGCTGGCCGACTGCGAGGACGTGGCCGAGTACGCCCAGATCGCTCCGCAGGTGTCGGACAAGCCCAGCGCGCCCGACTTCGTCGGCGGCGACGGCGAGGTGGTCTTCGACCGCGTCACCTTCCGCTACAAGAAGGCGATGGCGCCCCTCTACGAGCGCTTCTCGCTGGTGATCCAGCCCGGCGAGCGGATCGCGCTGGTCGGGCCGACGGGCTCCGGCAAGTCGACGTTCGTCAAGCTCATCCAGCGGCTGTACGACATCGAGGCCGGGGAGATCCGCATCGACGGGCAGAACATCGCCGACGTCGCGCAAGGCTCCCTCCGACGCGCGGTGGCGGTCGTGCCGCAGGATCCGGCGCTGTTCCACCGCTCGATCGCCGACAACATCGGCTACGCGCGTCCAGGGGCGACGGCGGACGAGATCGCGCTGGCGGCCAAGCGCGCCCGCGCCCACGACTTCATCTCCAAGCTGCCGCAGGGCTACGACACCCTGGTCGGCGAGCGGGGCGTGAAGCTGTCGGGCGGCGAGCGTCAGCGGGTGGCGATCGCGCGGGCGTTCCTGGCCGATGCGCCGATCTTGGTGCTCGACGAGGCGACGTCGTCGCTCGACGTCGAGACCGAGCGCGAGGTGCAGCTGGCGACCGAAGCCCTGATGCGCGGGCGGACGACCATCGTCATCGCCCACCGCCTCTCCACCATCCGCCATGCCGACCGCATCCTGGTGTTCCAGGACGGCCGGGTGGTCGAGGAGGGCCGGCATCAGGATCTGGTCGCCAAGGCCGGCGTCTACGCCCGCCTGAACGCGGTCGCGGAAGGGACAGTGTAGCCGGCGGCGTTCAGCCCAAGGCGCGCCTGAGATCGTCCGCGAGGTCGCCCCGGCCGGCCACGGCCACGTCCGGCAGGCCAAGCCAGACAGCGGCGGCGCGGAGCTCGGCGGCCAGGGCCGCGGCGACCTCGGCCGCATCGGCGCCGGGCTCCAGGTGCGCGGCCTGCACGCGGAGCACGCCTGTGGCGCGGTCGGCCTTCAGGTCGACGCGGGCGGCGATCATCTCGCCGAGCAGGAACGGGTAGACATAGTAGCCGTGCACCCGCTTTGCGGCCGGCACATAGATCTCGATCCGATAGCGGATGCCGAACAGGTTCTCGACCCGCTCGCGGTCCCACATCAGGTTGTCGAACGGCGCCAGCAGCGCCGCGCCGCTCGCGCGCCGCGGCAGCTTGGCGTCCCGGGCGAGGAAAGCCGGGCGGCTCCAGCCCTCGACGCGGACAGGCTCGATCTCGCCCGCCTCGACCAGCTCGGCGGCGGCGTCGGCCGTCTCTCGCTGCTTCAGGCCATAGTGGTGGGCGAGGTCTGCGACCGTGGCGACGCCGAATGCGCGCGCCGCCAGCCGCACGAGCTCGCGCTTGGCGTCCGCCGGCTCGGGCGTCGGCGCATCGAGGACGGCGGGCGGGATCACGCGCTCGGTGAGGTCGTAGATCCTCTCGAACCCGCGCCGCGTCTTGGTCATGATCAGGCCGGCGTTGAACAGCCACTCGAGCGCGCTCTTGCCGGCGTGCCAGTTCCACCAGCCGGGTTGGCGCTTGCCTTCCGGGGCGAAATCGCCGCCGGTGACCGGTCCGCGCCGCTCCACCTCGGCCAGGACGTGCTCGATCAGCGGGCGCTGCTCGACGGCGAAGCGACGCCAGCCCGGAGAGCCGTTTCCGGCCCGCCGCCACGCCATCTTCCAGCGGAACAGCGGCTGCCGCTCCAGCGGGATGAGGCAGGCGGCGTGCGCCCAGTACTCGAACATCGACGGACGCCTGCCCCAGGCTTCCTCCTCCAGCAGCGACGCCGGATAGGGCCCCAGCCGCGCGAACGGCGGCACGTAGTGGGCGCGGGCGAAGACGTTCACGCTGTCCAGCTGCAGCGCGCCCAGACGCTGGACGAGACTACGCAATGCGCGCCGCCCGACCGGGCCCTCCGGTTTCGGAGCGGCCAGCCCCTGGGCGGCGAGCGCGATGCGGCGGGCCTGGCGCGCGGAGAGCGTCCGACTCATGCGGCGAAGCTTGTCACGCCCGCTCGCCGAAAGCTGTCAGCGGATCACTCCGCCGCCGCCTCCAGCGGCACGATCTGCGCCGCCGGCGGCGCCTGCATGACAAGCAGCAGCGGGAGCAGGAAGAGCGTGCCTACCGCCATCCACGAAAAGACGTCGACGTAACCCACCATGGTCGCTTGCTGCGTGAGCTGTCCGTTCAGGACGGCGGCGCCGGCGGCGGTCGACGGATTCGCCCCGGCTGCGGCGAGCGCCGGCGCGCCTGCGTACAGGTTCTCGCCCAGCCGGGCGTGCGCCATCGCCGCGCTCGAGGTGAGCTGCGCCTGAATGACCGAAATGCCCATGCTGGAGCCCAGGCTGCGCAGCATCGTCGAGACCACGGTCCCTTCGGTGCGGTGCACGGGATTCAGCGTCGCGTACGCCAGGATGTTGAGGGGCGAGAACAGCAGGCCGACGCCCAGACCCTGGATCAGACCCGAGGTCACGATCGGCCCGGCGGTCATGTCGAGGTCGAAGTGCGACATGCTCCAGAGCGCCCCGGTGCACAGAACGATGCCGATCAGCAGCGTCCGCCTGGGTCCGATGCGAGCCATCAAATACGGCATGACGAGGAAGGCGATCAGCGAGCCGATGCCGCGCGGCATGCTGGCGTAGCCGCTTTGCAGGGCTGAATAGCCCAGCAGGTTCTGCATGAACGAGGGCAGCACGGCGGTGGTCGAGAACAGGATGCCGCCCACGCAGAGCCCGAATACGGTCGAGGTGACGAAGTTGCGGTCCTTGGCCAGGTCGCGGTGGAAGAAGGGGTGATCGGCGGTCAGCGTCTGGATGAGGAAGATCCAGAACGCCAGCCCTGCCACCACGGCCTCGATCCAGGTCTCGGTCGATCCGAACCAGTCGTTGTCGGGGCCCCGGTCCATCATCAGCTGGAAGGCGCCCACGAAGGTGGCCAGCGCGCCAAATCCCAGGAAATCGAACGGACGCTGTCGTCCGCCGGGGTCGTCGGCCATGAAGCTGACGAGCGCCAGGGTCGCGAGCGCCCCGATCGGGACGTTGATGTAGAAGCACCAGCGCCACGACCAGTTCTCGGTGATCCAGCCGCCGACCGCGGGGCCTAGGATCGGCCCCATGATCACCGCGGCGCTCCAGATCGACATCACCTGCGGGATCAACCGCTGGGGGTAGATATCGAGCATCACCGTCTGCGAGAGCGGGATCAGCGCCGCGCCGGCGACGCCCTGCAGGAAGCGGAACAGCACCATCTCCGGCAGGTTCTGCGCCACGCCGCAGAGCGCAGACGCCGCCGTGAAACCGGCGATGCAGGCGAGGAACATGTTCTTGCGCCCGACCTTGAGCGAGAGCCAGCCGGAGAGCGGCGTCATGATCGCGGTCGCGATGATGTAGGAGGTGAGGACCCAGGTGATCTGGTCCTGCGAGGCGCCGAGGCTGCCCTTCATGTGCGGCAGCGCCACGTTGGCGATCGTGGAATCGAGCGTGTTCATCAGCGTCGCCAGCATCAGCGCCCCGGTGATCGGGATGCGGTTGACGACGTCGGCTTGAGAAACGGGGGCGGGAGCGGCGTGGGCCATGACGTGCGGGCGGACACCTACGACCGAAGAG
>DATGIN010000316.1:0-5204 GCA_035295705.1 Caulobacteraceae bacterium
TCGGTGTGTTCAGCGTCGCCGGGCTGTTGATCACCGGACCGCTCGCGCTCGCGCTCTCGCTGGTTGTGCGCTGTCGGTCTTGCGACCACCTGCTGCTGCCGCTGGTCTACGACGGCAAGACATGGTTCGGCGGGAAGTCACCGTCGGCCTTCGCGATCCTCGGGACCGCCGTCGGGGTCGTGGCGCGCCGACGCGCTCCCTGTCCGCATTGCGGCGCCGAAGCGCAGGTTTAGCGACCGCGGAGGGCGCGGCGGAGAGGGCGCCGCCGGGGCGGCGTGCGACAGTCCGCCACCTTGAGGCCGCGGCCTGCGCGAACGAAGCTGCGGCTTGAGCTTTCAAGGCCCCTCGCCGGTCGAGGCGAAGGGCTTCCCTGTTGGGGGACAGGGCTAAGCAGGCGCCTGGAGCATGCCGCTCCGGGCGCCTTTGCTTTGGCTCAGATGGCCATGCGGACGACGACATAGATCGCGCAGGCGGCGATCACGAGGAACACGACTGCGCAGGCGCCGACGAACAAGGCGTCGCGCGCGCGCCTGAAAGGCTCGATGGCGCTGTTGCGGGCCACCGCGGGTTGGTCAGGAGTTGTCAGTGGCCACCCTGCCCGCCCTGCGCCTGGCGGCGCGCCATCGCTTGAGCGATCGCCGACTTGCATCCGCCGGACAATTGATCGCGATGCGAGCTGATGCACTGACGAATGGAGCCGTTGCCCGGCTGTGCGTCGGGGCAGAACTGGGCGATGTCCGCCGCGCAGGCGGCGCGGACGCCTCCTCCCGGTGGCTGAGCGAAGGCGACCGGCGCGATCGCGACTCCGATCAGGGCTGCTGCTGCGAGAGCAATTTTCATGGAGCGGAGGCCTCCGGGTTTGCGGCCGGATCATCGTCGCGTGGTGTTGCCCCAGCGTTTCACTCGCGTTGCGGTTCCGTTGCCGCAGCGTCGAGAACCGGGTCCCGCTACGCCGTCCGCCGGGGCTCTTCGGTGGCTCGCGACGCCTCCGTTTGCGGCGCTGCTCCAGCGTCAGCGGCTATGCGCACGGCTTCGACCAGCTTTGCGGCCGCAATTGGCTTGCTCAAGTGGCCGTCGGCGCCGGCGTCCCGCGACGCCTGGGCGTGTTCAGGCAAGGCATTGGCGGTCAGCGCCAGGATCGGCGTCCGGGCCGCGCCGCTGGCGCGTTCGCGCTCGCGGATGAGGCGCACCGCAGTCAGACCGTCCATGACCGGCATCTGCATATCCATCAGGATCACGTCGAAGGCTTGGCTCGCGGCGGCGTCGACGGCCTCCTGCCCGTTTTCGACCACCGTCAGCTCGATGCCCACCGATTCCAGAATCAGTGAGACAACTTTGCGATTGGTAGGATGGTCCTCGGCAAGCAGCACCTTTGGGCCGTTCTCCAGCCTTGCCGCTTCGATGTCGAGCGGGCGCGGCGTCCGGTCGGCGGCGCCGCGCGCCCGCGGCAGCGTTAGCGTCAGCGTGAAGGTCGAACCGTTCCCCGGCTCGGACGCGGCCTCCAGCTCTCCGCCCATGGCTTCGGCGAGCGAGCGGGAAATGGCCAGGCCAAGCCCAGAGCCTCCGAAGCGGCGCGTGATCGAACCGTCCGCCTGGTGGAATCGCTGGAACAAGAGCGCACGCGTCTCCTCGTCAAAGCCAATGCCGGTGTCGCGCACGCTGAGCACGAGGTTGACCGCCTCGACCGAGCGCGTGGCTTCGACGGTCACGTCGATCCTGCCCCGGTCGGTAAATTTCACGGCGTTCGAGAGCAGGTTCGAGACGATCTGGCGCAGCCGCATCGCGTCCCCGGTGACCATCGCCTCGGCCGCCGGCGCGATCGTCACCTGGAACGAAAGCCCCTTCTCCCTGGCGCCCGATTCGAAAAGCGAGGCGGCGATGCGGATTGCGCTTCCGAGCTCGAACGGCTCGCTTGCGAGATCGAGGCGTCCCGATTCGACGCGGGCGAGGTCGAGCACGTCGCCGAGCAGGCTGTCGAGCACCCCTGCCGAGGTTTCGATCAGCCGCACCATGTCACGCTGGTCGGGCGGCAGGTCCATACGCGCCAAGGCCCCGGCAGTCCCCATCACCCCGTTCAGCGGCGTGCGGATCTCGTGGCTCATGTTGGCCAGGAACTCGCTCTTGGCGCGATTGGCGGCCTCGGCGGCGTCCAGCGCCTTGGCCATGGCGCGCTCGGCGCGCTTCTGCTCGTCGATGTTCTGCGTGGCGCCGATGATCTTTTCGATCTCTCCGGCCGAATCCTTTATCGCCTCGGCTGCGATGCGGACCCAGAGGTGCGGCTTGTTCGAGCGAAGCAACCTGGCCTCGACGCGAAATGGCGAGCCGGTCTCCAGGTGCCGGCCCCATTCCGCCTCCGCCGCCGGGCGGTCGGCCGGATGGATTAGATTCCAGATCGTGTCGGAAACACGGTCGAAGTCCCTGTCCTGCTCGGCGTAGATCGGCTTGCCGGTGTAGTTCACGTCCTGGCGCCGATAGTCGAGCTCCCAGACGTTTATGTCGGCCAGCTCGGCCGCGAACTGAAGCCGGCGCTCTGCGCGCTCTGACTGCTCGAGCGCCTCGACCATTTCGGTGATCTCGTTGACGAGCACCAGCAGGCCGCCGAAATCGCCGTTGGCGTCGCGCCAAGGCGTCACTTCCCAGGTCACCCATCGGGAGACGCCATCCGGCGCGTCGAAGCGGGCGCGCTCGTTGCGCAGCCGCTGGCCAGCCATGCACTGGTCCCTGATCGAGCGCCAAGCCTCTTCGCTGTCCGCGGCGAGCGCATAGATCGGCAGGCCGACCATCTCCTCGCTCGTCCAGCGCGCCGCCCGCTCCCGCCAGCGCTCGCTGGTGCGAATGATGGTGAGGTCGGCATCGGTCATCGCCAGCGCGACAGGCGCCGACTCGATAATGGCGCTGAGCACGGCATTGGCGGCCTGCACCTCGGCTTCACGCTCCATGACCGCGCGCAAGCTGGTCCGCCGCTCCCAGTCGTCGGCCGCGAGCGCCGCAAAGTCCTGCAACCGGTCGGCGGCCACCGCGTCGAACGTGCGCGGTTCGCGGTCGACCACGGAAAGAGCGCCAACGCACCGGCCGTTGGAGAGCCGGATCGGCGCCGCCGCGTAGAAGCGAAAGCGATAGGGCCCCGTGACGAACGGGTTGGTCATGTAGCGCTCGTCTTTCGACATGTCTTCGATCCAGACCGGCTCGCCGCTGGCGATGACCGGGTTGGAGAAGGCATGTTCGCGCGCGACCACTGGCAGCGCCTGGTCGCTCAGGCCGGCCAACCACAGGGTGTCGGCCTGCACCAGCGCGACGTGCACCAGCGGTGCGTGTACGACCGACTGAGCGAGCCGGCAGATCCGCTCGAACGTCGGCCGCGCGGCTTCGAGGTCCATCGCCGCGATCTCGGCGAGCCTGCTCCGTTCCTCGATCGACTGCTGGCCGTTGGACATCAAGCTGGCGCCTGCGGGACCGCCCCGGTTGAACACGCTTAACGCCGGCGGATTAACGTTCCGTGCCTTATCAGGCCGGCCTCGCAACCAGAGCGGGCGGCTCAGTCGCCGGAGACGCCCAGCATTACTTCGAGCGCGGCGGCGGCGAACGCGACCATGTTTTCGGCGCGGTCAGCGCTGCCGGTCTCCAACGTCAGCGCGTGCTCGAACGGCCCGGACACGGCGATGCAGGTATGGCCGGCGGCGTCGCCGTAGCCATTGCCGGTCGGCCCGGCGGCGCCGGTCTCGGAAATTCCCCAATCGGCAGTGAACCGTTCGCGGACGGTCTGGGCGAGCAGGCGCGCGTAGGGCTCGCTGGCCGAGCGCATACCGGCGACCGCTTCGCGCGGAAGCTCCAGGAGCCGCATGCGCGCGCGGGCGGTGTAGACCACAGCCCCGCCCAGGAAATAGGCAGAGGCGCCCGGCACGGCCAGAAGAGCCGCCGAGATCAAGCCGCCGGACGACGACTCGGCCACCGCCACCGTGTGCTCCTTCGCCTTTAGACGCGCCGCCAGGCGCTCGGCGAGCGGCATCAAGCTTTCGAGACCTTGCACGCGCGCGGCCCTCCCTTAATTCGCCGTGAGGCTTGGGTTCTAAGCTTTCCGGAGGCGCACAAACTTGGCAAGGGTGGCGGCATGCGCACGCGGGCCGACGACTTCAGCGAGCACTACAGCCACCGAGGCGAGAAGCTCGCCGACGGGTTGGTGCACGCCTTCGGCCTGGCCGCGGCGGCGGCAGGCGGCGTCGTGCTGGTCGCGCTCTCCGTCTTCGCGGGCGGCGCGGCTCTGGCTGTCGCGACCGGGCTGTACGCGGTTTGCCTGATCACCATGCTTGCCTGCTCGGCCGCCTACAACCTGACCAAGCCGACACGCGCGCGGCGTTACCTGCGCCGCCTCGACGAGGCCGCGATCTTCATCATGATCGCCGGCTCCTACACCCCGTTCACCACGCAACGGCTCGCCGGCGGTTGGTCGATCGGCATGACCGCAGCGGTCTGGGTGTTGGCGCTGGCCGGCGCGGCCGGCAAGCTCTTCGCCGCTCGCCTGCCGGACTGGGTCTGGACGCTGCTGTACGTAGCGCTCGGATGGATCGCGCTGATCGCGCTTCGCCCGTTGATTCAAGGCGTCCCGGTGATCGCGCTTGCGCTGCTGACCGCCGGCGGCCTGATCTACACGACGGGCGCACTGATCTATCACTCGAGCGTGCCCTATCGCCGCGCCATCTGGCACGGGTTCGTGGTCACGGCCGCCGGCGCCCACTACGCGGCGATCTGTGCAGGCGTGGTCCTGGCGAGGCCGCTGTTGGCCCACTGAGGCGGGCCTGCCACGGGGCTCTAGGCCTGGGCCGGCCGTACGGGATTGGGCCCATAGCGGTTCGCCCCTTGCTCGCTCTCCATGAGCCCGAGCTCGATCGCCGCCCAGACAAGCACTAGCATCAAGAGGAAGTCGATGAAGGCCGGCGGATGCGGCCAGATCACCGCCAGCGCGAAGAGGATGAGCGCCGCCCACCAGCCGGACCGCCCGCGGTCGTGCAACCGCTTCGAGGCGAGGCAGGCGCCCGCGTAGAGAATAGCCGGATAGACGATCAGTCCGGTCAGCCAGTGGCCGACCGGACCGACCAGACTCTCGTAGATGGCGGTGATGGCGATCAGAATCGCCGAGCCGATCAGGAACGGCGCGCGCGAAATGCGCCCGTCCGCGGACAGGAACAGCTCCCGCCAATCGATGCCGC
>DATGIN010000317.1:0-5428 GCA_035295705.1 Caulobacteraceae bacterium
GCCTGGCGAATCTGGACCGTCACCGCCTCCGGCCGCGCGTTGCGGATCAGGTACGACATCATGTAGCGGTCGCGCCGTTTGCCGACTTTGGTGTTGGAGACCAGGGTCGGTTGCACGGTGACATCGAAGGCGTCGCCGATCTTGACCGCCAGTTCCGAACCCTGCGGCGTGTGGTCGATGTTGTTCTCGCCGACGAACTTGGGCTCGCCGGCGACGTCGCGCTCGTAGACGCGGATCGCGCCTGCCGGCAGCCCGGTTGCAAGCCCGGAGGCGGTCGAGTTCACGAAGTCGACCACGACGCTGGCGCTGGCTGGATTGTCGGCGCTCTGAAAGCCCGCGAGGTTGAATTGGTAGACCTTGTGCGCGCTGACGCCGTGCGCGCTCAGGAATCCGACCTGCTTGGTCTGGTTCTGCGCGATCGTGGTGCGCTCGGGCAGGCTGTAGATGTAGACGTCGCCGAGCGCCTGGCCGGGTCCCTGATTGGTCTCCGTTCCCGCTTGCACGGTGTTGTCGGCGGGCGCCGCGTCGTCGTCGCCGTTCCCGGAATCGGCCATCTGCACGTTGCCGGCGACGAGCTGGGTGCGGGCGGCCTCGAACCCCGTGCCCGATTGGTTGTTGAGCGTGATCCAGCCCTGCAGGTCGAGCTTCGACGCCTTCTCGTCGAACAGGGCGACGTAGTCCGCCCGCCAGGAGAGGCCGGTAGTGAGGTAGGAGAGGGTCGCCAGGCGCGGTCCGGCGCGCTCGGAATCGACCGTCACCGAGAGCGTCGGCTGGGCGCGCAGGTTGTCCGGGACCTTGGCGAAGATGACCCGGGTGGGCTCGCCGTCGTCGCGCAGCACCTCGATGCGGTCGCCGATCTTCAGGACGACGCCCTGGTTTGCGGCCAGCACCGTCGCGGTCTCGGTCACCTGCTGGCCATTGCCGGGGTTGGTGCGCACGATCTGGACCTGCTGGCCGACCGCCTTCTCCATCATCTTCTGCGGCGTCAGGAGGTCGTAATCGAAGTTCTGCTCGACGATCGCGACGCCATCGGCGGCGAGGGCCACGGTTTCCGGGCGGATCGCGGAGGAGACGTCCTTGAACTCCAGCCGCTGGCGGCCCTGGCCGATGTCCAGCTGCCGCGCGTCCTCAACCAGCGCGAGGTTGTTGTTGTAGATGGTGACCGTAAGGCCGGGCGCATCAGCCGCCCGCGCCGCTGCGGCGCCCGCGAGCAGCGTCGCCGCCAGCAGCATCTTTCTCAGCATTGGGTAGGCTCCCCCAAATGACGTTCGCCTCCTCCTACGCATGGGAGCGGCGTTCGGGGTTAAGCCCCGCGCGGTGCGAAGCTGCGATGCACGCGCCGGCGCAGGCGCCTTGCTCAGGCTTCCGGACCCAGCTCCTGGCCGACGCGCATCCCCGGGCGGGCGAGGAGGCCGGCGCCGGGAACATGGTTGATCTCCAGGCGCGTGCCGTCGGGATCCTCGAACAGGATGGAATAGTAGCCGGGCGCGTAGCGGTCCTCCTGCGGCCCGTGGATCATCTTCGCGCCGATCTTTTCAAGGAAGGCGTGCGCCTCCTCGACGTCCTCCCGCGAGCGGGCGCGGAAGCAGACGTGGTGCAGCCCGACCGTTCCCTGCTCGAAGCGCTTGCCCCGGTGCGCGGGCGTCGCCGCCTCGATGCCGAAGCCGGTCCGCCCGCCGACGCAGTAGTAGATGCCGGGATTGTCCGCGACGCAGGTCATCCCCAGGAACGGCAAGAGCTGTGAGTAGAAAGCCCGCGCCGCCGGAAAGTCTCCGGCGCAGATGAAGATGTGTGCAATCCCGTTGACTTCCATCTGGCTGGGGCTCCGCGTTGTCCGGCTCAGCGCCACTATAACCCGCCCATCCCGCTTTCGCGGGGATGAGCGGCATTCGTAGCCGCCGCGTCCGAACTACGAGCGCAGCTTGGCGCCGACGGCTTTCTCGGCGGCGGCGACGATCCTCGCCGACACCGCTTCGATCTCGGGCTCGCTCAGGGTGTGGTCGGTGGGTTGGAGCGTGACTTCGAGCGCAAGGGATTTCTTGCCCTCGGGGACGCCCTTGCCGGCGTAGAGATCGAAGACCCACACGTCGGCGATCAGCGCCTTGTCGGCGCCGGCGACCGCCTTAGTCAGGTCGGCGGCCGGCAGCGCCGCATCGACCACGAAGGCGAAGTCGCGGCGGAGCGGCATCAGCGGCGAGAGAGCAAGCTCCGGCTTGGTCTTGACCGCCTTCCGCTTCGGCTCCGGCAGCGCCTCCAGCCAGATTTCGAACCCGAGCATGGGCGCTTCGGCGTCGAGCGCGGCGAGCACGCCGGGATGCAGCTCGCCGAACTCGGCGAGCACCGCCTTCGGGCCGAGCTGCAGCCGCGCGGAGCGGCCTGGGTGCCACCACGCCGCGGCCTCGCCTTGCGCGACCTGCATCGCGGCCGGCGCGCCGAGCTCGGCAAGGAGCGCCATCAGGTCGCCTTTCAGCGCGAAGAGGGCGTCGCCGGCGACGCCATCCCAGCGCCTGGCCGGGTGCGGCGCGACGAGGCCGGCGATAGCGGTGCGCTGGTCCTCGGGCCGGTCGCCCGCGAACACGGGGCCGATCTCGAAGAGGGCGACGTCGGCGAAGCCGCGGTTGGCGTTCCTGGCCGCCGCCTCGATGAGATTCGGCAGGATGGAGGGCCGCATCGTGTCGAGCTCGGCGGCGATGGGGTTGTCCAGCACCAGGTTCGCCTGCCCGCCGCCGAAGCGGCGGGCGGTCGCGAGCGGGAGGAAGGACCAGGTCACGGCCTCGTCGTAGCCGAGCGCCGCCAGCATGCGGCGGGCGACGACCGCCCGCGTCTGACGCGTCGAGAGCACGCCGCCGCTGTGGTGGTCCAGCGGCGGCAGCGGCGCGGCCGGCAGCTTGTCGTACCCGTAGATGCGCGTGACCTCCTCGACGAGGTCGGCCTTGCCCTCGATGTCACGCCGCCAGCTGGGCGGCTGAACGCGGTAGGTCTTGCCGGCGGGCGCGACCTCGAACCCGAGCTTCTCGAGGATCTCAAGGCTATCGGCGGCGGCGATGTGGAGGCCGCCGAGCTTGCCGACGTAGGCCGGGTCGAAATCCACCGGCGCCACCGGCGCGGGAACCTGGCCGGCGAGCATGACCTCGGACGGCTCGCCGCCGCAGAGCTGGAGCACCAGGCTGGTCGCCAGCTCCAGGCCAGGGACCACGAACCCCGGGTCGACGCCGCGGGCGAAGCGGTACTGGGCGTCGGACACGATACCCGTGGCGCGCCCGGTCTGGGCGGTGCGGATCGGGTCGAACCAGGCGCTTTCGATGAAGACGTCCGTCGTGGTCTCGGAAACACCAGTCGATGAACCGCCCATGACGCCGCCGAGGCCGATGGGTCCGGACTCATCGGCGATGACGCAGTACTCGTCCGTGACCGGATAAGTCTCGCCGTCCAGCGCCGCGACCTCTTCGCCCGCGCGTCCCAGCCTGGCTTCGATCCAGCTGCCGGTGAGCTTGGCTGCGTCGTAGACGTGCAGCGGCCGGCAGCGGTCGAGGCTGATGAGGTTGGTGATGTCGACCAGGGCCGAGATCGGCCGCAGGCCCACGGCGCGCAGGCGCGCCTGCAGCCAGGCCGGCGAGGGGCCGTTCTTCACCCCGTGCACCAGCCGTCCGGCGAACGCCTGGCAGGCGCCGGAACCGTCGATGCGGATCTCGATCGGGCAGGGGAAGCGACCCGGAACGGCGGCGACCGAAAGGTCCTTGAGCGTGCCGACCCCGGCGGCGGCGAGGTCGCGGGCGATGCCGGCGACGCCCAGCCAGTCCGGCCGGTTCGGCGTCACCTCGATGTCGATGACAGCTTCCAGGCCGAGCGCGTCAGCGGCGCTCGAGCCCACCTGCGGATCGCCGTCGAGCTCGAGGATGCCGTCCGACTCCTCGGCGATCTCGAGTTCGGCCGCCGAGCAGAGCATGCCGTTGGAAACGACGCCGCGCACCGCGCGCGGCTCGAGCGTGATGCCGGTCCCCGGGATGAACGTCCCGATCGGCGCGTAGACGGTCTTTAGGCCCGCGCGCGCGTTCGGGGCGCCGCAGACGATCTCCTTCATGCCGTCCCTGGTCTCGACCTGACAGACGCGCAGGCGATCGGCGTTCGGGTGCTGAACCGCCTCGACGACCCAGGCGACGGAGAACGCGGCGAACGCCGCGTGCGGGTCAGTGACGTGCTCGACCTCGAGGCCGGCCATGGTCATCGCCTCCGCGATCTCGCCGACCGACGCGTCCGTCTCCAGGTGGTCCTTCAGCCACGATAGGGTGAACTTCATCGGCTGAGCCCCGTCGCCAGGGTGGGCGTGGAGAACGCCGAGAAGCCATAGTGGTCGAGCCAGCGGACGTCGGCCGCCAGCATGTCGCGCAGGTCGGGCATCCCGTACTTCAGCATCGCCAGCCGGTCAGGCCCCATCCCGAAGGCGAAGCCCTGCCACTCGTCCGGATCGAGGCCGACCGTGCGCAGGATGTTCGGATGCACCATGCCGCCGCCCAGGATCTCCAGCCAGTCGGAGCCTTCGCCGATCTTCACCACGCTGGTCGAGCGGTCGCACTGGACATCCATCTCCGCCGACGGCTCGGTGAAGGGGAAGAAGTGCGGCCGGAAGCGCGTGACGACCTTGTCGGTCTCGAAGAAGCGCCGGGCGAAGGCGTCCAGCGTCCACTTCAGGTGGGCAAGGGTGATGTCACGGTCGATCACCAGCCCTTCCATCTGATGGAACATCGGCGTGTGCGTGCGGTCGTTGTCGCGCCGGTAGGTGCGGCCGGGGCCGACGATGCGGATGGGAGGCTCCTGGCCGTGCGCCCACTGCGGCGCCGCGACAGGGGCGTTCCCGCGCTGCATCACGCGGATCTGGATGGGGCTGGTGTGGGTGCGCAGCAGCTTGCGCTCGCCGCGCTCGTCCTCGGCCAGCCAGAAGGTGTCGTGCACCTCCCGCGCCGGGTGCTTGGGCGGGAAGTTGAGGCCGGTGAAGTTGTGGAAATCGTCCTCGATGTCCGGCCCTTCGGCGACCTGGAATCCCAGCTCGGCGAAGATGGCGATCATCTCGTCCATCACCTGCATGGTCGGATGCACCGAGCCCTTGCGCCTGGGCGGCGCCGGCAGCGTGAGGTCGACGTGCTCGGAGGCGAGCCGGGCGTCGAGGGCGGCGGAATCGAGCTCGGCCTTGCGGGCGGCGATCGCGGCGGCCGTGCGGTCGCGCAGGCCATTGATCAGCGGCCCCCGCGTCCGCCGCTCGTCGGGGCTCATGGCGCCCAAGGTCTTCAAAAGGTTGGTAACGGCGCCGGTCTTGCCGAGGGCGGCGACGCGGACGGCCTCCAGCGATGCAGGGTCGGCGGCGGCCGCGATCTGGGCGGCAAGGTCGGCTTCCAGGGCGGAAAGGTCGGTCATGACTGGCTTTGCTCTCTAT
>DATGIN010000318.1:0-16690 GCA_035295705.1 Caulobacteraceae bacterium
TTTCGCTCGAATAAACCCCGCGCCGCGCGTTGCCCAGCGATCAGCCCACGCCTAGTGTTCCTTCACCATGTCGGATACCGCCTCGCCTGCGCCGGATATCGCCCAGATGTCGTTCGAGCAGGCGCTTGCCGAGCTCGAGGCGATCGTGAACAGGCTCGAATCCGGCGAGGCGGCGCTCGAGCAGTCGATCGAGATGTACGAGCGCGGCGCTCGGCTGAAGGCGCATTGCGAAAGCAAGCTGGAGGCGGCGCGACTTCGGGTGGAGAAGATTGTTGTCGGTCCACAGGGGGCAAGCGGGATTGAGCCAGCAGAGTTTTCCTAAGGTCCAGCCGCCCGCCGCGGGCGGCCTGGCCGAGCGGCTAGCCGAAGTCGTGCGGATGGTCGACGAAAGCCTCGACGCCCTGTTGCCGCGCGCTGACGGGCCGGAGAAGCGGCTGATCGAGGCGATGCGTTACACGGCGCTGAAGGCCGGAAAGCGCTTGCGCCCGTTCTTCGCCATCGAAACCGGGGCGATGTTCGGGTTCAGCGCCGAAGCGATGTTGCCGCTGGCCTGCGCCATCGAATGCATCCACGCCTACAGCCTGGTTCACGACGATCTGCCATGCATGGACGACGACGACCTGCGCCATGGCCGGCCGACGGTGCATAGGGCCTATGACGAAGCCACGGCCGTCCTGGTGGGCGACGCGTTGCAGACGACGGCATTCCAGATCCTCGCCAGCCCCGAGACCCACCCGGATGGCGGCGTGCGCGCCGAGCTCGTGCGCAAGCTGGCCGAGGCGGCAGGGGCGAACGGCATGGCTGGCGGACAGATGATCGACCTGCTGGCCGCCTATGACGATCTGGACGCCGCGGCGCGCATGCAGCGGATGAAGACCGGCGCGCTGATCGCCTGCTCCTTCGAGCTGCCGTTGGTCGTCGCGCGTCCGAGCGAAGCCGAACGGCACGCGCTCCTGGGCTTTGCGCAGGATCTCGGCCTCGCCTACCAGATCGTCGATGATGTGTTGGACGCCGAGGGCGACGCCGAGCTGATGGGCAAGGCCGCCGGCGCGAAGGACCAAGCCAAGGGCAAGGTCAATTTCGTCACGCTGCTCGGAATAGGACCGGCGAAGGAGCGTGTAGCGCTGCTGGCAAATCAGGCGCGCGCGCGCCTCGAGGTCTTCGGCGGGCGCGCCGACGTCCTGCGTGCGAGCGTCGACTTCGTGTTAGACCGACGTTACTGATCGTCGCGAGCGCGTTTTTCCCCCGAAAGCTTCGAATGCCGCCAGTCACACCGCTTCTCGATACTGTTCAGTCGCCCGCCGACACGCGCGGGCTCTCCGTACCGCAGCTGCGGCAGCTGGCCGACGAGCTTCGCGCCGAGACGATCGACGCCGTGTCGCAGACCGGCGGGCACCTGGGCGCCGGTCTCGGCGTCGTCGAGCTTACCGTCGCCCTCCACCACGTCTTCGATACGCCGAGCGACATCCTGATCTGGGACGTCGGCCACCAGGCCTATCCGCACAAGATCCTGACCGGACGGCGCGAGCGCATCCGTACGGTGAGGCAGGGCGCCGGCCTTTCCGGATTCACCAAGCGCGCGGAGAGCGAGTACGACCCGTTCGGCGCGGCGCACGCGGCGACGTCGATCTCGGCGGCGCTGGGTTTTGCGGTCGCCCGCGACCGGCGGGGCGCCGACCACAAGGTGATCGCCGTCATCGGCGACGGCGCCTTGTCGGCCGGCATGGCCTACGAGGCGATGAACAACGCCGCCGACACCACCGAGCAGCTGATCGTGGTGCTGAACGACAACGACATGTCGATCGCTCCGCCGGTCGGCGGCATGAGCGCGTATCTGGCGCGGCAGGTTTCGGGCGGGGCCTACCGCTCGTTCCGCTCGTTCGGCCGACGGCTGGCGGGCGTGCTGCCCAAGCGGCTCACGGAGGCGGTGCGCAAGGTCGAGGAATACGCCCGCACCTTTGCGACCGGCGGCACCTTCTTCGAGGAGCTGGGCTTCTACTACGTGGGGCCGATCGACGGCCACAACATGGACCACCTCGTTCCGGTCCTGAAGAACGTCAAGGATATCAAGGGCAAGCCTGTCCTGGTGCACGTCGTCACCAAGAAGGGCAAGGGTTACGCGCCGGCCGAAGCGGCGGCGGACAAGTACCATGGCGTCGTCAAGTTCGACGTCATCACCGGCAAGCAGGCGAAGAGCCAGGGCGGCCCGCCGCAGTACACCCGCGTTTTCGCCGACGCCTTGATTCATGAGGCGGAGAAGGACGAGCGGGTCGTCGCCATCACCGCGGCGATGCCGTCGGGCACCGGCCTCGATCGCTTCGCCGAGCGCTTCCCCGACCGCGCGTTCGATGTCGGCATCGCCGAACAGCACGCCGTGACGTTCGCCGCCGGGCTGGCGGCCGACGGCATGAAGCCGTTTGCGGCCATCTACTCGACCTTCCTCCAGCGCGGTTACGACCAGGTGGTGCACGACGTCGCCATCCAGCGCCTGCCCGTCCGCTTCGCCATCGACCGCGCCGGGCTGGTCGGCGCCGACGGCCCCACCCACGCCGGCTCGTTCGACGTCGGTTACCTTGGCCAGCTGCCGGGGTTCGTGGTGATGGCGCCGGCCGACGAGGCGGAGCTCACGCGCATGGTCGCGACCGCGGTGGCGATCGACGACTGTCCAAGCGCGTTCCGCTATCCGCGCGGCGAGGGGACCGGCGTCGTCATCCCCCTCGATCCGCCGCCGCTCGAGATCGGACGCGGCCGCATCGTGCGCGAGGGCTCCTCGGTCGCGCTGCTGTCGTTTGGCGGCCGGCTCGGCGAGGCGTTGCGCGCCGCCGACCAGCTCGCCGCGCGCGGCTATTCGACCACCGTCGCCGACGCGCGCTTCGCAAAGCCGCTGGACGAGGCGCTGATCCTCAGGCTCGCCCGCGAGCACGAAGCGCTGATCACGATCGAAGAAGGCGCAAGGGGCGGCTTTGGGGCCTTCGTCCTTCACCTGCTCGCAGATCGCGGCCTGCTGGACGATGGCCTGAAAGTCAGGACGCTGGTGCTGCCTGACATGTTCCAGGACCAGGACAAGCCCGACGCGATGTACGTCCAGGCGGGCCTGGATGCCGAGGGCATCCTGCGCGCGGCGCTCGGTGCGCTCGGCGTCGACAACGCTTCGACGACCCTCAGGGCGCTGTAAGTCGTCCGGGGCTCCGCCGCCGGCGAGGGTCTCGCGAAGGTCAGAACGGATAGAACCGCTGCAAGAGGGCGGTGCCAGCGCCGGTCTTCTGCACCGCGCTGACGTCGCCGCGGCCGCCGTAGTCGATGCGCGCCTCGGCGATCTGCGTGTGCAGGACGGTGTTCGTGGCCGTGATGTCTTCCGGCCTGACGATGCCGGAGACGGTCAGAACGCGGGTGTCGTTGTTCGTGCGCACCTCCTGGCTGCCTTCGATCACCAGATTGCCGTTCGGCAGCACCCGGGTGACGACCGCGGCGATGGTCAGCGTGATCTGCTCCTGACGGGTGATCCCACCCGTGCCGCCGGCGGCGAGGCTGGTGTTGGTGGCGATCGCCTTGGTGGGATCGAAGCCGGGCGGCAGCACCTTCTTGAGCACCGTTTCCAGCCCGAAGAAGTTCGAGACTCCGGCGGTGTTGGCCGAGGTCTTGGTTGCAGTCGTCGCGTTCGAGGTCTTTGCGCTGTCGTCGATATTGATCAGCACGGTGAGAATGTCGCCGACGCGGCTGGCGCGCTGGTCGTTGAAGAAGGTCTTCGCGCCCGTCCGCCAGAGCGAGTTCGGGGACGCCGGCTGCGGCTGCGGCACGCGCGAGGCGGCCGCGCCGATCGCCTCGGCGTCGACGTTCTGCGGCCGAACGACCGCAGGGTCGGTGGTGGCCGTCAGCGACGGACCGCGGACCGCCTCCTTCACGCTGCCGCAAGCGGCGAGCGGGATGGCGAGAGCGAGGAGGGCGGCGGAGGCGGCGCGGCGCATGAGCAACTCGGTTTAACGTTCAAGGAATCGCGGCGACTTGGGACGACGTCGGGACCTGGGCGGCGCGGATGGCTTCGGCTTCGGGGCCGACCACGGCCTGATCGACCCCCGTCGCGACCGCCTGGATGACCTTCTTGGAGTTGGTGTTCTGGATCGCGACCGGCGCGCCGGTGGCGGCGTCCCCCATCGCCTTGCCCTGCAGCACCAGGCTGACGCCGCCGTCGCGGTAGCTGACCTGCACGACATCGTCGCGCTTGATGACCAGCGGCATCGTGAGTTCGTGCGTCGCGACCGGCGCGCCCGCGCGCAGCGGCTGGCGGGCCAGCTTGCCGATGACGTCGACGGCGTCGCGCGGCGCATCGGCGGGGACCTGGAAGCGGGGGACCTTGGCGAACACGAGGTCGCCCGGTTGGATCACCTCGCCCGCCGCCAGGCTGCGCGAATAGGTCAGCGCCTCGCGCTCCTGCACCGCGGGCGTCGCGGCGCCGCCGGCATTCGCCACCAGGATGCGAGACATGCCGGCGGGGTTCTCCCAATCGAGGCCGTGGTCGCGGGCGATCCGCTGCACCACCCCGGCATCCAGGACGGCGCTCTGGCCCGGCGGGGCGGGTGTCCCGACAACCACGCCGGCCGCCGCTCCGGCGCCGTCGAACAGCGCGCCGAGCGTGATCGGGCCTGAGGCCTCCGGCGAGGCGCGAAGCTGCACCGGCTGGGCGGCGACCGCCGGCGACGCCGACATGAGCGCGAGCAGACAGGCGACGGCGAACCCCCTGGGCATGGCCTTAAGTCTTCATCTGGGTGTTGGTCTGCAGCATCTGGTCGGCGGTCGTGATCACCTTCGAATTCATCTCGTAGGCGCGCTGCGCCACGATCAGCGCGGTGATCTCGCTTACCGGGTCGACGTTCGAGGCCTCGGTGTAGCCCTGCAAGACGGTGCCCAGCCCCTGCACGCCGGGATTGCCGGTGGTTGGCGGCCCGGACGCGTCGGTCTGGGTGAAGAGGTTGTTGCCCTGCGGCTGCAGGCCCGCCTCGTTGAAGAAGGTGGCGAGCTGCAGCTGCCCCACCTGCTGCGGCGTGGTGTTGCCGGCGACGGTCGCCTGCACCTGGCCGGCGGTCGATATCGTGATGTTGGTGGCGCCCTGCGGGATCTGGATCTGCGGGATCACCTGAAAGCCGTCGGCGGTGACCAGCTGCCCCTGGGCGTTGACCGAAAAGTTGCCGGCGCGGGTGAACGCCGTCTGGCCGTCCGGCATCAGCACCTGGAAGTAGCCGGGACCCTGGATCGCCAGGTCGAGCGTGTTCCCCGTCTGGGTGAGCGAGCCCTGGCCGCCGATGGTGTAGACCGAGCCGGCCTTCACGCCGGCGCCGACCTGCACGCCGGTCGGCACGATCGTGCCCTGCGTGGAAGACTGCGAGCCGGGCTGCTCGATCGTCTGGTAGATCAGATCCTCGAACTCGGCCCGCCGCTTCTTGAACGCGATCGTGTTCATGTTGGCGATGTTGTTCGAGATGACATCGACGTTCAGGTCCTGGGCGGACATGCCCGTTGCGGCGGTGCGGAGCGCCATCATGGTCGTTCAGCTCCTCTATTGGGTCGTGGCCGCGCCCAGCTTCTGGACGGCGGTCTCGGACATGGAAGCGGCGGAGTTCATCAGGTTGGCGACCATGTCGTAGGCGCGGCTGATCCGGATCAGGTCCGTCACCTGGATGATGGGATTGACGTTGGACCCCTCGAGCATGCCCTGCCGGATCACCTGGTCGTTCACCGGCGTCGGCGTCTGACCGCTGGCCTCGGCGTAGTAGCCGTCGCCCTCCTTGGAGAGCTGGGTCAGGTCGGCGAAGCTCACCACGCCCACGCGGCCAACCACCTGTCCGTTCGGCTGCCCCGGAACGGTCTGCGTGATCGTGCCGTCGCCGCCGATCATCGGCGGGCCGCCCTGCGGGTTGAGGCTGATCGGCGAGGCTGAGGCGTCCAGCACCGGATCGCCTTGCTGCGTGACCAACCGGCCCTGGTTGTCCTTGGCGAAGCGCCCATCGCGCGTGTAGCGGACGCCGCTCGCGGTCTGCACCTGGAAGAACCCCTGGCCCATGATCGCCAGGTCGAGGGGCGAGTCGGTCTGTTGCAGGGGGCCCTGGCTGAAGTCGCGCGCGACGCCGTTGTCGACCACGAACTGGATGGGCGCCGAGCCGCTCGGCAGCGACGGCGGCGTCATCGGATCCGGCACGCTCATCAACTCCTCGACCTTGAAGCCGGCGGTGTTGACGTTGGCGAGATTGTTGGCGGCGATGTCGAGCTCGCGCTCGAGCAGCATCTGCTTCGAGAGCCCGACGTAGAGTGCGTTGTCCATCGACGAAGACTCGAGACGTTTAAGCGCCTTTGCGACCGCGGCGCGTCGTATGGTTGACTGCAACGGCCGGGCCAGGCCGAAAGCAAAATGATTTCAATGAAAAAGAAGGTTAACGGCGGCGCCTCGACGCAAACCGTCCCGGCAAATTTTGCCCGGTTAACAACCGATCCTTAACCAAACCGGCGCGATCAACGAACTCCCTGCAGTCGTTGGGTTTTGCCCGATTCTTCCACGGCTGCGCCACCGCTTGGGAACGCCATGGCTAAGGACGTAGCGGACGCCGACGTCGAAGACGAAATCGACGGCGAGGCTGGCGAAGGCGAAGGCGAAGGTGAAGAGGGCGGCAAGAAGAAGCTTCCGCTTCGGCTGATCATCATCGGCGCCGCGGCCGCGGTGGTCGTGCTGGGCGGCGGAGGGACGGCGGCCTTCCTCCTGTTCGGCCATCACGCGCCGGCCGGCGCGCACGCGGCCAAGGCCAAGAAGGACAAGAAGGACGGCGGCAAGGACGACAAGAGCGGCGCGCAGATCGCCGATGGGCCGGATGGGGTCGTCTTCTACACGCCGGCCGACATCGTCGCGAATATGGATACCGCCGACGGCAAGCCGACCTTCCTCAAGCTCAAGCTGACGTTCGAGCTGCCCGACCACGACACCGCCGATGTGATCGACGAGGACATGCCGAGGCTGCAGGACATGTTCCAGACCTTCCTGCGCGAGCTTAGGCCTGAAGATCTCTCCGGCAGCGAGGGCAGCTACCAGCTGCGTATGGAGCTGCTCCGGCGGGTGAACCTGATCATCGCGCCGGCGAAGGTGAACACCGTCCTCATCGAGGAGATGCTGATCAACTAGGCGCGCCGCGCAGCGCGCCTGGCGGTAAGAGCGCCATGGCAGACGACACCGAAGTCCAGGAACAAGACGCCGAAGCGGCGGCTCCGCCAGCCGAGGCTACGCCAGGCGAGGCTGCGCCAGCCGAGGCTCCGCCAGCCGAGGCTGCGCCAGCCGAGGCCGAAGCGTCCGCCGGCGCCGCGCGAGACGACTGGCAATCCGGCGAGCCGCTGCAACCCTCCGAGCGGATCCTGAACCAGGACGAGATCGACAGCCTGCTTGGCTTCGACCTGTCGGACGACGACGCCGCCGACCGCACCGGCATCCGCGCGATCATCAACTCGGCGCTGGTCTCTTACGAGCGGCTGCCGATGCTGGAGATCGTCTTCGACCGCCTCGTGCGGCTGATGACGACTTCGCTGCGCAATTTCACCAGCGACAACGTCGAGGTGAGCCTCGACAACATCTCTTCGATCCGCTTCGGCGACTACCTCAACTCCATTCCGCTGCCGGCCATCTTGTCGGTCTTCCGCGCCGAGGAGCTCGACAATTTCGGGCTCCTGACCGTCGACTCGAACCTCATCTACTCCATCGTCGATGTGCTGTTGGGCGGCCGGCGCGGTACGGCGGCGATGCGCATCGAGGGCCGGCCCTACACGACGATCGAGCGCGTGCTGGTCCAGCGCATGGTCGAGGTGGTGCTCGAGGACGCCGAGGCGGCGTTCGAGCCGCTGACGCGCGTCACCTTCGCGCTCGACCGGCTGGAGACGAACCCGAGGTTTGCCGCCATCGCCCGGCCGGCCAACGCCGCCATCCTGGTCAAGCTGCGCATCGACATGGAGGACCGGGGCGGGCGGATCGAGCTCCTCTTGCCCTACGCCACCCTCGAGCCGATCCGCAAAATGCTGCTGCAGCAGTTCATGGGCGAGAAGTTCGGGCGCGACAACATCTGGGAGGGCCACCTCGCCAGCGAGCTGTGGACCACCCAGCTGGATGTGCGCGCCGTGCTCGACGAGCAGGTCATCGACCTTCGCCGCGTGCTCGACTTGAAGGTCGGCGACACGCTGGTGCTGAACGCCACGCCGGAAAGCCTGGTCGAGCTCCGCGCCGGGCTGATCTCGCTCACGCGCGGCCGCATGGGCCGCCGCAACCACAACATCGCCGTCCGGGTCGAGGCGCCGCTGACGCCGACGGCCAAGACCGCCATCCAGGGAGGGCTGTCATGAGCCCGGTGTCGCTGACCCTCGACCTGCTGCTTGCCAGCCTCTTGCTGATCACGCTGGTGTTCGGGCTTCGCCTGGACAAGCGGCTGAAGACGCTGAACGCCACCCAGGCTGAGTTCCAGGCGGCGATCGTCGACCTGGACCGCGCCGGCGCCCGCGCCGAGGCCGGCCTAGCCGACCTGCGCGCGGCCATGGACGAAGCGGTCGAGCTCCTGGGCGGGCGCCTCGAGAAGGCGCGCGAGCTGGCCCAGAAGCTGGAAATGCTGACTGCGGCCGCGGCGAACGCCGCTCGGGCCGTCGAGCAGACGCCTCCTTTGGCGCGCGCTGTCGCGCAGGATCAGGCGCGCGGCCGGCCCGCCGTCCGCCCCGGCGGCCATCTGCGCGAGGTCGAGCCTCTGACCCTCACGCGCCGCGACACGCTCGTCGCCGCCCGTCCCGCCGCGCCGCAGCCCGTCCGCTCGCAGGGATTCGAGGACGAACTCTTCGACGGGCCGCTCGAGCGCCGCCGCGCCGGAGGGCGCTTGTGAGCCGCGTCCCTCGCCTCCTGCCGCTGGTCGGGATCGCCATCGGCGGCGTGCTTGCGGTCAAGGCGGTCACGGCGGGGCCGCAGATCTGGGGCGCGACGGCGGCGTTCGCCGAGGATGTCGTGCACCCCGGCCAGAAGTCGCCATTGCCGCCCGGCGCCTCCATTCTCGGCGCCGCGAACGGCTCGGCCGCGGGCGCGGCTGGCCCGCACGCGGCCGTCTGCGCGCCGACCGCAGCCGAGCTCGCCAAGGAGGCGGGGCTATCGCCGGCCGAGCTGCAGGTGTTGCAGAGCCTGTCGAACCGCAGGGGCGAGCTCGACCAGCGCGAGATGAGCCTCGACACCCAGGTGCAGCTGATCGCCGCAGCCGAGGCCAAGCTGGATTCGCGCATCCAGGGCATGAACCAGCTGAAGACCGACATCCAGGCGCTTCTCGGTCAGGCGGATCAGCAGCAACAGGCCGAGCAACAACGGCTGGTGCGCATCTACGAGGACATGGACCCGAAGAAAGCGGCCGCCGCGATGACGGTCATGGACGACAGCGTGCGCGTGCCGATCGCGGCGGCGATGAAGGAGCGCAAGCTCGCCGCCATCCTGCAGGCCATGCAGCCGGCGGACGCCAAGGCGCTCACCGAGAAGCTGGCCCAGCGGATGGCGAATTCGCAGTTGGTCGCCAACGCCAAGGCGGCCCTGAACGGGAGCCAGCCGCCGGCCGGCGCGCCGGCCGCCAGCGCCGCGGCCGCCGCGCCGCCGAGCCAGGCTGCGCCGGCTGCCCAGACGACGACGGCGGCTGCCGACCAGGGCAAGGCCGCCAAGGTGCATCCCACAGCCCGCCGCGTCGCCCGCGCGAAGGCGACGCCGCGGCGCGGCCTGGCCGGCGACTCGCAGGCGGCGTCGACGAGCGGGACGGGTCAGACGGGGCAGCCGAAGACGGCGCCGCCCGTCCCGCCGGACGCCAAGATCGGCTGATGCGGCGATGCGCCTTTCGCGGATAGGCCGCCCGGCCCTGGGGGCGATCGCGGCGCTCAGCCTCGTCGTCCCAAGCGGTTTCGCGGAGTCGCCGCCGGCCGTTCAACACGCGCCGGGATCGGCGCTCGGCGTCAACGTGGCGCAATCCGGCGACTTCTCGCGCATCGAGTTCCGCTTTCCCGGCGGCGCGGGCGTCACCAGCCGCCGCAACGGCCAGACGCTGGTCCTGCACTTCAGCCGCTATCTGACGCCCGACATGCGGCAGCTTCGCGTCGACCCGCCGCGCTTCTTGAAGACCGCTGAGGATCGCAAGGCCGGCGGCGGGCTCGAGCTTGTCCTGACTCTTGCCGACGGGGCGGACGCCAAGGTGGTGCAGAGCGACGGGGTCATCGCGGTCAACCTGTTCGCCGCCGCGCAGACGGCGCAGGCCTCCCAGCCCGCCTCCGCCGTCAACCGGCCAAACCCTGTCCCGGACGGCGGCGTCGTCCGCGTCGCGGTGCGTCAGCAGGCCGGCCAGCTCACGCTCGACTTTCCCTGGAAGGCGCCGGTGGGCGCAGCCGTCTTCCACCGCGGCCAGGCCATCTGGATCGTGTTCGACGCAGCCGCCAGGCTCGACCTCGGCGCGCTCCCGCGCGGCGCGCCGCTGGCCCCGGCGGCGCAGCCGATCCAGGGGGCCGACTTCACGGCGCTCCGCATCGAAGCGCCGGCGGGCGAGGCGGCCGCGGCGCGCGGCCAGGGCGGCGACTGGACCGTCACGCTGAGCGCCCAGGCGCTTCAACAGCCCGACCAGGTGAAGATCGCCCGCGACGATGCGTCCGCGACCGGCGCGCTCTCGATCGCCGTCGCCGGCGCGACCCACGTGCTCTGGGTCGCGGACCCCTCGGTCGGCGACCGGATCGCGGTCGTGACCGCGCTGGCGCCGGTCAAGGGCGTGGCTGCGGCCCGCACCTACGTCGACCTCGCCCTGCTGGCCTCCGCGCAGGGGCTGGCGATCCAGCCGATCGCCGACGACCTCGCGGTCTCGACCGACGGCGACCTCGTCTCCATCGGCCGCCCGACCGGGCTTGCGCTCTCCGGCCTGCGCGGCCCGCAAGCGCCGAGCGACAACGGCCCGGGCCTGCCGCAACCGGCCACGATGCCTGGGCTCGTCGACTTCGCCGGCTGGTCCAGGACCGGTCCCGGCGGGTTCGTCGCCCGCTACGACGCGCTTGCGAACGCAGCGGCCGCCGAAGCGGGGCAGGGCAAGGGCGCGCCGATGCAGGCCCGCATGGCGCTCGCGCGGTTCCTGGTGGGCTCCGAATTGGACTTCGAGGCGATCGGGCTTTTGAACCTGAACGCCAGGCTGCAGCCCAATCTGCTCGGAGATGCTGAGTTCCGCGGGCTTCGCGGCGCGGCGAACGCGATGGCCGGGCGCTACAAGGAGGCGCAGGCCGAGCTCTCGACGCCGGTCGCGGCCGACGACCCGGCGAGCGCCCTCTGGCGCGGCTACGTCGACGCCAAGCTGGCGCAGTGGCAGGACGCGAGAAGCGAGTTCCACAGGGGTGCCTCGGCCTGGGGTCAGTTCACGCCGCGCTGGCGCTCGCGCTTTGCGCTGGCCGACGCCGAGGCGGCGCTGGCGATCAACGACCAGAGGGTCGCGGCCGGCGAGGTGCAGGCGGCCCTCGACAACGCGACCGATCCGATCGAACAGCTCAACGCGCGGCTGGTGCAGGCGAAGTTGTTCGAGGCCGAGGGCGACAAGGCCGGCGCGCTCAGGGTCTACCAGTCGATGACGGGCGTGAGCGATGCGCCCTGGATCTCCGCCCCGGCGCTCCTGCACGCAACGCAGATCAAGCTGGCGCAAGGGACGCTGACGCCCAGCCAGGCGGCCGACGCGCTCGACGGCCTGCGCTATCGCTGGCGCGGCGACGCCACGGAGCTCGAGACCATCCGCTCGCTGGCGCAGATCTATCTCTCGATGGGCCGCTATCGCGAGGCGCTTGAGGCGCTGCGCTCCGCCGGCCAGCACCTGCCCGACCTGCCGGAGTCCGTCGCGCTCGAGAGCGACCTGAACACCACCTTCCGCAACCTCTTCCTGAACGGCGAGGCTGACGGCTTGCAGCCGGTGCAGGCGCTGGCGCTGTTCTACGACTTCAAGGACCTGACGCCGATCGGCGCCGACGGCGACCTCATCGTGCGCAAGCTCGCGCGCCGCCTCGTCGACGTCGACCTGCTGGGCCAGGCGGCCGAGCTCCTGAAGTATCAGGAAGAGAACCGGCTGGACGGCGTGCCGAAGGCCGAGGTCGCCTCGGACCTCGCCACCATCGACGTGATGAACCGCCAGCCCGAGGCCGCCATCGACGCGCTGAACGAGTCGCGCACGACGCTCCTGCCGACCTCGCTGGCAGCCCAGCGACGGGTGGTCGAGGCCCGGGCCTGGCTGATGCTCGGCCAATACGACCACGCGACCGAGATCATCGAGGGCGACCGAGGGACCGACGCGGCCAACGTCCGCGCCGAGGTGGCGTGGAGGAAGCAGGACTGGGCGTCCTCGGCCGCGCAGCTGGACGCCATGCTGGGCGACCGTTGGAGGAACCCGGCGCCGCTGAACACCGAGGAGGAGGGCCGCCTCCTGCGCTGCGCGATCGCGCTCAGCCTCGCGAAAGACGATGCGGGCCTGGCCAGGTTGCGCGCCCGCTACGCCGGCTTTGTCGACCAGGCGCAGCAGCCGGATGCGCTTAGGGTCGCGCTGGCCGGCGTGAGCCAGCAGACGTCCTCCACCGGCGATCTCGCCCGGGCGGCGGCGGAGGCCGACACGTTCGTCGGCTGGGTGCAGGCGATGAAACAGAAGTTCCGCGAAACCCCGGCCAGCCAGACGGTCGCGGGCGCCGCCGCGCCGGCCAAGGCCTAAGCGCCGGCCGCCAAGGCCGCCTTGCGCCGCGCTTGCGACTCCGCCGGCCACAGGGTCTTGCTGTCGTAATAGACCTCGAAGGCCGGAACGTCGGGCGGCAAGTCCACCCAGGGCACTTTCGAGCGGGTGAAGATGTGGACGTCGGGAGCAAGCGCGCTGGGCTTGTCCAGCGTGCCGATCCGCACGAAGCGCACCCCGGTCCGCCCGCCGTAGGTGCTCCAAAGAGCGGTTTCGCATTTTGGGCAGCGCGAGACGTCATGCGGCAACCCGGAGTCGGTCGGCATGCGGGTGACGTGCGGCTCCCCCGCCAGCGTCGCAACTTCGCTCGCCTCGATCAGCGCGTTCAGGACGAAGGCGCTGCCCGTCTGTCGCTGGCAGTCGAGGCAGTGGCAGCAGTGCACGAACATCGGGGCGCGCTCCATCCGGTAGCGCACGGCCCCGCAGGCGCAGCCGCCCTCGCGTTGCTCGGTCATCGCTGGGTTCCTTAAGCCTCGTTGGTCCGGCGACGGTGACAGAAGCGAGCTCAGAAAGCTGGCAGCAGGGCGCTAACCGGTTCCGGCCGCGTGGTGGAAGCTTTCGACCAGGCTGCCGGCGACGAGGCGCCAGCCGTCGACCAGCACGAAGAAGATGAGCTTGAACGGCAGCGAGACCACGACCGGCGGCAGCATCATCATCCCCATGCTCATCAAGACGCTGGCGACAACGAGGTCGATGACCAGGAAGGGGACGAAGAGCAGAAACCCGATCTCAAACGCCCGCTTCAGCTCCGAGATCATGAAGGCGGACGTCACGACCTGCACCGGCAGGTCCTGGGCGCGCGGCACGGGCGGCGTGTGCGAGAGGCGGACGAAGAGGGCGAGATCGTCCTGGTCCACCTGCGCCAGCATGAACTGCTTGACCGGCAGCGCCGTCGCCGAGAACGCGGCCGGCAGCTCCATCTTCTTGTCCAGCAGCGGCTTGATGCCGGCGTTGTAGGAGGCCGTGAAGGTCGGGGCCATGACGATGGCGGTCAGGAACAGCGACAGGCTGATGATGACCGAGTTGGGCGGGCTCTGCTGCAGACCGAGCGCGGTGCGCAACAGGCTCAGCACCACGACGATGCGAACGAACGAGGTCGTCATGATCACGATCGACGGGGCGAGCGAGAGCACCGTCAGCAGGCCGGCGAGCTCGATGACGCGGTCGGTCAGGCCGGCGCCGTTGCCGAGGTCGATGTTCAGCGCCTGCGCCATGGCGACGGCGGGCATGAGGAAGCTCGCCAGGCCGCTCAGCGCCGCGATGCGGATGGCGCGGCTCAAGTCGTCGCCGGCGATGGAGAACCAGCCGCAGCGCTTCAGGATCCGAACCAGCAGCCGCTTCATGACCGGGGCTCCGCGGGCGCGACGGGCGCGGACGGGATCAGCCGCCCTTCGCCCAAGAGGATGAGGCGCTCCTCGGCGTCGCACCGCACGAGCACAAGCCGCCGTCCCGGATCGAGGACCAGGGTTTCGACGATCGAGAGCCGCCGTTCGGCGCGGTGCGTGGAGAGGCGGCGGATGGTCTCCGGCCCGAAGCGCCTGGCGATGACGACGGCAACGCCGATAAGGCCCAGCGTGATGGCAAGGCCCGCGACCGTTCGGACTATGTCGGCGAGGAGCATCTGAAGCGGGCCGGCTGGGCAGGCGGGCCGAAACGCGCCCGCGCCAGCCTTCCTGGGCCGCGCCGCTTAATGGCCGATTAACCCTGTTCGTTCACCTTTCGCCAACCATGCCGTTGGACGACATCCCGCTGTTTTCGGCCCTGCGCGAGCGGCTCGGCTACCTGAACCAGCGCGAGCAGCTGATCTCGCAGAACGTCGCCAACTCGGACACCGCCGGCTATCGGCCGAGCGATCTGGCGCCCTTCGCGCTGCCCGAGGGCGGCGTCGGCGGTCCGCTCGCGATGGCGACGACCCAAGCCGGCGATCTGGCGGGGCAGGGCGTCTCGGCCGGCCCCGGCGGGTCGCAAACCTGGGCGCCGCAGATATCGCCGGACTCCGAGACCCGCCTGGATGGCAATCAGGTGGTCCTGGAGGAGGAGATGATGAAGCTGACGGAGTCGCGGATGAACTACGCGACCGCGATCGGCTTCTACGAAAAGTCGCTGGCGATGATCCAGATGGCCATCAAGGCCCCAGGCAAGCCTTGAGCGAGCGGGAGTAGAGCGCGATGCCCGATCCGATCTCGCCCACCGATGCTGCGGTCGCCGCCGCGGCTTCGGCGCTCCGGGCGCAGCAGTCGCGCATGCGCGTGATCGCCGAGAACATGGCCAACGTGGATTCGGTCTCCAAGACCGCCGGCGGCGATCCGTACCGCCGGCAGGTCACGGTGTTCGCGCCCGTGCAGCTGGCCGGCGGCGTCACCGGCGTTGCGGTATCCCGCATCGCCCAGGACAACTCGCAGTTCCGCACCGAGTACCAGCCGGGCCACCCGGCCGCCGACGCCAAGGGCTACGTCAAGCTGCCGAACGTCGATCCTCTGATGGAGGCGATGGACATGCGCGACGCCCAGCGCGCGTACGAGGCGAACCTGAACGTGATCGACACGGCCAACGCCATGCAGGCGAGCCTCATCTCGATCCTGCAGAAGTAGGCTGAGCGGTGGTCGTCGCCCCCTTCGCGGCCGCCAGGGCCTACGCCGCCGTCCAGGCCCAGACCCAGGCGCTCAACCAGGCGGCCGGCGCCGGCGCCGCGGAGGGCGCGCAGGGGCCCGGCTTCGGCGAGATGCTGAAGGGCGTCCTGAACGACGCCATCGACTCATCGCGCAAGGCCGAGAGCCTTATGAGCGCCCAGGTCCAGGGCAAGGCCAACCTGGTCGACGTGGTGATGGCCGTGTCCTCGGCCGAGACCAACCTGCAGACGGTCATGGCCATCCGCGACCAGGTCATCGCGGCCTACCAGCAAGTCATGCAGATGCAGATCTGAGCTTACGTCTCTAAGGTGCGCCCGCGATGGCGCAGCCGATGATCGAGCTCAGGGGCGTTTCGAAGTCGTTCGACGGCGGCAAGACGTTCGCCGTGCACGGCGTCGACCTCGCCATCGACCAGGGCCAGTTCGTCGCCCTGGTGGGCGGCTCCGGGTCGGGCAAGACCACCACGCTGAAGATGATCAACCGCCTCGTCGCGCCGGACGCCGGCGAGGTGCGGGTGGCGGGCGAGCCGGCGGACGCCGTTGCGCCGTATGTGCTTCGCCGCCGCATCGGCTATGTTTTCCAGGAGATCGGGCTTTTTCCTCACCTCACGGTGGCGGAGAACATCGGCGTCACGCCGAAGCTCGTTGGCGATGACAAGGCCGCGATCGCGGACCGCGTCAACGAGCTCCTCGACCTCGTCGACCTGCCCCGCGCGTTCGCCTTGCGACGGCCGGCGGAGCTTTCCGGCGGCCAGCGGCAGCGGGTCGGCGTCGCCCGGGCCCTCGCGGCGCGACCGTCGCTCATGCTGATGGACGAGCCGTTTGGAGCCCTCGACCCGCTGACGCGCGATGCGCTGGGCCGCGACTACCGCGCGCTGCACGAGCGGCTGGGGCTCACCACGCTGATGGTCACCCACGACATCACAGAGGCCGTGCTGCTCGCCGACCGCATGGTGATCATGGACCAAGGCGCAATCCGGGCCGAGGGAACGCCGCACGAGCTCACCGCCGCGCCGGACGAGACGGTGCGTGCGCTCATGCAGACCCCTCGTAGGCAGGCAGACCGCGTGCGCCAACGGCTCGAGGGCCAAGCCGGATGAACGAGCGGCTGGCGGCGGCCTTCCGCGTCCTGCCCAACTACCTCGGCCAGCACGTGCTGCTCAGCGCCTCGGCGCTCGCGCTCGGCATTCTCATCAGCCTGCCCCTGGCCGTGGCGGCGAGCCGCAATCCGCGCCTGCGCTGGGCCGCCCTGATCGGCGCCGGCCTGATCCAGACCATCCCGTCGCTCGCGCTCCTGGCG
>DATGIN010000319.1:0-19675 GCA_035295705.1 Caulobacteraceae bacterium
AGCTTCCGCCTGCCGGACGCCGCCGAGAGCGTCGAGCAGGGCGTGTTGATCGTCGACAAGCCGCACACCGCCGTTCGGCTCGAGGGCGTTGCGTCGCGCCCGGTGCTTTCGGCTCTGCGCGGCTTCTCCGCCCCCGTGAAGCTGACGACCGACGCCCCGGCGAAGGACCGCTATGTCCTCATGGCGTCGGACAGCGACCTGTTCAACCGCTGGGAAGCGGGCCAGCGGCTGGCCGAGGACCTGATCCTGGCGCGGGCGGACGGGGCGCCGGACGAAGTGGGCGAGGAGCGCTTCGCGGCCGCCATGGGCCGGGCGCTGAGCGACCAGTCCGCCGAGCCGGCGTTCAAGGCGTTGTCGCTGATGCTGCCCGGCGAGAACGACCTCGCCATGGCGCGCGACCCGGCCGATCCGGCCGCCATCCACGCCGCGCGCGATGCGTTGCGCACGCGGCTGGCGGTCCACCTGGGCGACCTTCTGCGCCGCTTGCACGGCGGCCTGCAGGAGGCGGGCGAGTTTTCCATCGACGCCGAGGCCGCCGGGCGCCGCGCCTTGCGCAACGCCGCCCTCGAGCTGCTGGCCGCCGACCCGACCGCCGAGAACCGCGATCGGGCGCTGGGCCACTTCCGCGCCGCCGCCAACATGACGGACGCGATCGGCGGGCTGTGCGCGCTCATGCTGATGGGCGGCGACGAGTTCGAGACCGCGCTGGCCGAGTTCTACGAGCGCTGGAAAGGCGAGCCGCTGGTGATCGACAAGTGGTTCCGCATCCAGGCGATGAGCCCGGGCGAGGACGCGCTCGGCCGCGTGCTCGGCCTGACCGCGCATCCGACGTTCGACGCCAAGAATCCCAACCGTTTCCGCTCGCTAGTGCAGGCGTTCGCCAGCGGCAATCCGGCGCGTTTCCATGACCCGTCCGGGGCCGGCTACCGCTTCGTCGCCGACCAGGTGCTGGCGATCGACCCGGTCAACCCGAACATGGCGGCGCGGCTGGTCGAGACCCTGTGCGGGTGGCGGCGCTATGGCCCCGACCTGGGCGGCAGGATGCGCGCCGAACTGGAACGGGTCGCCGGCGCCGAAGGGCTGTCGAAGAACGTCTACGAGGTCGCCAGCCGCGGGCTGGGGCCGACGTAAGCCCGCCTAGGCGAGCGCCAGGACCGGGCCCATCATCTCCTCGAAGTTGCGGCGATAGAAGCGGTCCTTCGCCTCCTCGTCGATGTCCTGCATCGTGCGCTCGAACCGCCCTTTCGGATCGTTCGTGCCCTCCGGGTGCGGATAGTCGCTGGAGAACATGAAGAGCTCGGCGCCGCCGTCCTTGATCATCCGCCCCGCGTCCTCGCCCGGGAACGGGGTGAATTTCACGGCCCGCCGGATGTACTCCGAAGGCTTCAGCGGCATCGCCTGCAGGTAGGGGTCGGTGCGCCCGAAGCTCCGGTAGCCGAGATCGAGCTCGCGCAGGAACTCCGGCGCCCAGCCGGCGCCCGACTCGATCACGCCGCCGCGCAGGCGCGGGAAGCGCTCGAACACGCCGTCGTAGACCATCGCGGTCAGCCACACCTGCGGCGCGAACGACAACATGATGTAGTCGGCGAACCTGAGGTTCTCGCCGCCGCCGTGCAGGTCCGGAGCGCGTTCGCGCCCGTTGTTGCGGAAGGCGCTGGGCTGGGTGCGCGTGCCCGGGCCGATGTGCAGCATGAAGGGCGTCCCGGTCTCCTCGAGCCGCCCCCACACGGGATCGAGATCCGGGTGGCCGGGCGACCGCTCGCCGGCGGGGCCGGCCGACACCATGATCGCGCGGTTCCCCGCGGCCAGCGCGACGTCGACCTCCGCGAGCGCACGTTCGGGATTGTCGAGCGGCGCGAAGGCGACGCCGCAGAGGCGCTTGTCCGGGCGGCAGAAGGCCGCCATCGCCTCGTTGTGCGCCCTGACCCCTGCGTACAGCACCCCCTCGTCCTTGGCGGCGAGCGCCGGTGCGAGGGAGGAGGTCCCGAACACGAGCTGGCTCGAGAAGCCGAAGAGGTCCAGCACCCGGCTGCGCTCGGCGGTGTCGAACGCGCCGGCGGCGATCCATCCCTTCGGTCCGGCGATCGGGTTCTCGAACGCCTCGGCCTCGGCGGCGGCGTCGCCTTTGCGCGCCTTCGCCTTGGCCAGCAGCTTGTCGATGCGACCCGGCTCGCGGCCATAGAGCGGCCGAAGCCTGCTCTTCAGGTCCGCATCCATGAAGGGCTCGAGCCACTCGCGTGTTTCCATCACGTGGCTGTCGGCGTCGTGGATGGTCCGTCCCGCAGCGTAGGTCACTGGCGCAAGCTCCCGTCAGGTCATTCGGCGCCTGCATAGCACGCCAGGGCGCCGATCGCGGAGTCCGGGCTGTCAGCGTCGCGCGGTGACGGTGATGGTCGCGTGGTCGATGGCGGCGCGGGCAAGCATGGCGCCCAGGGCGTCAGCCGGGCCGTTCGGCGGAACCGGCGGCGGCGGACCCGCGAGCGCCCAGATGGTGATCTCGTAGTGGTGGACGCCGGAGCCGGGCGGCGGGCAGGGGCCGTCGTAAGCTGCGTCGCCGAAGTTGTTGGCGACGGCGCGGGCGCCGGCGGGCAGCGATCGCACGCCGCGCGCGAGGCCGCTCGACGAGGGAGGCAGGCCGACCACGATCCAATGCGACCACTGATGTGGCGGGGGATTGACGTCGATGACGCTCAGCGCCAGGCCCCTCGTCGCCTTCGGCGCGCCGCTCCAGCTGAGCGCCGGCGAGAGGTTGGCGCCGCCGCAGCCGGTGTAGACGTTCGCCTTCGGCATCGGCGCCCCGGCCTTCAGGTCCGGGCTCGAGATCTGCATCGCCGCGCAGGCGAAGGCCGCCATCATCCCGCCGCCGAGGGCGGTGACGAAGCTTGCAAGGCGCGGTCGCATCCCATGCTCCGGACAGAGGGCCGCCGCGCGAGCTGGCGTCAGCGGTAGCTCACGACCTCGTACTCGATGTCGTCGTGATCCAGGAAGTAGAAGCGGCGACCGGGCTCGTAATTTCCGTGGCTGAACGTCTTCAGGCCCGCCGCCAGCACCTTCTGTTCGGTGGCGTCCAGGTCGTCGACCTCAACGCCGATGTGGTTCAGCGGGCGGCCCTTGGCGAAGCTTCGATCGAGGCCGCCGCTCGGCGCGTAGAGCGCGATGTAGGCCTCGTCCGATCCGACGTGGATCGTGCGGCCGCCCGCCATCGCCGGCCCCTGCCAGCGGATGCGCCAGCCGAACAGGCTCTGCATCAGCCCGGCGGCGCGGTCGGGGTCGCTGACGGTGACATTGACGTGCTCGATGCGGAGTGCGGGCATCAGGTCGTGATCCTTCTTGTCGCGAGCGCCCGGACCGGCGCCCGTTGCAATGCGTACAACCTCAAGCTAACTTTAGGTCAAGAGTTATCACCGTGTCCGTCGCCCCCGCCCTGCTCAGCATCGGAGACCTGGCCCGTCGGACCGGGCTCTCGGTGTCCGCGATCCGCTTCTACGAAGAGCGCGGGCTGGTCAGCGCCGATCGCACCGGCGGCAACCAGCGACGCTTTCCGCGCTCGGAGATCCGCCGGCTGTCGTTCGCCTTGATCGCCCAGCAGCTTGGCCTGTCGCTCGCCGAGATCGAGGCCGAGCTCGCGCTCTTGCCCGCCGCGCGGACGCCGACCCGCGCGGACTGGGAAGCGGTCAGCCGGCGCATCCGCAAGCGGCTGGATGCGCGCATCGCGCTGCTCGAGCGGACGCGCGACAGGCTGGACAGCTGCATCGGCTGCGGCTGCCTCTCGCTCGACCGCTGTGCGCTTTACAATCCAGACGACCGCGCCGCCCGCGCCGGCGCCGGCCCGCGCTTCCTGCTCGGCGATCGGGCGGAGGATTTCGAGCCGCGCTGAGCCAGGACCGGCCCCCCGCTCGACCTCGCGTTCGAAGCTGGCCAGAATGCGTGGCTGGGGCGGGCGGCGCCTCATGTCAGGGATGTCGGCAATGACGGCGCGCGGCGCAGGTCCGCTGCAGGTGTTCGGTGAGACCGACGTCGGCTGGTGCGCCGCCACGCCGCCGAACGAGACCACGGACGACGAGGGGCGCCCGCTGGTGCGCCCGGAAGGCTTCAGCGCCGCCGATCCGCGCGCCCCCGCGCGCCGGGTGTACGACGACCCCGAGGTTTGCGCGCTGCGCGAACGGCTGCGGCGCGAGAACGGCGTCAAGGGGCTGGAGATCGTCCGCCCCGACGAGATCGAGCGCGCCGCGCGCATCTTCTTCCGCGACGGCTTCGTGGTGGTGCGCGACCTGCTCGACGCCGCGCAGCTGGACGCCTTCCGCCAGGCAAGCGCGCGGGTGCTCGAGCAGATCCTCGCGATTCCCGGGTACGGCGGACGCAGATACGTCACCGAAACCAACCGGCTGCCGCACCGCTACAGCTATGGGACGGCGTCGGCCTCTCGCCACCTGCTGCACGAGCCGGTCTGGGCGTCGATGGTCGACCTCGCGACCACCACGCCGCTCCTGAAGCGCATCTTCGGGGGACCCGAGTACTGGCTGTTCGGCGCCGGCGGCGACCTCTGCCTGCCGGGGGCGATCGAGTACCAGGCGCTGCATTCCGACACCCGCGAGACCTTCGCCTTGCCGCCGGAGCGGCTGGCGCAGGCCGAGCGCCTTGGCATCGAGCTTCGCCGAACCGACGCGGGCGAGCTCGACAACCGCACGCGGCAGCTGATCTTCGAGCGGACGCCGCCGCGGGTGACGATCAACTTCCTGATGTCCGAGCTCACCTGGGAGAACGGCCCGATCCGGCAGATTCCCGGAACGCAGGCCCGCCCGGGCGGGCCGCCGACGCAGACCGACGAACCGGCGTGGATGCGGCTTTCGACGCTGGTCGGCGCGCCGGCCGGCGCCGGCGTCTTCCGCGACACCCGCGCCTGGCATGGGGCGACTCCGAACGTCAGCCGCGAGATCCGCGCCATGCCCAACGTCGAGTACGCCGCCCCCTGGTTCGACGTCGCCGAGTTCCGCCGCTCGATGCCGCACACGATCTGGGAGTCGCTCAGCCCGCATGGCCGCCGCATCGCCGAGCGCATCAAGACCGAGCCCGGCGTCTGGCCGGCCGGAGCAGGCGTCTTTCATCCCCTGGCGAGCAAGCGCGCCGCAGCGAAATCCGCGAGCTGACAGGCCCCGCGAACGCCGCGCCCTGGGCCGCCTCGTCGCGTGACACGAATCCGCCGCCGCGCGTAAGCTCCGCCGGGGTGATTCAGACTGCCCGGGGTGCGGAGCGCGGCGTTTGGCTGGCGGGGCTAGAGGCGAAACGCGGCTTGCGTTCGGCCGGACACCGAGAGGCGCCGCCGGGCTCGGGGCCGAGCGCACGCGCCCCGCCGGCGCCGCCTACATCCTCATCATCGTCGCGCTCGCGCTGCTGACGCTGGCCGTCTACACCGGTTTCGCCATCATCAAGCTGCAACGCGAGGCTGCGCGTGCGCCGGCCCTGGGCGGCGCGTCCGCCGCGGCGTCGGCGGCGCTGGCCGGCCGCGCGGAGGGCCAGATCGCGAAGCTGGAAGCGGCGCTTGGCGCCGCCGGCGCGGTCGCGGCGCAGAACAGCGGCGAGCCGATGGACGCCGCCGAGGCCGCGCTGAAGGCAGCGCAACCCACGGCGCGCGCCGTCGCGGTGGTGGGCGACGACGGCGTACGCGCGATCGCCGGCGTCGCAGCCGACGCCGATTGGGTGAGCGCAGCCAAGCAGGCGCGCGCCTCGTCCGAGACCTTTTGGATCGGCCGCGCCGGGTCGGGCCCAACGCACGCCTTCTATGTCGCCAACGCCGCGCCGAGCTCGGCCGCCGGCGGCAGCGGCATCCTCGTCATCGCGCTCGCCGACCTCTCGCCGGCGCTGCTCGCGGACGCCGATCGCGGCGTGGAAGCGTTGGCGCTGGCGACCCCGGACGGGCGCCTGCTGGCCGCCGATGGCAAGGGGGGCGTGCCGCAGGCCGGGACGCTGAACGAAGCGTTCGCGCTCAGCGGCGCCACCGTGCTGTCCGGGGCGCCGACCCGCGGCGAGCTGCCGGACGGCGCCAGTGTTCTGGTCGTGGCGCACAAGGTCGCCGGCGGTGCGCTCTACGCGATCGCGGCGCAGCCGGCCGACGCAGCGGCAGCCGCCCGCCAGAGCCTGAACGACGACCTTTTCTCGCTGGTGGCGCCGCTGCTGGTCGGCGTGGCGCTGGCGCTGCTGTTCCTCTTGCAGAGCCGCAAGGCCCAGGCCGCCGAGCGCGCGCTGCTGGAATCCGAGCGGCGTTTCCGGCTCGCGGTGGAGGCGGCGCGCTGTGGCATATGGGAGTGGGACCTGGACGCCGATCGGCTGGCGATCTCGGACATCGCCGGCGCCATCCTCGGCTGGGGCGGGGCCGGCGCGGTCACCGCCGCCGAGCTCATCGCCCGGGTCGCGCCGGAGCATCGCGACCGGCTGCTGCAGACCCGCGCGGCGGCGCAGACCCACGGCGCGTTCGACGTCTCGTTCCGGGTGCCCGACCGCGGCGGCCGTTCGGCCTGGATCGACGCGCGCGGCCAGGCGATCGGCATGGCGGACGAGAAGGGCTACCACCGCATCATCGGCGTCATGCTGGACGTGACCGACGAGCGGCTGAGCCAGGCGCGCGCGCAGGCCGCCGAACTGCGGCTGCGCGGCGCGATCGACGCCGCCTCGGAAGGGTTCGTGCTGTGGGATCGCCTGGGAAGGCTGGTCGCCTGCAACAACAGCTTCCGCGAGTTCTTCAACCTCGAGCCAAAGCTGCTCAAGCCCGGCGTCACCCGCGAGGAGGTGCGCCGCTACGCCGACCTGGCCATCAAACAGCAACCGCCGCCCCCGGCGGACGGCGCGCGCGAGATCGAGCTGCAGGACGGCCGCTGGCTGCAGATCTCCGAGCGCAAGACCGCGGAGGGCGGCCTCGTCGTGACGGCGGCCGACATCACCGCGATCAAGCGGCAGGACGAAGCGCGGCGGCTGAACGAGGCGCAGCTCCGGCAGGTCGTCGACAACCTCGAGCGCGCCAAGGAGCGGGCCGCCGACCTGGCAGCCAAGTACGAGGCGGAGAAGATCCGCGCCGAAAGCGCCAACAAGGCCAAGAGCGAATTCTTGGCCAACATGAGCCACGAGCTCAGGACGCCCCTGAACGCCATCAACGGCTTCTCCGAGATCATGGTCGGCGAGATGTTCGGCCCCATGGGCGACGCCCGCTACAAGGAGTACGCGCAGGACATCCTCTCGTCCGGCCAGCACCTCCTGGCGCTCATCAACGACATCCTCGACATGTCGAAGATCGAGGCCGGCAAGATGAACCTGCGCTTCGAGCCGATGGCGCTCTGCGACGTGGTCGAGGACGCCGGGCGCCTGATGCGCAACCGCGCCGAGACCGGCGGGCTCGAGCTGGAGGTCAACCTGCCGCCGCTGCCCGACATCGAGGCGGACTACCGGGCGATCAAGCAGGTGGTGTTGAACCTGTTGTCCAACGCCCTGAAGTTCACGCCGAACGGCGGGCTGGTTCGCGTCGGGGCGGAGCTCCTGCGCGGTGACGGCTCGGGCGACCGCGTGCGCCTCTTCGTCCGCGACACCGGCATCGGCATCTCGGCCAGCGACCTCGATCGCCTGGCGCGGCCGTTCGAGCAGATCGAGAGCCAGCACTCGAAGACCCAGCAGGGCACCGGGCTCGGCTTGGCGCTCACCAAGTCACTGGTCGAGCTGCACCACGGGGTGCTCGAGCTGAGCAGCGAGCCCGGCGCCGGCACCACCGTCAGCGTGACCTTGCCGGTGCGCCACGACAGCGACGCCGACGCCTTCGCGGCGTAACGCTACGGTTGGCGGCTGGGCGGTGGCGCGGCGGGAGGCTGGCCCGGCCCCGGAGCGCCGCCGCGGCCGGCGAACCAGCGCGGCGAGCGACCCAGCCCCTGGGCGAGCGTGGTCCGGTCCTGCTGATCTAGCTTGGCGGCGAAGTCGAGAAGGGCGCCCTCGATGGCCGCGCGGACGGCCATGTCGTCGGCTCGCGCGCGGTCGAGGGCCGCTTGCGCCCCCGCCCGGTCGAACACCGGCGCCCGCATGAGTTCGCCGGCGCGGCGGCGCTGCATGCGCGCATCGAGCGCGGTCGGTCCCTCGCGCTGGACCTCGTCCTGCATGAGCGCGCGGAAGGTGTCGCGCTCCACCGGGTTCAGCCGGTCGGCGGCGGCCATCAACGGGTTGGCGCGCGCCGCGGCCCGCGGCCCAAGGTTCTGTCCGAAGAAGACGCCGACGAAGGCGCCGATCACGAAGACGTTCAGCACCAGCGACAGCCCGAGCAGGATGGCGAGCGTGCGGGGGCGCATCAGCCGGCGCCTTCGGCGTCGAGGCTGGGCGTGTACTCCGACGCGCCGTCGAGCGCCGCCGTCACCGCGGAGTCGGCCGCCGGCTGCGCGGCGGTCAGCGTGGGCCCGACGCCGGCGCCGAGCATGACGCCGAGCAAGCAAGCGGCGGCCAGCCCGGCGGCGGAGGCCCAAAGGACGCGCGGGCGAAACAGGCGCGCCAGGGGGGCGGCCGCTGCAATCCGCGCCTGCAGATCGGCGGGCGGCGGCCCGAGCCGCCAGGCGTCGAGGGCGGCGTCCAGCCGCATCGCCTCGGCGCGCCGCGCGTGCGCCGCCGGGCTCATCGCCAAAAGGCGCAGCGCCTGGGCGCGCTCGGCGTCCGGCCAACGCCGCGCATCGGCGCCATAGGCGGCCAGCAACGCCTCGAACCTCGCTTCGTCCATCGCCTCGTCGGCGCTCACAGGGCCACTCCTTCTAGAGCCCATCCGCTAGAGGTTTCAGCATCGTCCGGAGGTTGCGCCGGGCGCGCGCGAGCAGGCTCTCAAGCGCTTCAACGCTCACGCCCATCAGTTCCGCCGCTTCGATATTCCCCAACTCCTGATAGTGACAGAGCACAATCGCCTCCCTTTGGCGATGGGGAAGCTTCGCCATGGCGGCGGCGACCGCATCAGCAACGTCGCTTGCCTGCAGGCCGCGGTCGGGGCCCGGCCCGGGGTCGGGACTGTCGGGCGGTTCGGCGTAGGGTTGCTCCCGCCGCCGGCGCAGGCGGTCATAGCACAGGTTGAGCGCCACCCGGTGCATCCAGGTGTCGAACCGCGCTGCGCCCGGCCGCCATTCCGCCGCGTGACGCCAGACGCGCAGGAACACCTCCTGCGCCACGTCCTCGGCCTCGGCGGCGTCCCCCAGCATGCGGCGGGCGAGCGCCAGGATGCGGCCGAGCTTGAGCGATACGAACGCCTCCGCCGCGCCCGGCTCGCCGCCGGCGATGCGCGCGATGAGCTCCTCATCGGGGTCGCGGCTCACGCCCGAGGCTCGGCTTGGTTGGGCACGAGGTCGTCGAACGCACGTAGCGCGGCGGCTCGCACGCGCTCCAGCCGACCGCGCAGCGCGTGGAAGGTGCGCACGCCAGCGGCCCGCGCCAGGATCGCCTGGAACGCTTTCGGCTCCAGCTCGGGATCGGCCGCCTCGCCGACCGCCAGGCGAAGCGGCTGGGCGAGATCCTGCTGCAGCCGCCAGGCGGCGATCAGCGCATCGATGGCTGCCTGCGGCGCGAAGCCCTCCCTCGCCATGGCGGCGAGCGCCTCGGCGGTCTCGGTCACGAGCGGCCCGCCGTTGGCGGCGTGCACGAGCTGGAGGTACTGGGCGGCGAACTCGACGTCGACGAGCCCGCCTGGGGAGAGCTTCAGGTCCCAGAAGCCCGCCGGCGGCCGCTCCGACGCCATCAGCGTGCGCATCTCGCGGACGTCGGCGGCGGTCGCGCGCGCATCGCGTGGACGGCGGAGGGCCGCTTCGATCGCCGCCCTGGCCTGGCCGGCGAACAACACCTCGTCGCTCGCCCACACGATGCGGGCGCGGGTAAGGGCGAGGAGCTCCCAGGTCTCGGCGCTGGCGGCGTAGTAGTCCTGGAACGCGCGCAGCGAGACCGCAACGGGGCCCTTCGAGCCCGATGGCCTGAGCCGCATGTCCACTTCGTAGAGTCCGCCCTCCTTGGTCGGCGCCGAGAGCGCCGCGATCAGCCGCTGGGTGAACCGCCCATAGACGGTCTCCGCGGCCCAACCCCGTTCGGCCGAGGCGGCGTCGGGGCTGGCTGCGCGGTAGAGGGTCATCAGGTCGAGATCGGAGCCGGCCGTCATCTCGCGAGAGCCGCACTTGCCGAGCGCCACGACCGCGACCGCGCCCGGAAAGGCGCCCGCGATCCGGTCGATCTCCCTGAGCGCCGCCGGCGCGAGCGCCCGGATCGAAGCGTCGGCCAGGTCGGCGAAGGCGCGCCCGGCCTCCGCCGCGCTGGCGGCGCCGCTCATCACCTGCACCCCCACGCGGAAGCTCTGGTCGCGGTGGGCGCGGCGGATCGCGTCCATCGCCGCTTCGAAGCCGCCATCCGTCTCGGCGATCGCGGCCGCGAACAGCTCGGCCGCTTCGGCGGGCTCGAGCGGGGCGAAGAAGTCGCGGTCGAGCAGCGCGTCGAGCGCCGCCGGGCGCCGGGCCAGCACCGCGGCCAGCGCCGGCGCGAACGCCATCACCTCGACGATCAGCTGGAACAGCTTCGGCTGGGCGAGAAACAGCGACTGGACCTGCACGCCGGCGGCGAGGCCCTCGAAGAAGGCGGCGAAGCGCGTGAAGGCCGCGTCCGGGGCGCCCGTCGCGTGCGCCGCCTCCAGCAGGCGGGGCGCAAGGCGGGTGAACAGCTCGCGCCCCTGCTCGCTGCGCGTCGCGGCGGTATGGCCGTGATGCCAGCTGCGGATCGTGGCCGCGACCCGATGCGGGTCGGAGAAACCCATGCGCGCAAGCGTGCGCAGCGTCTCCGGATCGTCCTCGACGCCGGTGAAGACAAGGCTCCCGAACCGCGACGACAGATCCTCGGTGTCGGCGAACAGCTCGGCGTAGCGGGCGTTCACCCGCGCCAGCAGGCGTCCGGTGTCGGCATCGAAACTCTTCAGGCTTGGCGCGCCCGCGAGCGCCGCGATGCGGCTCCGCGCCTGCGCGTCCTCGGGCAGCCGATGCGTCTGCTCGTCGGCGATCATCTGCGCGCGGTGCTCGAGCGCGCGCAGGCGCACATAGGCCTCGCTGAGCTCCGCGGCCACGCGTGGCGCGACGTGCCCGGCGGCCGCCAGCGCGCTCAGCGCATCCAGCGTGCGGCTGGCGCGCAGGCTCGGGTCGCGCCCGCCCAGGATGAGTTGCTGGGTCTGGGCGAAGAACTCGATCTCGCGGATGCCGCCGCGGCCGAGCTTGACGTCGGCGCCGCGGGCCGAGAGGCGGTCGTCCACCTTCTCGGCATGGATCTGCCGCTTGATCGACTGGACGTCGGCGATGGCGGCAAAGTCCAGGCTGCGCCGCCACACGAACGGCGAAAGCTCGGCCAGGAACGCGCGCGCGCAGCCGAGGTCGCCGGCCGCGGGCCGGGCCTTGATGAAGGCCATGCGCTCCCAGTTCTGGCCAAGGCTCTGGTAGTAGGCGATGGCGCCGGCGACCGGCGCGGCCGGCGGCGTCACCGCCGGGTCCGGGCGAAGCCGCAGGTCGACGCGGAAGACGTAGCCCTCGGCGGTGCGCGCCTGCAGCAGCTCGGCCAGCGCCCGCGTCGCGCGGTCGGCGAACGCTTCCGGCTCGACCGCCGGCGCAAGCGGCAAAGCGTCCCGCGCGTAGAACACCGAAATGTCGATGTCGCTCGAGTAGTTGAGCTCGAAGGCGCCGTATTTGCCCATCGCGATCAGGAAAAGGCCAGGGACCGGCCCTGCCGCGGCGTCGCCGGCCAGCAGCCGGCCGGCCGCGCGCTCGCGCGCCGCGACCGCCTCGAGCGCCAGCGTCACCGCCCGGTCGGCGAAGCGCGTCATGGCTCGCGTGATCGCCTCGAGGTCCCATACCCCGCCGAGGTCGCAGAGCGCGGTCAAGAGGTGCAGGTCGCGCTTGGCGACGCGCAGCGCATCCTCCACCGGCTCGCCGCCGGCTTCGGCGAGAATGCGCTCGAGCGTTTCATCCGGCTCTGCGGTGAGGATGCGGCCAAGCGCCTGCGGCCTGCGCAACGCAAGGCCGGCGAGGTAGGGCGAGGCGGCGAACACCGGCGCCAGCGCGGGCGCGGCGGCGGCGAGACTTGCGTCCCATCCGCCTTCGCTCGCCTCCGCGGCCAGCCGCGCCAGGACGCCGGCGGCGCGCGGCTTGTCGGTGACCGGTCCGCAGGGTCGAAGCGTATCGGCGAGCGCCACGCGGGCGGCCTTATGCCGCTCTCGGCAGCACCAGCGCCACGCGCAAACCCGGCCCGGAGCCGGCGACCGCGCCCGGGCCCTCGTCCAGCTCCAGCCGCCCGCCGTGCGCCTCCGCCACCGCCGCCACCAGCGAAAGGCCAAGCCCGGCGCCCGGCTTGTTGCGGCTGTTCTCCAGCCGCACGAACCGCTCGACGATGCGGTGGCGGTCGGCGTCGCTGACGCCGGGGCCGGTGTCGGTGATGGAGAACTCGACCTCGCCGGACGACCGCCGCCGCGAGCGCAGCATCACCGCGCCGCCGCGCGGCGTGTACTTGACGGCGTTGTCGAGCAGGTTGGCGAGCGCCTGGGCGATGAACTCGCGATCGCCGCGAACCGACAGGCCCGGAGAGAGCTCGGCCTTGAAGTCGAGCCCGTGCTCCTCGCACGCCGGCTCGTAGAGTTCGGCGATCTCGCCGGCGAGCTGGCTCGGATCGAACGAGGCCTGTTTGGGCGTGGCGCCGGCGGCCTGCAGGCGGGCGATCGCGAGCACCGTGGAGAAGGTCGCGAGCAGGGCGTCAGCGTCGTCGAGCGCCTGGGCCAGCGCCGCCTTCGGGTCGCCGCGGCCGGCCTCGACGTCGAGCAGCGCCAGCTCCAGGCGGGCGCGCAGGCGCGTGAGCGGCGAGCGCAGGTCGTGGGCGATGGCGTCGCCGGCGTGGCGCAGGCCGGCGATGGAGGTTTCCAGCCTGGCCAGCATGTCGTTCAGGCCGCCGGCCAGCTCCCCGAACTCGTCGCGGGTTTCGGCCAGCACGACACGAGCCGAGAGGTTGCCGCCGCGCACGGCCGATATGACGCTGTTGAGGCGCGCGAGGGACCGGTTGACGTTGCGGCTGACCAGGAGGCCGCCGGCGAGGCCCAGGAGTATGACAAGCGCGCCAGCCCCCCACATCGCGCGCGTCACCCGCTGGACGAAGCTCTCGGCGAAGCTCACGTCGGCCGCCACCACCAGGGTCTCGCCGCCGGCCAAGCGCGCCACGTCGGCGCGCGCGAGCGGGCGCCTGCGGCCCTCGCCCCCGGCGGCCGGCCACGAGTCCAGTCGCATCCACACCGGTCCGGTCGTGCCGGCCTGGCGCACCGCGGACCCTTTCAGGGTCCCCCCCAGGATGCGTCCGGCGCGGTCTTGCAGCCGATAGAGGAAGGGCCCATCGGCGGCGCTCGAAGCGGCGAACCGCTGGAGCAGCGCCGGGTCGCCGCCCTTGGCGTATAGACGCTGCAGAGTCCGCGTCTCCTGCGAAAGGTCGCGGTCGACGATCCGCGTCACCTCGCCGGCGGTGCTCAAGTACACATAGCCGAGGAACGCCGCGGCCGAGGCGGCGAACAGCGCCAGGAACAGCAGCGTCAGAAGGAACGGCGTCGTGCGGAAGAGCGCGGGCAGCCGCATCGCTCAGCCATCCAGCCGGTAGCCCGCCCCCCGCACGGTGGTCAGCATGGGGCGATCGAAGCCTTTGTCGAGCTTCGAGCGCAGGCGGGAAACGTGCACGTCGATCACGTTGGTCTGCGGGTCGAAGTGATAATTCCAGACCTTCTCGAGCAGCATCGTGCGCGTCACCGACTGCCCGGCGTGGCGCATCATGAACTCCAGGAGCTGGAACTCGCGTGGCTGCAGGTCGATCGGCTTGCCTTCTCGCCGGACGCTTCGCCCGATGAGGTCCATCTCGAGATCGCCGACGCGCAGCGTCGTGGCCACAGCGCCCGTCTCGCGCCGGCGCGAGAGCGCCTCGACGCGGGCGATGAGCTCCGCGAAGGCGTAGGGCTTGACGAGGTAGTCGTCGCCGCCGGCCCGCAGGCCGGCCACCCGATCCTCGATCTCGCCAAGCGCGGTCAGGAACAGCACCGGCGTCTGGTCGCCTTCGCGGCGCAGCGTCTCGACGACGGCGAGACCGTCGAGCTTGGGCATCATGCGGTCGACGACGAGCACTTCGAAGCCGCCTTTGCGCGCCGCCTCGAGCCCGAGCGCTCCATCGCCCGCGAGATCGGCTTCGTGGCCCGCTTCCGTCAGACCCCTCACCATGGCCGCGCCGGCCTCGGCGTCGTCCTCGATGATCAGGATCCGCATAGCCCCCCCCTTTCGCGCGGGCGTCCTAGCCGTCCATCTTGATCGGCACGAAGATGGTGCGGCCGGCGCGCCGGATGCCGAGCAGGATGCTGGTGCGCCCCTCCTTCTTGGCGGTGGCCACGGCGAGCTCGACGTCGCGCGGCTGGGCCACGCTGAGATCCCCGGCGCGAACGATCAGGTCGCCGGCCTGCAGCCCTTGCTCGCCCGCGTCCGACGAGCCGTTCACGCCCAGCACCAGCGCGCCGTGCGCATCTGGGCTCATCGAGAAGCGGCGGCGCGTGCTCTCGTCGATCGCGCCCAGCGTCATGCCAAGCACGTGCGGATGGTCGGCCGGCGCGGAGTCCGGGGCGACCGGCGCGTTGTCGTCGCCGCCATTCTGGTTGAGCGCCAGCTGTTCCTCGGGCGGGCGAACGCCCGAGCGGATGTCGACCGTTACCGGCTTGCCGTCGCGCAGGATGGCGAGGTGCAGGACCTGGCCGGCGTGGCTCTGCGCGACCAGGCGCGTGAGCTCGGTGGCGCTGTTCACCGGTTGGCCGTCGAGACCGACGACCACGTCGCCTGACTTGACCCCAGCCTTCTCGGCCGGACCGCCCGGCGTCAGGTCGGCGACCAGCGCCCCCTTGCGCGAGCCCATCCCGAGGCTCTCGGCGATGGCCGGGGTAACGTTCTCGATCGAGGCGCCCATGTAGCCGCGCACGATCTTGCCGCTGGAGATGAGTTGCTGGGTGACGTTCTGGGCCAGATCGGCGGGAATCGCGAAACCGATCCCGATCGAGCCGCCGGACGGCGATGCGATCTGCGAGTTCACCCCGATGACGCGGCCGTAGGTGTCGAACGTCGGGCCGCCCGAGTTGCCGAGGTTGATCGGAGCGTCGATCTGGATGAAGTCGACGAAGCTGTCGCCGATGTCGCGGCCGTAGGCCGAGACGATGCCGGCGGTTGCGGTATCGCCCAGGCCGAGCGGGTTGCCGATGGCGATCACCCAGTCGCCTACCCGCGGCTTGGCCGAGTTCTCGAAGTCGACGAATGGATAGTTGTGACCCTCGACCTTCAGGACCGCGAGGTCGGTGGCGGAGTCGTGCCCGATCACCCGCGCCGGCAGGATGCGGCCATCCTTCAGCGTCACCTTGATGTCTTCCGCGTGCGAGATGACGTGGTTGTTGGTGACGATGTAGCCGTCCGACGAGATGAAGAATCCGGAGCCCTGGCTCTCCGCCTTCTGCGTCGGCGGCTGACCGCCGTCGTCCCCGTTGTCCGGCGCGCCCTGCAAGCCTGGGAAGCCGGGGATCCCCTGCAGATCGCGCAGGCTGACGTGCGAGACCACGTCGATCGAGACCACCGCCGGCGAGACGCGATCGAAGATGTCGGCGAACGACAGCGGGGCCCCGGGCGGGGGCGAGAAGATGGTCGCGGTCGAGGCCAGCCGCGTCTGCAAAGGACCGGCGCTCATCGCGTTCGGCGTCACGCGCAGCCCGCCGGCGGCCAAGGCCGCGAATGCGACGCCAACGGCGGCGACGCCGATGATGATGCCTGATTTCAGGGAGGCCATCGTCTCTACGATCCTTAGCTGTCGGGCCATCGTCGCAACGCATGCGGCCCGATCGGCCCAAACCTAGGGATCAGACCGTTCGGCGCCAATGGTCGGCGTCTCAATCGGCCGCATGTTACCTGCATTCGTGGACTGAAACGTGGCTGAACGGCGCCGTATTGTTCAGTTGTCTGTCAGGGCTGAAAGGCGGCGTTGTTCATCGTCGCTGAGGTCGTCGGGGGCCGGCTGCTGCGCCCGGCGGCGGACGAGGACGACGGTTGCGCCGGCGAGGACCACGACGAAGGGCGCCAGCCAGAGGGCGGCGTTGCCGAGCGAGAAGCGCGGCTCGAGCAGGACGAATTCGCCATAGCGAGCGACGAGGGCGGCCTTGATGGCGCGATCGCTGTCGCCGGCCGCGACCCGCGCCCTGACGAACTGGCGCAGGTCGCGGGCGATGTCGGCCTCCGACTCGTCGATCGACTCGCTCTGGCAAACCACGCACCGGATCTCGCGGAAGAGCGCCCGGGCATGCGCTTCCTTCCCCGCGTCCTTAAGCTGGTCGGCGGGATCGGCCGCGGCGCCGGCCAGCGAGGCGAGCGCTGCGGCGATCGCCCCCGCGCGGGCCCAGCGGCTCACCGCGCCGGCTCCGCCGCCGCCTGCGGCGCGGCGGCGCGGCGGGGCACGCCCAGCCTCAGCCTCCGATCGGAGAGCGAGAGCGCGCCTCCGAAGGCCATGAGCAGCGGGCCCAAGAACAGCAGCCGCACGAACGGGTTCCAGTAGCCGCGGACGAGCCAGCCCGCGCGCCCGTCATCGGCCGTCCTGGGCTCGCCGAGCACGAGGTAGAGGTCGCTCGGCCCCTGCAGGCAGATCGCGACGCGCGAAAGGCTCTGCCGGTTGGCCGGATAGAACCGCCGCTCGGGCGCCGCCTGGCAGATGGCGCGGCCGGAGCGGGTGACGGCGAGAATGGCGCGCTGGGCGGTGTAGTTCGGCCCCTGCACGTCGCCGACCTTGCCGAGCGAGAGCTGATAGGCGCCGACCTGGATCGACTGGCCGGCGGAAAGCACCTTGGCCGCCTCGATCCGCCCGCTGGTCTCGAGCGCGGCGCCGAGTATGAAGACGCCAAGCCCCAGATGCGCGAGACTCATGCCCCAGCTGCCGCGCGGCAGGCCGACGAGCCGCCGCCACGCCGCGCCGGCCCCGCCGCCCCGCACGCGCTCGAACAGCTCGGTGAGCGTCCCCGCGACGATCCAGACGCCGAGGGCGATTCCGGCCGCCGTGACGGCGTCCCCGGGCCTTGCGATCAGCAGGGCGAAGGCGGCGCCGGCCAGGGCCAGGACCGCGGCGAGCCAGAGGCGTTGCGCGGCGCCCACGAGGTCGGCGCGCTTCCATGGCATCAGGATGGCCAGCGGCAGCAGCACCAGGACCGACGCCATGATGGGCCCGAAGGTGCGGCTGAAGTAGGGGGCGCCGACCGAGACCGCGTCGCCGCTCAGCGCCTGGCGGATAAGCGGATAGAGCGTCCCGAACAGCACCGCCGCCGTGGCCGCCGCGATGAAGAGGTTGTTCAGGACCAGCATCGCCTCGCGGCTGACCGGCGCGAAGAGGCCGCCCGGCGGCAGCTTCGGCGCGCGCCAGGCGAAGACCAGAAATCCGGCGCCGGAGGCCAGCGCGAGGATCGAGAGCAGAAGAACCCCGCGCTTGGGATCGATCGCAAACGCGTGCACCGAGGTCAGGACGCCCGAGCGCACCAGAAAGGCGCCGAGCATCGAGAAGCTGAAGGCGAGGAGGCCGAGGAACACGGTCCAGCCGGCGAGCGCGCCGCGCTTTTCGGTCACCGTCGCTGAATGCAGCAGCGCCGTTGCCGCCAGCCACGGCATGAAGCTGGCGTTTTCGACCGGATCCCAGGACCACCAGCCGCCCCACCCGAGCACGTAGTAGGACCAGAACGAGCCGAGCATGATGCCGACGGTGAGCAGGCTCCAGGCCGCCAACGCCCACGGCCGGATCCAGCGCGCCCAGGCGGCCTCGACCCGCCCTTCGATCAGCGCCGCCAGCGACAGCGAGAACACCACGGACATGCCGACGTAGCCCGCGTAGAGGAACGGCGGGTGGATGGCGAGGAACGGGTCCTGCAGCAGCGGATTGAGCGACGCGCCCTCGACCGGCGGATTGGCGAGGCGGACGAGCGGATTCGACGCAAACACCGTGTAGCCGACGAAGAGCACGCCGAGCGCGCCCTGGATCGCGACCGCGTCGGCCTTGAGCCGCGGCGGCAGCGCGCCGGCGAAGAGCGCCATGACCGCGCCGTATCCCGTCAGCGCCAGGCACCAGAGCAGCATCGAGCCTTCGTGGCTGCCCCAGACTCCGGTGATCTTGTAGAGCAGCGGCTTTGCCGTGTGCGAGTTCGCGGCGACGTTGGCGACCGAGAAGTCGGACGTGACGAAGGCGAACATCAGCGCCGCGAAGGCGCAGGCCACGCAGATGAAGGCGCCGGCCGCGGCGCCTTCGCCGGCGCCGGCCAGTGCGCGCGAACCGTTCAGACGCCCGCCGGTCGAGAGCGCGACCTGGGCGAGCGAGAGCGCGAAGGCGAGCACAAGGGCGTAGGAGCCGAACTCAGCCGTCATGGGGCCTTCGCCAGGTCGGATTGTCCGCGCCATTCGCCCGACGCCTTCAGCGCCCGGACCAGCTCGCGCGGCATGTAACGCTCGTCGTGCTTGGCCAGAATCTGGCTCGCTTGGAACACCCCGTCGGCGCGGAAGGCGCCCTTGGCGACCACGCCCTGCCCCTCGCGGAAAAGATCGGGGACCTCGCCCTGGTAGACGACGGGATCCTGGCCCCTAAGGTCGGTGACGTCGAAGGCGACGCCGCCGCCCGGGGTCTTGCGCAGGCTGCCGGTCTGCACCAGGCCGCCGAGCTCGATCGTGCGCCCGGCCGGCACGTGCGCCGCCTTCGCCTGCGTCGGGGAGTAGAAGAACGAGACGGAGTCGCCGAGCGCGAAGAGCGCCAGCGCTGCGGCGCCGGCGAGAACCGGCGCGGCGATCGCCACCGCCATCAGCCTCCGACGCGCTTTGCGGGATTTCGGCGCCAGGCTCATTGCGGGGCGGCCTCCGCCTGTTCGACCGCGGTCCATTTGGCGGGACGGTCCCTGAACTCCGCCCGCGCCGCCGCCTCTGCGCCGGCCCGCGCCGGTTCGTCGCCGAGGACGGCGTAGGACCGGATGAGGCGGCCCCATCCCGAGGGGTCGTCCGGATGCGCTTTCAGCCGGGCGGCGAGGCTGGCGACCATGGCGCGGATCATCACCTGCGCGCCTGGCTGTCCTGCATCCTGTTGTACGGTTTGCAGGGCGCCGGTCTTTCGGACGAAGGCGATCTGCTGCGCCAGCGCCGCGCGCGAGGCATCGTTTGCGGGAAGCGCGGCGAGCGTGGCGTTCCAATCGGCCAGGCCGCCGCTGACGTCGCCGCCTGCGATCTTCAGCTGGCCAAGCGCATAGCGGGCGGAGATGAGGGCCGGATCGAGCGCAAGCGCGTGCTCGAACGCCGCGCGCGCCTGCGGCGACGGCGCATCGCCGGATTGCATCGCCAGCGTCTCGCCCAGCAGCTGCCAAAGCGCCGCGCTTTGAGGTCGCAGCGCGATCGCCCGGCGCAGATCCTGCTCCGCCGCCGCCGGGTCGCCGGAGTCGACATCGGCGTGCGCCAGGTAGACCAGCGCCACGGGATCGGTCGGGCGACGCGCGATGACCGTGCGCAGCACCGCCGCAAGCTCGGGGGCGGTCAGCTGCGATGCGGTTTCGCCGCGCGCGGCGTCGCGTGTCCATGCGGCCAGCCGCTTGGCGTAGGGCTGGTCG